>NZ_CP165727.1:6680357-6997500 GCF_041200175.1 Streptomyces sp. R33 | reverse complement strand
CACACGTTGAGCGGGCCAGTCATGGTCGGAATATGACCGACTGACCACTGCGTCCTCGCTGTGTTGTTGCCTGCAAGCATCACCCGAAGGCGACCTCGCAGGTCTTTTTCAAAGGAACCTCATCCACCGAAGTGGACGGGGTATCAACTTCTGGCGTTGATTTTTGGCACGCTGTTGAGTTCTCAAGGAACGGACGCTTCCTTTGTACTCACCCTCTCGGGCTTTCCTCCGGGCTTTCGTTCTTGCGTTTCCGACTCTATCAGAGTCAGTCCCGCTTGCTTTCCGGGGTCTTCGCTTTCGCGTTTTCCCTTTCCGGCGATTCCGACTCTATCAGGGCTTTTCCGGCTTCCTGACCACTCACCCGATTTACCGAAAAGGCATACGAGGAGAAGAAAAGATCAAGATCGGCACTGAAGAGGAGGAGTCCCGTCCATCAGCTGTTCGCGAGATGTTCACGCGGCACGTCCTGGCGGGAGTCACGACAGTACAGGGCGGGTGGTGCCCAAGCAAATCGATTCAGGCGTATGGTCTAGTCCACTACGTCGTCGCGGCAGCGCGTCGTGGCCTCTGGCAGGGGCTTCACTACGTGCGAACCGGGACGTGTCATGACATACCCTTCAAAAAGTATGTCGCCACAGCACAGGCTGTGACGGCAACACGATGAAGCCCCACCCCTGGGAGGCCCCCCATGACCAGCGTGACGTCCCCACTCGCCGGGCGCGCCATCGGACTCGCGGCAGTGCCCGATCCGGTGTTCTCCGGCGCAATGGTGGGTCCGGGCACTGCCATTGACCCCGTGCGTGAGCCCTCGGAGGCGGTGTCCCCCGTCGACGGTGTGATCGTCTCCCTGCACCCGCACGCGTACGTCGTCGTCGACGGCGAAGGACACGGCGTACTCACCCACCTCGGGATCGACACCGTTCAGCTCAACGGCGAGGGCTTCGAGCTCCTCGTCAACAAGGGCGACACCGTGACCCGCGGTCAGGGCGTCATCCGCTGGAACCCGCAGGCCGTCGAGGACGCCGGCAAGTCGCCGATCTGCCCCGTCGTGGCGCTGGAGGCCACCGCCGACGCCCTCGGCGACATGAACGAGGACGGCGACGTCAAGGCCGGAGACGTTCTCTTCAGCTGGCAGTGACGCGTCCGTCCCACACGGGCGGGTCGGACATCCACCGCGGCGGCCGGGGCCGCCGCTCAATCGGAGACGGGTGAAATGGAGACAACGCTGCGAGGCGTCGGCGTGAGCCACGGGGTGGCGATCGGCGAGGTGCGGCACATGGGCACGGCGGTTCTCGAGCCGCCGGCCAAGCAGATCACCGCGGACGAGGCGGAGCGCGAACAGGGGCGCGCCCGCAAAGCCGTGGAGGCTGTGTCCGCCGACCTGATCGCGCGCGGCCAGCTGGCCGGCGGCGAGGCCCAGCACGTGCTCGAGGCCCAGGCGATGATCGCCACGGACCCCGAGCTGATGGCGGACGTGGACCGGCGCATCGCTGTCGGCAGCACCGCCGAGCGCGGGGTGTACGACGCGTTCGCCTCGTACCGTGACCTGCTCGCGGGAGCCGGGGAGTACATGGCCGGCCGGGTGGCCGACCTGGATGACGTCAGGAACCGGATCGTGGCGCGGCTGCTCGGTGTGCCGATGCCGGGTGTGCCGGACAGCGACGAGCCGTACGTGCTGATCGCGCGGGACCTGGCCCCCGCCGACACCGCGCTGCTCGACCCGGCGCTCGTCCTCGGCTTCGTGACCGAGGAGGGCGGCCCGACCAGCCACAGCGCGATCCTCGCGCGGGCGCTGGGCGTGCCGGCGATCGTGGCGCTGCCGGGTGCCGGTGAGATCGCCGAGGGCACGGTCATCGCCGTCGACGGCAGCACGGGTGACCTGTTCGTCGAGCCCACCGCCGAGAAGCGGGCCGAGCTGGAGGCCGCGGCCGCCGAGCGCAAGGCCGCTCTCGCGGCCTCGTCCGGTCCGGGTGCGACCTCCGACGGTCACAAGGTGCCGCTGCTGGCCAACGTCGGCGGTCCGGCGGACGTGCCGGCGGCCGTGGAGGCCGGAGCCGAGGGTGTGGGCCTGTTCCGTACCGAGTTCCTGTTCCTGGACGACAGCAAGAAGGCGCCGTCCGAGGAGAAGCAGATCGAGTCGTACCGCAAGGTGCTCGAGGCCTTCCCCGAGGGTCGTGTGGTCGTACGCGTCCTGGACGCCGGTGCCGACAAGCCGCTGGACTTCCTGACGCCGGCCGACGAGCCGAACCCGGCGCTCGGCGTGCGCGGTCTGCGGTCGCTGCTGGACCACCCGGACGTGCTGCGCACGCAGCTCACCGCGCTGGCCAAGGCGGCCGAGGGCCTGCCGGTCTACCTCGAGGTCATGGCTCCGATGGTGGCCGACCGGATCGACGCGAGGGCGTTCGCGGACGCGTGCCGCGAGGCCGGGCTGAAGGCGAAGTTCGGCGCGATGGTGGAGATCCCGTCCGCTGCGCTGCGGGCGCGCTCGATCCTGCAGGAGGTCGAGTTCCTGTCGCTGGGCACCAACGACCTGGCCCAGTACGCGTTCGCCGCCGACCGTCAGGTCGGTGCGGTGTCGCGGCTGCAGGACCCGTGGCAGCCGGCGCTGCTCGACCTGATCGCCATGTCGGCCGAGGCTGCCAGGGCCGAGGGCAAGAGCTGCGGCGTCTGTGGCGAGGCCGCTTCCGACCCGCTGCTGGCCTGTGTGCTGACGGGTCTGGGTGTCACCTCTCTTTCGATGGGTGCCGCTTCGATTCCCTACGTGCGGGCGACGCTCGCCAAGCACACGCTGGCGCAGTGTGAGCGTGCCGCTGCCGCGGCGCGTGCGGCGGACAGCGCCGACGAGGCCCGTGTGGCCGCTCAGGCGGTGCTGTCCGGCGAGTAGCCGGGCGGGGTGTTGTCGATCGAGGGGCCTTCGCCGGTGGCGGGGGCCCCTCGGTCGTCTCCCGGTCGGCTCGCGCTAGTGGTGCGGGGTGGGACCGTCCACCTCGTAGCCGGGGCAGTATTCGACACCGGGCTCGGGGGCTACGGGGTCCCCGGTGTCGGCGTCCGTGCAGTAGGCGTTGAACACGGCCGCCGCGGAGAGCGGGACCAGGCGGCCGCGGTCGAGGCGCCAGCCGTGGACCCGGTCGCGGAAGCCCTCGGTGGTGCTGCGCAGCACCAGTCCCCCGGGGCCGCCGAGGGCGAGGCCGGTGGCGAGGACGGTGACGAAGTCGAGGCTTTCGCGGCCCTCGATGCGTGGTGGGCCGCCCGGGTCGTCGGTGACTTCGGCGTGCAGGACGGCGAGGAGCTGTTCGTCCTGGGTCGGGACGCTGCACACCAGGTGGTGGTGGCCGGGTCCGGCGCCGTCGACGAGGCGGGTGAGCGTGTCGGCGGCCCGGGTGAAGGAGGCGTGGCCGATGTCCTCGCCGCAGTCGGCGCAGTTTCCGACGCCGGCGAGCAGGCCGGTGGCGTACTCCCAGGTGGCCTGGCGGACGGCCGCGTCGACGAGGAGCGGGACGAGTTCGTCGATGGGCTGGCCGGTGTAGGGCAGCACGGCCCCGGCGCCGGCCAGTTCGGCGGTGAAGCGGGTGCGGGCTGCGGCGGTGTCCGGATCGAGGCCGTGTTCCGTGCAGAACTCGGCGTAGTCGTCGGGGTCGAAGAGGGCAACGGTGGTGTGGATGCCCTGGGCCGCGAGGGACCGGAGCAGGCCGTCGACGTGCCGCAGGTAGTCGCTGTAGTCGTCGTGGTGGTCGAAGGTGAAGCTGCGGTAGCCGCGCATGGCCGCGAAGTCCCCTGCGTCGGCCAGGAGGCCGACGGTGCTGGGGACTTCGCGGCGCAGCATGCGGCGCCGGGTGGTGCGGCCGGCCGTACGACCGGTGGTGTCGCTGGTCTTGCGGCCGTTGTCGTGACGCGTCGTCCGTGGCATGGCTCCCCCTGAGTGGCGCAGTCGATTGCTCACTCACAGTAACCAGGGCCACTGACAGTGACCTCAGCCGCGGGTACGGGTGCGGCCCAGCTCCTCGTAGAAGGGCAGGAGGTCGAGCCGGTCGACCGAACCGGGGTTGACCGCCTTCGCCATGGGCGTGCCCTGGAGGAGGCGCTTGACCGGGACCTCGATGCGCTTGCCCGTGAGGGTGTGCGGGATGCCCGGGACCTCGATGATCTCGTCGGGGACGTGCCGCGGGGAGAGTTCCTCGCGGATCGTCGCCTTGATGCGGCCGCGGAGGTCGTCGTCGAGGGTGGCGCCGGGTGCGAGGTGGACGAACAGCGGCATCCAGTAGCCCCCGTTCGGCTCCTCCAGGCCGATCACGAGGGACTCCTTGATCTCGGGGAGCCGTTCGACGGCCTCGTAGATGTCGGCGGAGCCCATCCGGACGCCCTGCCGGTTGAGGGTGGAGTCGGAGCGGCCGTGGATGACCACCGAGCCGTGGTCGGTGATCGTGATCCAGTCCCCGTGGCGCCAGACGCCGGGGAACATCTCGAAGTAGCTGTCGCGGTAGCGGCTGCCGTCCGGGTCGTTCCAGAAGTGGATCGGCATGGAGGGCATGGGGTTGGTGACGACCAGCTCGCCGACCTCCCCGGTCAGCGGCTTGCCGGACGGGTCCCAGGACTGCAGGTCGGTGCCCAGGCAGGCGGCCTGCAGCTCGCCGATGTGGACGGGGAGGGTGGGGACGGCGCCGGCGAAGCAGCTGCAGACGTCGGTGCCGCCACTGACGGAGGCGATCCAGAGGTCCTCGGCGACCTCGTCGTGGAGCCAGCGGAAGCCGTCGGGCGGCAACGGCGAGCCCGTGGTCGCCACGCACTTCACGGCGGAGAGGTCGAAATCGCGCGCGGGGTGCACGTCCGCCTTGCGGCAGGCCATGACGTACGCGGCGGAGGTTCCGTACAGGGTGGCCCCGGTCCGCTCGGCGATCCGCCACTGGGCCCCGGTGTCGGGGTAGCCCGGGCTGCCGTCGTACAGGACGACCGTCGTACCGGTGAGCAGGCCGGAGACGAGGAAGTTCCACATCATCCAGCCGGTGGAGGTGTACCAGAAGAACCGGTCCACGGGGCCGAGGTCGCAGTGCAGGCCGAGCTGCTTCAGGTGCTCGAGGAGGATGCCTCCCTGGGACTGCACGATCGCCTTGGGCAGGCCCGTCGTACCGGAGGAGTAGAGCACCCAGAGCGGGTGGTCGAACGGGACGGCCTCGAAGACCGGCTCGACGGCGGCGGAGGTCAGCTCCGACCACTCGAGGGCGCCCTCGGGGGCGGCCGTACCGAGCAGCGGGATGTGGACGACCGCGCGCAGCGAGGGGAGCTCGGCACGCAGTTCGGCGACGGTGTCGCGGCGGTCGTGCTCCTTGCCGCCGTAGCGGTAGCCGTCGACGGCGAACAGGACGACCGGTTCGACCTGCTGGAAGCGGTCGAGGACGCTGCGCGCGCCGAAGTCGGGGGCGCAGGAGGTCCACACGGCGCCGACGGCGGCGGTGGCGAGGAGCGCGGTGACGGCCTGGGGGATGTTGGGGAGGTAGCCGCTCACCCGGTCGCCGGGGCGTACGCCGAGGGCGCGCAGCTCGGCGGCGAGCGCGCCGACCTGGCGGCGGAGCTCGGCCCAGGTCACGGGGGTGGCTTCGTGGGTCTCGTCCACGTACAGCAGCGCGGCGTCGTCCGCGCGCGCCGGGTCCTCGGCGGCGCGCAGGGCGTGCTCGGCGTAGTTGAGCTCGGCACCCGTGAACCAGCGCGCGCCCGGCATGGAGCGGTCCGCGAGGACGGACTCGTACGGAGTGGTGAACCGGACCTCGAACCACTCGGCGACGGCCTGCCAGAAGGTGTCGAGCTCGTCGACGGACCAGCTGTGCAGCGCGGGGTAGCCGCCGTCCGCGGGGGCTCCGAACCGCTCCGCGGCCCAGGCCTGGAACGCGGTGATACGGGCCGCGGCGATGCGGTCGGGGCCCGGGGACCAGAGGGGTTCCGGCGGGGTGGCTGAGGTCATGGGTGGGCTCCCGGTCAAGTCTGCGGCTCTCGCGTGGTGTGCGTACGGTGCCATCGCGCGGTGGGTGTGCGCGCGGCGGCTCACAGGGACCATGCCATGCGATCTAGATCCGCACCAGAGGCGTCATGGACGAGTGAACGGAAGTTGAACGCAGCCCGCTCGCCCGGCGGCCGGTGGCAGGGTGAGCAGCATGAACGGTCGCGATCTGGTGCGTGCGGTGAAAGAGATCGGTACGGAGCGCGGACGGCGCGCGTGGCGCTCGGCCTGGCGCCACCGGCGGGCGGACGCGGTGGGGCTCCCGCGCCGGGGCGCGGAGCGGGCCCGCGTGCCGGGGCTGCTGACCGGTACGGAACCCCGGCCGGGCGGCGGGGTGCTGCGGTTCGCCCGGTCGGAGCTGCTCGTACGGGTCACGGCGGGCGGTGCGGTGTTCTGGGGCTGGGACGGGGCCGCGCCGACGCCCTCGTACGCGCTGGTCGGCAGCGGGCCGGGGCCCGACCCGCGGGCCGTGCTGGAACCGGACACCGGCGGCGGCTGGCGGGTGGTGTCGGAGCGGGTCACGGTGGCGGTGTCCCGGCACGGGGCGGTCGAGGTGCGCACGCCCGGCGGCACGGTGCTGCGCCGGGAGTTCCCGCCGCGCTGGTGGGAGCCGGCGGAGCCGGTCGCCGGGCAGCCGGTCGAATCGCGGTGGCTCCAGCGGGCCGAGGTGCCGGCGGACGCACGGTTCTTCGGGCTGGGCGGACGGGCCGGCGGGCCGCGGCTGCGGGACGGGGTGTACCGGCTGTGGAACACGGACCCCAAGGGCGGCTTCGGGCCGGGCGACGATCCGCTGTACATCACCATGCCGGTGCAGATGGTGGTCGCGGACGCGGGAACGCATCTGGTGTTCCACGACAACTCCTGGGACGGCCGGGTGGCACTGCGCGAGGGCGAGGAGGGCGCCGGCTCCGGCGCGGACCGGCCGGGCTCGAGCGAGCTGCGCATGGAGGGCGGGCCGCTGCGGTGCTGGGTGCTGGTGGGGACGCCGGCGCGAGTGCTGCAGGGCTGGTCGGGGCTGACGGGCGGGGCCGCCGTGCCGCCCGAATGGGCGCTCGGTTACCAGCACGCGCGGTGGGGGTTCGGGAGCGCGCAGGAGGTGCGGCGGGTGGTGTCGGGCTACACCGCGCGCGGGCTCCCCCTGTCGGCCGTGCACCTGGACATCGACCACTACGACGAGCACCGTGTGTTCACGGTCGACAAGGAGCGGTTCCCCGATCTGCCGGGGCTGGCGCGGGAGCTGGGGGAGCAGGGCGTACGGCTCGTCTCGATCGTCGACCCGGCGGTGAAGGCGGGAGACGCGGTGCACGACTCGGGCCGTGCGGTGGGGGCGGGCGGGGCCTTCGTACGGGATGCGCAGGGGCGGGAGGTGCGCGGCGAGGTCTGGCCCGGCGAGTGCGCGTACCCGGACTTCACGGATCCGGCGGTGCGCTCGTGGTGGGGCGGGCTGTACGCCGAGCGGCTGGAGCAGGGCTTCTGCGGGGTGTGGCACGACATGAACGAACCGGTGTCCTTCGCGCCGTTCGGGGACATGACGCTGCCGCGTTCGGCGCGGCACGCGATGGACGGCGCCGGCGGGGACCACCGGGCCGCGCACAACGTGTACGCGCTGGGGATGGCGCGGGCGGGCTGGGAGGGGCTGGTGCGGCTGCGGCCCGACGAGCGGCCGTTCCTGTTCTCCCGGTCGGGGTGGGCGGGGATGCAGAGGTACGGGGGCACCTGGTCCGGGGACGTGGAGACGGGCTGGGAGGGGCTGCGGGCCTCGCTCGCGCTGGTGCTGGGGCTCGGCCTGTGCGGGGTGCCGTACTCGGGCCCGGACGTCGGCGGTTTCGGGGGTGCGCCCGCGCCGGAGCTGTATCTGCGCTGGCTCCAGCTGGGGTCGTACCTGCCGCTGTTCCGGACCCACTCGGCGATCTGGGCCGGGCGGCGCGAGCCGTGGGAGTTCGGGGCGGAGGTGGAGGAGCGGGCGCGGGCCGTCCTGGCGGAGCGGGAGCGGCTGAGGCCGTACTTCATGACGCTGGCCCAGCTGGCGCGCCGGACCGGGGCCCCGTACGTACGGCCGCTGTGGTGGGGGGCGCCGGAGGACCGGGCGCTGCGGGACTGCGAGGACGCGTTCCTGCTCGGCGACGCGCTGCTGGTGGCGCCGGTGCTGGAATGCGGGGCGGACCGGCGGGCGGTCCGGCTGCCCCGCGGGCGGTGGTACGACACCGCGACCGGGGCGGCGTACGAGGGCCCCGGGCAGATCCTGCTGGACGCCCCGCCGGGGCGGATCCCGGTACTGGCCCGGGCGGGGGCGGTACTGCCGGTGCGCCGGCCCGGGGAGGGCGGGGTGGCCCTGGAGGCGTGGGCCCCGGCACGGGGACGCACGGGCGGCGGGGTGGTGATCCGGGACCCGGGACCGGGCTTCGAGCCGGGCGTGGTCGAGCGGTACACGGTGCGGTGGCTGGGCGACGCGGTGGTGGTGGAGAACGAGGCCGGGGAACCCGTGGAGGGCGTGGAGGTACGGGGACTCGACCGCGAGGTGCCGGGGCCGGCCGGGACGGGACCCGGGGCCGGAACCGGATCCGGGACGGTACCCGGATCGGTGTCCGGGACGGTACCCGGATCGGCTCCCGCACCGGGATCCGGGGCCGCTTCCGGGGCGCATTCCAGCGCGGATGCAGGGCCCTTCTAGGGGGCCGCGGGATCCTGCCCCGTGCGGCGGCGACCGACCCTGCTGCCGTCGGAGCCGTTCGTTCAGGGGGTTTGTGATGGTCTTGGCGAGCCCGGCGCACCCGACGGGGCCCGCGCGGGCCAGCGTGCCCGGGCTGCGGTCACTGCGCCGACCGCGGCAGTGGGACATCGCGCCGGGCGCCGAGGTCGTGGGCGCCTGCCAGCTGCTCCTCGCATGGGGGCTGCTCGTCGCGACGCAGGAGGCGTCCCCGGGCGGGTTCCTGGTGATGTTCGGGGTCGGACCGGTCGCCGCGGTGGCGGTGGGTTTCCTCCACGGGCTGCTGCTCGTCAAGCCGCTGGCGCTCCTGGGCCGCCTGACCGCCCGGCTGACGGCGTGGCCGGAGCCGGTCGCGGTCCTGGTCCTGCTGGTGCCGGTATCGGCGCCACCCGCCCTGCTGGCCCACGGGTGGCTGCGCGACCACGTCGCGTCGGCCCCCGGGTTCGGGGCGCTCTGGGCGTGCACGGTGGCGAGCGCTGTGCTCCCGGTGGTCGCGGGGGCGTGCCTCCGGGTCCGGCCGGTGCCGTTGAGGGCGCTGTGGGGGCGGGGTCTGACGGTGACGGCGGTGGCCGTCGCGGTGGTGACGATGGCGGGCTTCGTGAGGGACCTGGGGGTATGAGCGGCGGGCGGCGGGCCGGCATCACGCCGGGCCCGACCCGTACGCCCGCCTCGCCGTCAGAGGCCGTAGCGTCCCGCGAACCACGCCGCGGCGGCCTGGGTGTGCAGCGGGAACGCCAGCTGCGTCGGGGTGCGCAGGACGTGCCAGCCCGTGGTCTCGTCCGTCGGGACCGACGGCGGCAGGGATGCCGTCGGGCGCAGCGGCAGAAGGCCGAAGAGCAGCAGGTGGCCCGCCGGGGAGCTCATCGCGTCGGCCAGGACGACCTCGGAGGCCGGGGCGCGGATGCCCGTCTCCTCGCGCAGCTCGCGGACGACCGCGTCGCGCCAGTCCTCGCCGAAGTCCATGAAGCCGCCCGGCAGGGCGATGCCGCCGAGCGCCGGCTCGATGGTGCGGGTGATGACCACGAGGCCGGTGCCCGCCTCGTCCTCGACCGGGAGCAGCGTGACGGCCACCGGGAGCGGGTTGCGGTACGTGACGGCGCCGCACGAGGCGCACGTACGGGGCCAGGCGGTCGTGTCGAACAGCGAACCGCAGGTGGAGCAGTGCGAGTCCCTCGGCTGTACCTGCATACCGTGATGATATGCCAAGGGGTATGAGGATGACTGCAGTTGCGGGAGTGATGGGCTGTGCGGCGGTGCTCGCCGGCGGCGGCACCGGGGCCTCGGCGCCGCCCGGGTTCGTGGCCCTGGCCGAGGTCGATCCCACGATCGGCCAGGACATCAGGTACGCCACGGCGGACAATTTCACCGGCGCGGTCGTGGACGGGTACGAGGAGCCCGTCTGCCTGCTCGCCCGTCCCGCCGCCGAGGCGCTGCGGCGCGCGCAGCGGGAGCTGTTGCCGCGCGGGTACTCGCTGACGGTGTACGACTGCTACCGGCCGCAGCGCGCGGTGGACAGCTTCGTGCGGTGGGCCGCGGACCCGCAGGACCAGTCCACGAAGGCGGAGTTCTATCCGGACATCGACAAGGAGCGGCTGATTCCCGACGGGTACATCGCCGAGAAGTCCGGGCACAGTCGCGGGAGTACGGTCGACGTGACGCTGGTGCGGCTGCCGCTGCGGCGGCCCGTCGACATGGGGACCCCGTTCGACCTCTTCGATCCGCTCTCGCACACCGACAACCCGAGGATCACGGGCGCCGCCCGCGCCAACCGGCAGCTGCTGGGACGGACGCTCGCCGCGCAGGGCTTCGTGAACCTGCCCGAGGAGTGGTGGCATTTCACGTTCAAGCCCGAGGCCTTTCCCGATTCCGCCTTCGACTTCCCGGTCTCTGTCGCCTCGGTCCGGCCGTGAGTACCGTGCCCGCATGACCAACCGTTCGCACCGTTCGTACGAGGAGTTCTGGCCCTACTACGTCGCCATGCACTCCCGCGCCGCCACCCGCTGGGTCCACCTCACCGGCACCCTCACCGGGCTCGCCCTCACGGCGTACGGCCTGGCCCGCGGCCGTAGGCGCTACCTCGCCGCGCTCCCCCTGATCGGGTACGGGACCGCCTGGCCCGCGCACTTCCTGATCGAGAAGAACAACACGGCCACCTTCGGGCACCCTGCCTGGTCGCTGCGCGGGGACGCGCAGATGATCCGGATGATGCTGGCCGGCCGGGACGCGGAGCTGGCCGAGATCGCGCAGAAGTGGCTTGCCGAGAACCCGTGCCAGGGCCGCCCGCCCGTGACAGACTCCTGACGAACCGTCAGATCGCTGTGACTGGCTAGGGAGGGGTTCCCTTGGGACGCGCACGCACCCCCGTGGTGAGCGGGTGGTTCGCCGAGGACGGACCGGACGGCGGCTTCCGGCTGCTCGGCACCCGGTGTTCCGCCTGTACCGCGGTGTTCTTCCCGCGCGAGGACGCGTACTGCCGCAATCCGCACTGCCCCGGCGGCGGCGAGCTCGCCGAGGTCCCGCTCTCCCCCCGCGGGCGGGTGTGGTCCTTCACCGACGGGCGGTACCGGCCGCCCGCGCCGTACGTCTCCGACCCGGACGCGCCCTGGGAGCCGTACACCCTGATCGCGGTGGAGCTCGAGGCCGAGGGGATGGTCGTGCTCGGGCAGACGGTTCCCGGGGTCACCGTCGCCGATCTGGCGGTCGGGATGGAGGTGGAGGTGGTCGGCGGCGTGCTGAACGAGGACGCCGAAGCCGCTTGGACCACCTGGCGGTTCAAGCCGACGGGAGGCGCCGCGTGAGCGCCGACATCGCCGTCCTCGGGGCCGGGATGCACCCCTGGGGCAAGTGGGGCCGCAGCTTCGTCGAGTACGGGCGGGCCGCGGCCCGCACCGCGCTCGCCGACGCCGGGCTCGAATGGACCGACGTCCGGTCGATCGTCGGCGCCGACACCGTGCGCTCCGGCTACCCCGGCTACGTGGCCGGTGCGACCTTCGCCCAGGCCCTCGGCTGGCAGGGCGCGCGCGTGACCAGCGTGTACGCGGCCTGCGCCTCCGGGGCCCAGGCCATCGGGGCGGCGCGGGCGCAGATCCTGGCCGGGCTGGCCGACGTCGTCCTGGTGGTCGGCGCGGACGCGGCGCCCAAGGGGTTCTTCGCCCCGGCGGGCGGGGACCGGCCGGACGATCCGGACTGGCTGCGGTTCCGCGTGCTGGGCGCCACGAACCCGGCGTACTTCGCCCTGTACGCGCGCCGCCGGATGGCCGTGTACGGGGACACGCTCGAGGACTTCGCGCAGGTGAAGGTCAAGAACGCCGCGGCCGGCGCACTCAACCCGCACGCCCGCTACCGCAAGCCGGTCACCGCCGACGAGGTCGCGCGGTCGGCGGTCGTCGCCGATCCGCTGCGGCTGCTCGACATCTGCGCCACCTCGGACGGGGGCGCGGCGCTGGTCCTGAGCAGCATGGACTTCGCGCGCTCGCGCGGGATCGCCGATCCGGTGCGGATCCGGGCGGTGTCGACGGTGACGCCGACGTATCCCCGTACGGTCCTCGACCTCCCGGACATCGCCACCGACTCGGTGACCGCCGTACGGCCGGCGCCGGGCTCGTTCCGGGCGTCGATCGCCCGTGCCGCGTACGAGGAAGCCGGCATCGGGCCCGGCGACCTTTCGCTCGCCGAGGTGTACGACCTCTCCACCGCCCTGGAACTGGAGTGGTACGAGGACATCGGCCTGTGCGCCGAGGGCGAGGGGGCCAAGCTCGTACGGGAGGGCGCGACGGCGCTCGGCGGGCGGGTGCCGGTGAACGCCAGCGGCGGGCTGGCCTCCTTCGGGGAGGCGGTGCCGGCGCAGGCCATCGCCCAGGTGTGCGAGCTGACCTGGCAGTTGCGCGGTACGGCCGGGGACCGGCAGGTACCGGGGGCCCGCGCGGGGATCACCGCGAACCAGGGGCTGTTCGGGCACGGATCGGCGGTCGTCGCGGTGCGGTGACGACCCTGGCGCAGGTGGCGCGGACGGCCACGCCGGGGTGACGGCGGCGGGCGGGCGCGGACCCTGAACAGGGGCTGTTGTCCCAACGCTTGACGGCCCCCGGCGACGGGTTCACACTCGCTCCACAGTCCCGCTCCGCGTACGACGCCGCGAGCGAGACCCTCCGTCTCCCCCCATGAGAGCTGCGGCCCGTACCCCAGTCGGCGGGGGTACGGGCCGCCTCCTGTGCACCCGGTCCCCGGGGGCCGGGAGACGCTGGTCAGGTCCCCGCGGTCAGGCTCCGGCGCCGGGCCCGCGCCAACGACATCGCGTGTTCCACGACCCCGACCAGCACGTCCTTCACGGACTCCCGGTCCCGGGCGTCGCACAGCAGCACCGGCACCTCGGGGTCGAGGTCCAGCGCCTCCCGTACGGTCACCACCGGATGGCGTTCGGCCCCGTCGAAGCAGTTGACGGCGACCACGAACGGGATCCCCCGCCGCTCGAAGTAGTCGACGGCGGCGAAGCAGTCGGCGAGGCGGCGGGTGTCGGCGAGGACGACGGCGCCGAGCGAGCCCTGGGCCAGCTCGTCCCACAGGAACCAGAAGCGGTCCTGTCCGGGCGTGCCGAACAGGTACAGGACCAGGTCCTCGCGCAGCGTGATGCGCCCGAAGTCCATCGCCACGGTGGTGGTGGACTTGCCCTCCACTCCCCCGGTGTCGTCGATGCCGACACCGGGCTCGGACAGCAGTTCCTCGGTCCGCAGCGGTCTGATCTCGCTCACCGCACTGACCAGGGTGGTCTTGCCCACCCCGAAGCCACCCGCGACCAGGATCTTCAGGGTCAGCGGCTCGACCGGCGACACGGCGTGCATCGCACCGGTGCGGCTAGAGCGCCCGAAGGCCATCGATCACCTCACGCAGAATGGATTCATCGGGCAGTTCGGCCGGCGGTACCGGCCGGGTCACGTGGACCAGTTCCTCGTCGACCAGGTCCCCGATCAGGACCCGTACGACCCCGACCGCGAGGTCGAGTTCGGCCGCGAGCTCGGCGACCGACTGCGGGCGCTCCCGGCACAGCCCGAGGATGTGGGCGTGCTCCGGGGACAGGGTCATGTCCCAGACCGGATCGTCGGCCGCCGGTTCGGCGACGACGAGCGCGATCAGGTCGAGCCGGTGCTGGCCGGCGTGGCTGGTCCGGCCGCGGGTCATGGCGTACGGGCGGACGACGGGACCCGCTTCGTCGTCGAACCAGTGCGGGTGGGCGGGTTCCTGCGGTGCCCCGGGTGTGCCGGGGGCGCCCGCCAGGTGGTCCGGGCGGTGGTCCGGGCGGTGGTCCGGGCGGTTCTGGCCTGGATCGCTCATACCGTCCGCCTCACCCTCCGGCTGGCAGCCCGGAGCGGGGAGCGGTCGCCAGGTGGTCGCCTACCCGCTTGACCATCAAGGTCATCTCGTACGCGACCTGCCCGACGTCGGAGTCGGCGTCGGAGAGCACGGCGAGGCAGCTGCCGTCGCCGGCGGCCATGACGAAGAGGAAGGCCTCGTCCAGCTCGACGACGGTCTGGCGGACACTGCCGGACTCGAAGTGGCGGCCGACTCCCTTGGCGAGGCTGTGGAAGCCGGAGGCCACGGCGGCCAGGTGCTCGCTGTCCTCGCGGGTCAGGTCCTTGGAGCTGCCGGTGGGCAGGCCGTCGCCGGAGAGGACCACCGCCTTGCGGATGCTGCCGACCCGGTCGACGAGCTCGTCGAGGAGCCAGTTGAGCGGACCGGAGCCGCGGCCCCGGGTGTCGTTGCCGGTCTGCGGTGCGGTCATCGACCGTCCCCCTCGTTCTCGGATCCGGGACCGGTGGCGGCGGAAGTGCCTGCCCCGGTCCCGGACTGCTGCTGTGCCTGCTGCTTGCGGCCCGCCGTCCAGCCGCGCTGGAGTGCGGTCATGCGCGTACGTACGTCGTCCGCGTCGCGGTGGACCACCGGGTCCGCGGCGGCTTCGGCGGGTGCGGGGGCCGGGGAGTTCTTCAGCTGGGGCGCGAGGCTGGCCTGGCGGACGCGCTTGGGCAGCCCGCCGGAGCCCTTGGCGGGGGCGCTGCCGGGCCGGGCGGCGCCGGGGCGGGCGCCGGCCTCCGGGTCCGGTGCGGGCTGCGGGACCGCGGACACCGGGCGGGGCTCGATGCGGCGGCCGTGCTCGGCGACCAGCGTCGGGGTGGGCCTGCGGCGCGGGAGGGGAACGGCACCCGCGGACCGGGGCGCTTCGGGGCGGGCACCGCGGATCGCCTCGGGCCGGTGGCTGTCGAGGCGGACCGGGCCGGTGGGGGCCTGCTGCTCCCGGTCGCGGTCGCCCTTGCGGTCGGTGTGCGGCCGGTCCGCCGGGCGCAGGCCCAGGAGGGCGCTGCGCGGGGTGCCGTTCGGCGGGGTCTCGTCGTCGAGCGTGGCCATGGCGGGGCGGCCGCCGGCGCCGGTGATCCCGGTGATCCCGGTGGTGACCTCGTCCAGGGCGGCCGGGTCGTCGAGGCCGTCCAGCCCGAGCACTCCGAGCGGGGCCTCCAGTTCGACGGGGCCGCGCAGTTCGGGGGCGGCCGGCGGGCGGCCGGCCGGGGTGCGCTCCACGGCGGCCGGGGCGGGCCGGCCGGGGCCGTTCGCCCGGCCTCCCCTGCCGTCGCCGAGGCGCAGGCCGGTGCCGTTCGTCTCGGGGGCCTCGGTGAGCAGGGCCGCCGGGAGGAACACCACGGCGGTGGTGCCGCCGTACGGGCTGGGCTGGAGGACGACCTTGACGCCGTGGCGCTGCGCGAGGCGGCTGACGACGAACAGACCGAGGCGGTCGGTGTCGGAGAGCTCGAACTCGGGGGTCTCGGCGAGCCGGAGGTTCGCGTCGAGCAGCGCCTCGGGGTTCATGCCGAGGCCGCGGTCGTGGATCTCGAGGGTGAATCCGTTGGCGACGCGCTCGCCGTGCACCTGGACGGCGGTGTGCGGCGGGGAGAACACGGTGGCGTTCTCGAGGAGTTCGGCGACGAGGTGGGTGACGTCGGCGACGGCGGGGCCGGCTATGCCGAGCCGCGGCAGCCGGCGTACCTCGATGCGCTCGTAGTCCTCGACCTCGGCGACGGCGGCCCGGACGACGTCCATGAGCTGGACGGGCTTGCGCCACTGGCGGGAGGGGGCTGCGCCGGAGAGGATCACGAGGCCCTCGGCGTGGCGGCGCATGCGGGTGGTCATGTGGTCGAGGCGGAAGAGGTCGGCGAGTTCCTCGGCGTCCTCGGTGCGGCGCTCCATGGTGTCGAGCAGGGTCAGCTGGCGGTGCAGCAGGACCTGGTTGCGGCGGGCGAGGTTGACGAACACCTCGGAGACGCCCCGGCGGAGCTCGGCCTGCTTGACGGCGGCCTCGACGGCGGCGCGCTGGAGGGTGTTGAGGGCCTGGCCGACCTGGCCGACCTCGTCCTTCTCGTACTCCAGGCGCGGGGCCTCGGTCTCGATGTCCACGTGTTCGCCGGCGGCGAGGCGGCGCATCACGGCGGGCAGCCGGACGCCGGAGACCTCGTGGGCCTCCTTGCGGAGCCGGGACAGGTCGCGGACGAGGTCGCGGCCGATGCGCACGGAGAGGACGACGGAGACGACGAGGGCGATGAAGCCGAGGATGCCGGCGATGGCCGCCTGGACGAGGACGTCCATGGCGACGGGTTCGACGCGCTTCTGGTAGCGGTCGCCGGCGGCGGTGCCCATCGCGGCGAGGTCGTCGAGGACCTTGTTCGCTGCCTCGTCCCACTGGGCGGCGGTGATGCGCGGGTTCTTGCCGGGGCCGCCGGCGAGGAACCGCTCCTCGGCGTCGCGCAGCGGCTTGGTCTCGGGATTGCTCCAGTACTGCTCGAACAGCTCGCGGTCGCCGGCCGGGAGGATCGCGAGGTTGAACTCGTAGAGCAGGGTGCGGTTGGCGGCGAGGTCGGAGACGTGCCGGATGTCCGCGGCGCTGACGTTGCGGGCGGCGAGGGCGGCGGCGATGACCGCGTCCTCGCGGGAGAGCGTCTCGCGGGCGCGGGTGATGCCGACGAGGGCGCGGCCCTGCTTGTCCATTTCCACGTTCTCGAGCGCGTGGAGGTTCATGAGGAACTCGTAGCAGGGGTCGACGAGCCTGCTGTAGAGCTCCAGCGCCTGACTGGGGTCGAGGGTGTTCTGGTCGACGGAGCGGCGCAGTGCGCCGATGCCGTGGAAGGCGTCGAGGATGGAGTCGAGGCGCTGGGCGGCCGCCGGGGCCAGCTCGTCGGCGACCTCGGGGTCCTTGGCGTTGCGGCCGATCCGGTCGACGATCTCGTCGGTGGCGGCGCGGCGCTTGGCGAGTTCGGCGGTGGCGGTGGAGGCGCGGGGGTCGCCGAGGACGACGAGGGTCTGGCGGCGTTCCTTCTGGATGACGCGGACGACGTCCTCGACGGGGTAGCCGACCTTGTCGATGACGTAGGCGACGTCGAGGAGCTGGACGGCCTGGCGGCCGGTGATCACGGTGGCGAAGCCCCAGAGGGCGGTGAGGGAGATGAGCGGCACAAGGAGCAACGCCACGATCTTCCGGCGGATGGACTTCCCGCGAAAGCGCATGGCCTCCCCAGCCTCCCCCAACTCAACCCCGTTGTCGGGGGTCGGTGTTCCGTCATTTAAACGGCGTGAGCCTACTACTGCCGGGGGGCGGCTTCGAAGGCGTGTCCGGACGTTTTCGGCCGGACGCCCGGGCGTAGATCACGAGTTGTCCGACACATCCGGTCAAGAGCGGCCCGTTATGTGGCAGATGACACTTGGTGGGGTGTGAGTTCCCGCAACCTGATGGATGGCTGGAATTCTTCGTTCCGGGCTGGGCAGGTGCTGGGGAAGAGTCCGGGATACGGGAATCTCTCGACGGCGTCGAACGTCTACCTGTTCGAGGGGATTCGTCGGGGTGGGAGCGTGCGATGGGGATGTACGAGGACACCGGCACGGCGGTGGGCGCGGCGGGGCGGTCGCTGTGGGAGGAAGAGCCGGCCCGGCGGCGCAGGATGCCGGACCCGGTGCGGGACGCGGCGGTGCGGGCGGTGCTGATCGTGGCCGTCACGCTGACCGGGGCGACGGTCACCTTCTTCCTCACGCTCACCGGCTCCTGGCTGGCCCTGCCGATGGGGATCGGCGCGATAGCCGGGACGGTCGTGGCCACCTGGGGCGTGCTGGACGTGCTGATCACCCGGCAGATGTGGAACCAGCGGTACGGGGTGGTGTCGGTGCCGAGCAGCACGGCTCGGGACCGCCGTCGCGAGCGGCGCCGGGCGAACCGCGAGGCCCGTGCGGAGGCGGTCGGCGGGGCGGACCGAATACGGCGGAGCGGCGCGGGCCCGGGCGCCCGGCCGGCCGTGTGGCCGCCTCCGGGCGCGGACAGGCGCTATCAGGCGAGTTCGGGCCGGGGCTGACGTACGGGCGCCCCTGCGGGCCCTCGGCGGGGCGGTGGGAGCCCCGCCGGGGCCCGGCGGGCCGGGCCGGCGTACGGCCGGCCCGCCGGGGGCTCCCGGGCTGCGGTCAGGAACCGACCGTGGAGCGGCGGAACATGCGGGTCGCCGTGATCTCGCCGTGGATGGTCTCCTCCTCCGGGGACTGCTGGGGCAGGCCCGGGCGCAGGTGCTCCTCGACGCTGATGTACTTCAGGCCCGCCCGCAGGTCCGCGTCGTTGCGCAGCCGGATGACCAGCGGGAACTCGGCGAGGGCCGTGGTGTCGAAGAGGCCGGTCGTGTAGAGCAGCTGGACGCCGAGCGCGTCGGAGACGGCTCGCTGGAGTTCCAGCAGGTACGTGGCGTTCGCGCGGCCGATCGGGTTGTCGAGGAACAGCGTGCCCGCGTGGCGGTGCTTGTCGCGGCCGCGGTCGTTGCTGCGCAGCGCCGCCATCGTGCAGTACAGGGCGATCGCGGCGGTCAGCAGCTGGCCGCCGGAGAAGACGTCGCCCATCTGCCCGACCGGCACGCGCTCGGCGCGCAGCACCGCGTCCGGCTTGAGGATCTCGACCGAGATGCCCTTGGGTTCCAGGGCGGCCTGGACTCCGCGCAGCAGCAGGGACATGCCGTCGCGGCGGCCCTCGCCGAAGGAGGCGCTGCTGTTCTTCTTCACGGCCGCGCGGGTGGCCTCGTCGATGACCTCACCGAGGCGCTCCGTGAGGGTGGCCTGGTCCGGTTCCTCGAAGCGGATGCGCAGGAACTCCTGGCCCGACCACTCCCCCAGCCCCTCGGGGAGCTGGGAGAGCCGCTGGGCGGAGCGCAGCGTGGCCAGGGCGGACTCCACCAGTCCGCGCAGCCGGTCGACGATGCTGTCGCGGTTGCGTTCCAGCTGGGCCAGCTCGTCGGTGAGGACGCGCAGCCGGGGCGCGAAGGCCGCCGCCCAGGCCGCGGCGTGCTCGGGCAGGGCGGAGGCGGGCAGTTCGCGGATCTGCTGGCGCGCAGGGGTGCGTACCTGCTCGTAGCGGTTGGCGTTGGCGTGGCGGACCAGGATGTCGCTCGCCTCGCGCACCGCCGCCTCGGCGGCCGAGAGGTCGGCGGCGCAGCCGCGCAGGGAGCGGCGGGCCTCGGCTGCGGACTGCCGGGCCTCCTCCAGCGTGCCCGGGTGCGCCGCCGGCTCCTGCTCGTCGTCCTGGTGGGCGTGGTCGCGCAGCAGGTCCCGCAGCATCGCCGCGGTCTCGTCGAAGCCTCCGGCGCCGTCCTCGGCTGTGCGGTGGGCACGCAGCAGGTCGGCGTGGGCGGCCCGGGCGGTCTCCACGGCCGCTGTGTGCGCGGCGAGCTGGGCGGTGGCGGTGCGCAGGAGGGCCTGGGCCTGCTCCACGTCGCCGGGGATCAGCTCCTCGGGCAGGTCGGTGTGCGCCTCGCCCTCGGTGGGGGCGTGCCGTTCTGCCTCGCCGCGCAGCCGGCCGAGCTGCTCGCTGGCCGCCTGCGCACGGGTCTCCAGCATCTGCACGAGGGACTCGGCGCGGGCCGCGGCGGCCTGGCGGGAGGGCCCGTCGGCGCCATCGGTGCCTTCGAGGAGCTGGGCGGCGCGGGTGCGGACCTTGTTGGTCAGGCGGTCGAGCTCGGCGAGGGCGGCGCTCTCGTCGCTCTCGGCGCGGGCCTGCTCGGCACGCAGGTCGGCGCCGACGCCGACCTTCTCGTACAGCCGGGAGGCGGCCCGGTAGGCCTCGCGGAGGTCGGGCAGCGGCGCCTTGGCCGTGCCGTCGTCCTCGGGCAGGGCCTCGGGGGCGCCGGCGATCTCGGCACGCTCGGCGCGCAGCGCGCGGGCGGTACGGCGGGCGTCGTCGGCGGCGCGCTGGGCTGCGCGGCGGTCCTCGTCGGCCGCGCGGGCCCGGTCCAGGCAGACCTCGGCGCGGGCCTCGGACTCGGCGGCCTCGTCGGCGAGTTCGCGGACCTTGACCTGCCAGCCGGCGCGCTCGCGCAGGCGGAAGGCGAGCCCCGCGAGGGCGTCGGCGGCGCGGCGGGCCCGCTGGGCGGTGTCCTGGCGTTCGTCGCGGACGCGGGCGGCGTCGGCGGCGGCCTCGTCGGCCTCGGCGCGTACGGTACGGGCCTCCGCCAGCTCGGCGTCGGCCTCCTCGGCGAACGCACGGGCGGCCTCGGCCTGCTGCGCCAGCTCGGCGAGGCGGCCGGGCGGGCAGCCGGTGCGCCAGGAGGCGAGGCGGGCGGCGAGTTCACGGTCCCCGGCGAGGCGGGCGGCCAGGTCGCGGATCTCGGTGTCGCGGGCGGTGGCGCGGGTGCGCAGCGCCTGGCGCTCCTCGTCGGCGGCGTGCTCGTCGTGCATGGCCGGGTTGGGCGGGACGAGGAAGACCCCGGTGTCGGAGTGATCGGCGGGCGGCACGGGCGCCAGCAGTGCGGCGGCCGTACCGACGGCCACGGTGGAGCGGGGCAGCAGGGCGGCCGCGGAGAGGACCTCGCGGGCCCGGGAGTGGGTGTCGGGGTCGGTGATGACGACGCCGTCGACGAGCTCGGGGCGGGCGGCGAGGACGGCGGCGTGGTCGGCGGGGTCCACGGACTGCGCGAGGTAGCGCCAGCCGGGCAGGGCCGGGATGCCGTGTTCGCCGAGGTACTCGACGGTGGCGAGGACGTCGGGGCCGGGCGGCAGCAGTCCGCCGTCGCCGAGCGCGCCGAGGATCCGGGCGTCGTCGGCGGCGGCGGTGCGCAGCTCGAACAACTGCCGCTCGGCCGCCCCGACTCCGCGGGTGAGCAGTTCGCGCAGTTCGTCGGCGTTCCGGTCGAGGTCCTCGACGGTCAGCCCATCGCCTCCGGCGGTTGCGGTCGGGGCCGGTCCGTCACCGGTGGAGCCGGGCCCGGCACCGGCCGGGCCGGGCTGCGCGCCGGACGCGGCGCCCGGCGTGCCCGTACGCGGGTGGGGGAGGAAGGTTTCGGGGATCGGCGGGAGGCCCAGGAGTTCCGCCAGGCGGGGGGAGGCGGCGAGGGAGGCGGCCGCCCGGTGCTCGGCTGCGTGCGCCGCCTCGGCCGCATCGGCGGCGTCCGCGGCCCGCGCGGCGGTGAGTTCGGCCCGCGACTCCGCGGCGGCGGCCTCGCGGGCGGCGTCGGCGGCGCTACGCGCGGCCTCGCGGGACTCGTCCCAGGCGGCCACGGCGGTCTTCTCTGCGTCACTGGCGGCGAGGGCCGCGCGCGCCGGGTCCGCGTCGGGCGCCGAGTCGTCGAGCCAGCCGGCCCGGACGGCCTCGGCGGTCTCCTGCTCAACCTCGGCGAGCCGCGCCCGCAGGTGTTCGGCCTCGCTGCGGGCGCGCTGGGCTGCCGTGGCGGCTGCGGTGGCATCGCGGTGGGCGGCCTCGCCCGCCTCCTGGAGGCTGGCGGACCGCTCCTCCTCCTCGTTGGCGACCCGCTCCCCGTCGTCGGCGGCGGTGTGCAGGGCCCGTACGAGCGCGGCGGCGGCCGTGGCACGGGCGGCCAGCGCCGGAGCCGCGTCCCGCTCGGCCTCCAGGATCGCCGCGGCGACCCGGGCGGAGCGGTCGGACGCGGCGCGGTGGCGCAGCACGATCTCGGCGGCCTGCCACGCGGAGTGCAGGGTGCGTGCTTCGAGGAGCTCGCGGCGCTGGGCGGCGGCGGCCTTGTCGGCGACGGTCAGCGCCAGCGAGGCGTGCCGGTAGGCGAGTTCGGCGGAGATGGCGGCGCTGCGGGAGCGCGCGGACTCGGCGGAGGTGACCCCGTCGGCGGCGCCGGTGACCCGCTGCGCGAGGTCGGCGGCGCGGCCGCGCTCCTCGGCGGCGCGGGCGGAAAGCCGCCGGGCGAGGGTCCGCGTACGGCGCTCGGCGCCCGCGTGGACGTCGCGGAGCCGGGAGCGGGCCTCGGCGGCTTCGACGATCTTGGTGAGCAGGTCCACCGAGCCGGCGGTGAAGTCCCGTTCGGCCATCAGCTCGGCGCGGCGGCCGAGCTTGTTGCCGAAGCCGTGCACCAGGTCGGCGAGGCCGTCGGTGTCGCGGGTGTCGGTGACGGCGCGCAGCAGCAGGTCGGTGAAGTCGGAGTCCTTCTTGACCGCGAAGAGGCCGGCGGCCTCGCCCTCGTCGGCGTTCATCTCGCGCTGGTAGCGGAAGAGTTCGGGGTCGAGGCCGAGTTCGGTGAGGTGCTCGTTCCAGCGGTCGTGGATCTCCTCGAAGCACACCTCGAGGTGCGGGTACGCCTTGCCGGCCTCGGTGAGGGCGTCGCGGAAGCCCTTCATCGTGCGGCGCCGGCCCTGGGCGCCGGAGGCGCCTTCGACGGGCGGGCGGACGGCGGTGGCCTCGGCGACGGGGAGGTTGTCCAGGCTCAGGCCCGGCCCGGGGCGGAAGGAGTACCAGGCCTCGGCGAACTTGCGCGGGTCGTTGGAGACCTGGCGGCCGCGCCACTCGCTGACCTTGCCGACGACGACGCACTCGCCGGTCTGGGTGTGCTGCCACTCCAGGGCCACGTGCCCGCAGTCGTCGGCGAGCAGGAACTTGCGCAGGACGCCGGAGCTGGCGCCGCCGAGGGTGTTGCGGTGGCCGGGCAGCATCACCGAGAAGATCAGCTTGAGCAGGACGGACTTGCCGCCGCCGTTCTCCAGGAAGAGCACGCCGGCGGGCGCCGGGCGGCGCGGCGGGCCGGTGGGCTCGTCCTCGAAGAACTCCGCCTGGGCGGGTGCCGGGTGGGGCACCGGCTCGCCGACTCCGCGCAGGTCGAGCACGGTGTCGGCGTAGCGCGCACCGGCGGGCCCGATGGAGTAGAGGCGGATCCGGGACAGCTCGTACATGGCGGCGGACTCTCGTTGTTTCTCGGTGTGTCTCGGTACGTAGGGCAGGTCGGGCGGCGGTGCTCGGCGGCGGGCCTCAGGCGTGGAAGGGCAGTCCGGCGTCGGCGGCGAGCTCCAGGTCGTCGCCCTCGGGCGGCGGGAGGAGGCTGGCGGAGCCGTCGCTGACGGGGACCACGCCGAGTTCCAGGAGCTCGGCCATGGCCGCGCTGCCCGCCATGTCGCGGACCTGGAGCTGGTAGCGGGGGGTGGTGCGGTAGGTGCCGCCGGCGTCGTCGCCGGTGCGCTGGAGGAACCCGGAGTCGGTGAGGAAGGCGGCGGCCTTGCCGACGATGCCCGTGGTGGAGCCGGCGAGGCGGCGCGCGTCCTTGGTGGCGCCGGTCGCACTGCGGCGGGCGTAGACGCGCCAGGCGGCCTCGAGGCCGGGGGCGCCGGTGGCCGGGTCGGTGTTCTCGCCGAGCTCCTCGGCGCGCTCCTCGAGGCGGCGGCAGGTCTGCCGGACGAACGCGTCGACGCCGTTGACGGTGACGCGGCCGATGTAGCCGTCGTCGGCGAGGTCCTCGGGCCGCGGGAAGGCGAGGGCGGCGACGGCGAGGTGGGCGAGGCCGTGCAGGAAGCGGTCGGCGGAGTCGGCGGTGGTGCGGCGGGCGTAGTCGCCCATCCGGACGGCGAAGACGGAGTCCTCGCCGGCGGCGACGGCCATGCCGGCGCGCGGGGACACCTCGAGGACGACGAGGCCGAGGCCGGTGGCGACGGCGTCGGCGAGACGCCCGAAGGCCGGGTCCTCACGGTAGCGGCGCAGCAGTTCGGCGTACTCGGCGTCGCGGGCCGGGAGGAGCTTGGGCTGCAGCCCGAAGGCGACGAGCCGTGCCGCGTCCGCGGCGTCGGCGGGGGTGACGGACCCTCCGGGGGCGGGCGCGACGGGAGCCGACGGCGCGTCGGGCTCGCTCCACGCGGGGTTCTCGGCGTGGTGGTCGCTCACGGGTGGATCTCCTCGGCGGTGGGGTGGTCGTGATGTACGGCGGCGGGGCGCCCGGCGGTCGGACCGGCGGCGACGCCGGTCCGCGGGCGCGGGCGGCGGCCCGGGCGGACGGCGGTCATGCCGCCTCCGTGCGGTCCGCGGTCATCGCGGCCGCGTCCAGGAGGGCCGTGCCGACGATCAGGTCCGCGCCGCCGAACTCGGGGTCGTCGAGCTCCGTGCCGTCGTCCACCGCGAAGAGCAGCCGCTCCTCGCCCTGCCGGTACGCCGTGCCGACCGCCGGGCTCGCCGCGTGGACGGCCAGCAGGGCCACCAGGTACGGCAGGTCCGGGTCGCTGCGCCGGGCCTGCGCGAGCAGCCCGGACAGGCGGCGCGGGGCGTCGTGCGGCAGGTCCAGGAGCTCCATCGCGGCGGCCAGCTGCTCCTCGCTGAAGCGGCTGTCGTCGGGGGTCGCGATGAGGTCCGGCTCCGGCATCTCCGCGCCGAGGTGCTCGCGCTCCACCGGCGGCGTCAGCAGTATCTCGACGAGGTCGGCGACGCGCACGGAGACGGGCGTGCGCAAGCCCGCGCCCGCGGCGAAGAAGGCGTCGGTGACCCGTCCGGCCTGCGCGACCGGCAGCGGCAGGATCGGGGCGACGAGCTGCCCGTACAGGTCGATCCCCGAGCGCGGGGAAGGCGCCGCGAAGGCCTGCCGGTCCTGTTCGGCACGGAACAGCGGGCCCGCGTCCAGCAGTCGCGACTGGAGCTGGGTGTGGCGGCGGATGCAGTCCTTGACGATGTCGACGAGCTCGGCGGCGCGCCGCTTGTTCTCCGGCTCTTCCGCCTCGTCGCGCGCCCGGCGGATGTTCGTGAGGATCGCGTTCTCGTGCCGGTAGCGGTCGGCGACATGGTCGAGGGCCTCCTCGATCATGTCGGGCACGGACTGCAGCCAGTCCACCGCCCGGACGTTGCGCCGGGTCGCGTCCAGCGTGCGGCGCAGCGTCTCGGCGTACTGGACCGTGCGGTACCGGGCCTGCTCGGCGGCGAGCTGGGCGTCCGCCAGGCGGCCCCGGCTGATCAGGACCTCCAGCTTCACCTCGGCGGCGATCTGCGCGCTGGTGACGTCCGTGTCGAGGGCGCCGACCAGCACGTTGACGGCTTCGTCCGTCGTACGGAGGTAGACCGCGCCGCCGTAGCCGGGGACCTCTTCGATCAGCTTGAAGTCGTAGTCCCGCCGTACGTACACCCCGTCGGGGCCGAACGTGCCGTAGATCGCCCGGAAGCCCCGGTCCACGCTGCCGACGTTGATCAGGTTCTCCAGCACCCAGCGGGCCACCCGCTCGTGCTCGGCGGCCGGTCGGTGTGGTGCCTGCGCGGCGATGCGCGGCAGCAGCCGGGCCACTATCTGCTCGTGGTCGGCGCCGGTGTCGAAGTCCATGTTGAGCGTGACCAGGTCGATCGCGGCGAGCGCGACCTCCGCCATCGCGTAGATCCCGTACTCGCCGGCGAGATTGGCCTTGCGTACGTCGAGGTCGTGCAGCGGGGCGGTGCAGGCGAGCGCGCGCAGCCGCCGGGCCAGGCCCTCGTCGGCGGCCGGGCCCGGCGCCGGGGACGGAAGGGTCTTCGCCGGGGCAGGGAGAGTCACGGACAAAGACTAGGCGCTGACACGGACAACATCCCAAACGGCATGGTTCGGCCGGATCGGTCCCGGGCACCCGCAGGCGTGGCACCGGACGTCCCACCGAACGCGCGGCCGAACCCCGTCACCGCCGTGCGGGCGCTGTTCTACGCTCACCGCATGGCTGCCATGATCACACCTCTGATCGATCTCAACGCCGACCTCGGCGAGGGCTTCGGGCGCTGGACGCTGACCGACGACGAGGCCCTGCTGTCCGTCGTCACCAGCGCCAACGTGGCCTGCGGTTTCCACGCCGGGGACCCGTCCATCATGCGCCGGGTCTGCGAGCTGGCCGCGGAGCGGGGCGTACGGATCGGCGCGCAGGTCTCGTACCGGGATCTGGCGGGCTTCGGGCGGCGCTCCATGGACGTGCCCGCGGGCGAGCTGGCCGACGAGGTGGCGTACCAGATCGGGGCACTGGAGGTCTTCGCACGGGCGGCCGGCTCCCGGGTGTCGTACGTGAAACCGCACGGTGCGCTGTACAACCGCACGGTCCACGACGCCGGCCAGGCGGGCGCCGTCGTCGCCGGCGTGCGGACGGCCGCCGGGGCCGGCGACCTGCCGGTGCTCGGCCTGCCGGGCTCGCTGCTGCTGGCCGCCGCCGAGGCGGCGGGCCTCACGGCCGTACCGGAGGCGTTCGCCGACCGGGCGTACACGCCGGCCGGGACGCTGGTGCCGCGCAGCGAGCCGGGGGCGGTGCTGCACGACCCGGACGCCGTGGTCGCCCGCGCGGTCGGGATGGCGACCGAGGGCGCGGTGACGGCCGCCGACGGCTCCCGGGTGGCACTGGAGGCGCGCTCGCTGTGCCTGCACGGGGACACCCCGGGGGCGGCGCAGCTCGCCCTGCGGGTCCGCGAGGCGCTGGGCGCGGCCGGCGTCCGGGTGGAGGCCTTCGCGTGAGGCCGCTGGTGGTGGGCGGTGAGGCGCTGCTGATGGAGCTGGACTCGGCGGCGGAGGTGGCCGCGCTCCACGCGGAGCTGCTGCGGCGGCGGGACGCGGGCGAGCTGGGAGCCGTACGGGACGTCGTGCCGGCCGCACGGACCGTGCTGCTGGACGGCGTGCGCGAGCCGCGTGCGCTGGCAGAACGGATCGCGCGCTGGGAGGTTCCGCCGCTCGCGGAGGCCGAGGGGCCCCTGGTCACCGTCCCGGTGCGGTACGACGGCCCGGACCTGGCGGAGGCGGCCCGGCTGTGGGGGGTCGCGGAGCGGGAGGTGGCGGGCATCGTCGGGGGGACGGTGTTCCGGGTGGCTTTCTGCGGGTTCGCCCCGGGATTCGGATACCTGACGGGGCTGCCGGAGCGCTACCACCTGCCGCGGCGGGCCACGCCCCGTACGGCCGTCCCGGCGGGCTCGCTGGCGCTGGCGGGCGAGTACGCGGGGGTGTACCCGCGCTCCTCCCCCGGCGGCTGGCAGCTGATCGGGAGCACGGACGCGGTGCTGTGGGATCCGGAGCGGGAACCGGCGGCACTGTTCGCGCCGGGGGTACGGGTGCGGTTCGAGGAGGTGGCGGGGTGAGCGGTGCTGCGCTGGAGGTGCTCCGGGCGGGGGCGCTGACCACCGTCCAGGACCTGGGGCGGCCCGGGTACGCGCATCTGGGGGTGCCCAGGTCCGGCGCGCTGGACACGGGGGCGCACGGCCTGGCCAACCGGCTGCTGGGCAACCCGCCGGAGGCTGCCGCGCTGGAGACCACCCTGGACGGGGTCGGCCTGCGGGCGCTGACGCCCGTGACCGTGGCGGTCACGGGCGCTCCCTGTGCGGTACGGGTGTCCGGCCGGGCGGTGGCCTGGGGAGCCCCGGTCCGGCTCCGGGCCGGGGCGGAGCTGGAGGTGGGCCGGGCGGAGTCGGGGGTGCGCAGCTACGTCGCGGTGCGGGGAGGCTTCGCCGTACCGCCGGTCCTGGGCAGTCGCTCGACGGACCTGCTGTCGGGGCTGGGGCCGGCCGTCCTGTCGGCCGGGACAAAGCTGCCGGTGGGTCCGCCCGGGCCGGATCCGGTCAGCGGGGCGGATGCGCTGCGGGTGCCGGGGGCGCCGACCGAGCTGGTGCTGCCGTTGCGGCTGGGGCCGCGGGCGGACTGGTTCGAGCCGGCTTCGCTCGCGGCCCTGTGGCGCGCGGAGTTCCGGGTCTCGTCGGAGTCGAACCGCATCGGACTGCGCACCGAGGCCGGGGCCCCGCTGATCCGCAGCCGCGGCGGTGAACTCCCGAGCGAGGGCATGGTGCTGGGCGCGGTCCAGGTCCCCCCGGACGGCCTGCCGGTGGTGTTCCTGGCCGACCACCCGGTGACGGGCGGCTACCCGGTCGTAGGCGTGGTCCCCCCGGGCCCACCCCTGAACGCAGCAGCCCAGGCCAGACCGGGGGTGGGGGTCAGGTTCGTGCGGGGGTAGGGGGAGGGGCAGGCGGGGGGGGGCGGGGGCGGGGGCGCCGCGCTCGGCGCCGGGGGCGCCGGTCGGGAGGGCGGGGGCGGGGTCTGAGCAAGCGGCGTCGGGGGCGCCGGTCGGGAGGGCGGGGGGCGGGTCCACGCGCTCGGCGCCGAAAGGCTCGATCGGGACGCCGAGGGCGGGGTCCGTGCATTCGGCAGCAGGCGAGCGGATCGGGAGGACGGGGGTGGGGCTCGTGTTCTCGGCGTCGGTGAGGCGAGCGGGGGCCTGGGGAGGCGGGGCGGGTTCTGAGCTGAGCGGCGTCGGAGACATTTGCCGGGATGTCGGGGGGCGGGGTCTGTGTGAGCGGTGTCGGTGTGTGTCCGGGGGCGTCCCGTCAGTCCACTGTCCTTCCGTGTCGTG
This sequence comes from Streptomyces sp. R33, assembly GCF_041200175.1. Taxonomy (NCBI): domain Bacteria; kingdom Bacillati; phylum Actinomycetota; class Actinomycetes; order Kitasatosporales; family Streptomycetaceae; genus Streptomyces; species Streptomyces sp. R33. The sequence goes on along the minus strand of NZ_CP165727.1, from coordinate 6,969,208 downwards.
CCGGTCCCTCAAGGGCGCTCCTCCTTCGTCGTCGCGTCGCTTCGCGATGGCCTTCGGCCACCCTTGACCGACCGACCCGCCCCGGAATGCCATAAGACTGCCGGGAAGCCCCCGAAGGAATGGCCGGGGGGTTCGGATACGGATGAGGGCCCCTCAGAGATGCCGAGCAGGGGCCCCTGTCCATCCGCACCCCATTCCCCGGGACCACCGAGGTGGAGCGGGATGGGGCCAGGGGGAGGCCACAGTCCCCTAAAGGGCCCAAAGGAAGCCCTTTCCGGACCCAGGCAGGGTCAACCTGCACCAGACAGCGGCCAGATGACCATGCCGGGAGGTGTGGGCCCGCAGGCGCCCCAGATCGCTACGCGCTCCTCCCGGCTTGGCGGCTGACGGCCGTCTGGGGCTGGGCATAGGCCGCCCAGACGCCTCGGTGGGCGGGTTTTCGGGCGTCTGCGAGCCGTTCGGGGCGAAAAGCGGGCCAGACGGAGTCTGGTGGCGGATTTCTCAACCTCTCACTCCGACAAGCGCCCGTTCACGTCTCAACTGGGCGTCAAAACGGGACAAACAACCCGCAGTCGCATCCCATGCCGGACCGTGCCGGCCGTGGGCGGCCTATGCCCAACCCCAGACGGCCGGCGGACGCCGAGAGATGAGGAGCGCGTAGCGATCTGGGGCGTCTACGGACCAACTCCTACCGACAGGGGGATCTGGCCGCTGTCTGGTGCGGGTTGACCCTGCCTGGGTCCGGAAAGGGCTTCATCTGGGCCCTTGAGGGAGGCGTTCCCCTCCCCGCGGCCCGGCACCGGCCTGGATCGGTGGTCCTGGTCGCCTGGGTGCGGATGGACAGGGGCCGCCGGTCAGCATCTCTGATCGGGGCCAATCGGAACATGAACCCCCCGGCCATTCCTTCGGGGGCTTCCCGGCAGTCTTATGGCATTCCGGGGCGGGTCGGTCGGTCAAGGGTGGCCGAAGGCCATCGCGAAGCGACGCGACGACGAAGGAGGAGCGCCCTTGACGGGCCGGCACGACACGGAAGGACAGTGGACTGACGGGACACCCCCGGACACACACCGACACCGAGTTCGCGAACCCCGCCCCCTGGCCCCCGATCCACTGTCCTGATGCCGAGGGCGCGAACCCCGCCCCTGGCCCCCGATCCGCTCCCCCGACTCCGATTGCGCGGCCCTGCCCCGACGACGTCCCGATCCGCTCTCCCGGTGCCAATGCGCGAACCCGCCCCCGGCGTCCCCATCCGCGGCCCCGACCCCGCTCGCGCGGCCGCCGGCGTCCCGGCCCGCCCTCCGGTGCCGAGTCCGATGGGCCCCGCCCCCGGCCATCCCGTCGGCTCCTCCGACGCGCCACACGTCCGCCCCCGGCATCCCGCCCGGCCTTCTGCGCCGAGTCCGATGGGCCCCCCGGCATCCCGTCGGCTCCTCCGACGCCAAGTGCCCAGGGCCACCCCCGGCATCCCGCCCGGCCTCCGACGCCGAGCGCCCCCGGCCGCCCCGGTTCCCGCCGCCCGCCGTCCCCGCCCCCAGGCCGGCACCCCCCGCCCTACACCGCCGACTCCGGCGCGATGCGGCTGCGGACGGCCGACTGGACGTCCTCTTCCTCCGCCGGGTCCGACGCCAGCCTGCGGAGCCTCGGCGCTACGCGGGCGTCCGCCGTTTCCGCGTGGCGGGCCGCCACCTCGCGGGTGGTCTCCTCGCAGTCCCAGAGGCATTCGACGGCGAAGCCGGCCGCGAAGGACGGGTCCGTGCTGGCCAGGGCGCGCGCCGCGCGCCCGCGCAGGTGGGACGAGGCCGTCTCGCGGTAGATGTGGCGCAGCACCGGTGCCGCGCAGCCGATGGAGAGCCGGCCCGCCCCGTCGACCAGGGCGAACAGCCGCTGGGCGTCCGGGCCCGAGCCGCGGACGGTGGAGCGGAGGGCGCCCAGGACGAGTCCGGTGTCCTCGGCTGCGCCCCGGGCGGCCAGGAGGGCGGCTGCGGCCGCGCCCAGCGCGTCGGGGCGGTGGACCCACTGCCGGGCCCGGTCGACGGCCGCGGGGCCGCACATGCGCTCGTAGGCGGCCACGGCGGGCTCGTCCCCGGCGGCTTCGATGAGGTCCAGCACGGCCGGGTTCTCCGGCTCGGCGAGGACCAGGTGGTGCAGGGCGGTGGCCCGGGCGGCCTCGCCCGCGGCGCCGGCGGCGGCGGCGAGGATCGCGGAGCGGTCCTCGGGTGCGGCGACGGCGGCGAGACAGCGTGCGGCGGGCACGTGCAGCGGGGTGCCGCGGCGCAGCCCGTCGGCGGCCCAGTCGAAGACGGCCTGTACGCCCCAGCCGGGCCGGGGGCCGTTCGGGGTGAGCTGGCGCTGCCAGCGGTCGAAGGAGCCTTGCTGGCGGGCTGCGCGCAGGCGGTCGCCGTACTCCGGTGACTCTTCCCACAGGCACCACGGCCGGGGCTCGTACGCGTCGCGGACGGCGGCGGCCAGCCGCGCCTCGCCCTCGGCGGTGGCCGGGAATCTGGCGAGGACGGGCGTGGCGAGGCTGCGCAGCCCCTCGTCGTCGTCGCGCAGGGCGAGCTCGTCGAGGGCCCAGGCCCAGTTGGCGCCGGAGGCGGCGTAGCGGCGCAGCAGCATGAGCGCGTCGTCGCGGCCGTACGAGGCCAGGTGGCCCAGGACGGACAGGGCGAGTCCGGTCCGGTGGTCCGTGTCGTCGACGAGGTCGTCGGCGCTGAAGAGGTGGCTCTCGATCTCGCCGAGGGGGCCGTCGAGGTCCAGGTACAGGCGTGCGTAGTACAGCGAGCGGTTCTCGACCTGCCAGTCCTGGCGCGGATCGCTGACCACGCACTGGTTGAGGGCCGCGAGGGCCTCCGTGCGGGGCGCCGCAAGGGCGTGCAGCGTGCCGTCGCCGCGGCCCCGCTGGAGGAGCCCGAGCAGGGTGCCGCTTGGCGCTATGACTGGTTCGAACATGGGAATGGCCTCAAATCAAGCTGGGGACGCAACCGGGAATCGGGATTCACAGGGCCGCGTAACAGCATGTGAGGACGTTCGCCGTCATGTTCCGCTCGATGTAGACCATTGCCTTCTCACTCTCGTCGGTGCTTCGCGACCGGGACGGCCGGTCTGCGCAGGGGGTGGGTACGGACACCCTTCGTGTCCTGCCCGCTCCTGCCCGTCCGCCGTGTTCGCAAATCGAATCCGACGCCATGATGACCCAGCCGGTTTGTGCACCGCGACCACATTTACGGCTGCCGTGATCAACCCGTGAGGTGGCGGACCGGTCGGACCGTGCCAGGTCACGGGCAAAAACGGACTAGTTGGCTCCGAAGAGTTCCAGCAGGTCCGCCTTGGCGAACATGCGGGCGGTGTCCACGGCGGAGGGGGTTCCGGCCGTCGGGTCCGCGCCTCCGGCGAGCAGGGCGCGGATGACGGCTTCCTCGCCCTTGAAGACGGCGCCGGCGAGCGGGGTCTGGCCGCGGTCATTGGCGCGGTCGGCCTCGGCGCCGCGGGCCAGCAGGGCCGTGACGGTGGCGGCGTGGCCGTGGTACGCGGCCAGCATGACGAGGGTGTCACCGCGGTCGTTGGTGAGGTTGGCCGGTACTCCGGCGTCGAGGTACGCGGTGAGCGTCTCGGTCTCGCCCTGGCGGGCGAGGTCGAAGATCTTGGTGGCCAGTTCGATGACGTCCTCGTCGGGAGCGCCCTGGGAGCCGCCCTCGGTGGGCTCGTGCTCGCTCATCTGTCGTACCGCCTTTCACTCGCTGTCGGCATGAGGTTCCCCAGTCCGGCGGGCAGGGGGGCGTACGGCGCTGCGGCCGTACGGGTGAATCGCCAGGGTAGCGCCCGGACCTGCACATACGGGGGCCGGACCGAGGCAAGGATCCCCGTCGGCACTGGTGGGGGCCGGGCCGGTCCGGTTGGCCCCGCTCGGCGCCGGACGCGCCAGCGGGGCTGCGCCGGTCAAGTGAAAAAAGCCCACATTCACCCGTATGCACCTTTTATCGCATTGATACTTCCTGTGAGCCTGGAACAACTGATGGTGACTGTCCCCACCCACCAGGAGAACCTCTCATGATCCTGTCCATCTCAGGCGTCGTCCTGCTCGGCATCATCGCCTTCCTCTTCTTCAAGAAGGACGGGATGAAGCTGTCCCACGCGTTCGTCTGTGCGCTGTTCGGCTTCTTCCTCGCCGGCTCCGCCATCGCGCCGAGCATCACGGCGAGCACCGCGAGCCTCGCGAGCCTGCTCGGCGGGATCAAGTTGTAGGGGGTGCCCGGCGGATCAGGCCCTCCCCGCCCCCCGACCGCACCGTCCCGCTCCACGACAACTCCAGGAGACGCCCGTGGCCCGGCGCCCACTCCCCCGCATCCTCAGCAGCGGCACCACGTCGCTGGCCCGGGGCCGCGACCTTGCTCGCACGGCCGCCGACAGCGCCACGGACGTCCTCCATCCGCTCCTCGTCATCGGGCGCGGCCTGCGCGTCCTGGCCTCGGCCGGGCGGCGCAAGTGGACGCAGACCCCCAGGGACAAGCGTGGTCCCGCGCTGTTCCTGGGAGCCGCCTGCGTCCTCGTGGTCGCGCTCGTCCCGTACGGGCCCCTCGTCGCCCTGATCACCCTGATGGCGGCGGCGGCCTGGCAGGGGCGCGACCGGACCCCGGTGAAGACCGGGCCCAGCGACGCCGAGACCGAACGGCTCGGCTCCCTCTACGAGGCCCTCGTCCCGTACTTCTCCACCCCCGAGGACCCCAGCCCGCTCTTCGCCCACGGCGGGGAGTGGGACAAGGCGTTCAGCGACTACGCCTTCGACGACGCGGGCCGCATCACCCGGCTCCGGATCCGCTACCCCGCCTACTTCACCGACGCCGAGGCCGCCTCGCGGGCCCGGATCGAGGCCCTGCTGCACGCCAAGTCCGGGCGCGGCCGGGAGTACCTCTTCGACTGGGACGAGGAGGGCAACCAGCTCGACCTGACGGTGCTCACGGCGCTGCCGACGGGCATCGCCGCCCAGCCGTTCGTCACCTCTCCCGGCGAGACCGTGCTCGGCTTCACCGATGCCGGCAGTGTGCAGCGCACCCTGCCGGTCCTGGAGGACGACCAGCCGCGCGACGTGCCGCCGGTGATCTGGCGCACCGGCCCCCGCTCCACCGAGCCGCACCTGCTGGCCGTCGGCCAGCCCGGCAGCGGCACCTCGACCCTGCTGCGCTCGATCGCCCTGCAGGCCCTGCAGCACGGGGGCGAGGTGCTGGTCGTCGAGGGCGGCGGCAGCGGGGAGTTCTCCTGCCTGTCCGGGCGTACGGGCGTGCTGGCCGTGGAGTGCGGTCCGGCCGGGGCGCTGGCCACCCTGGAGTGGGCCGCGCGCGAGACCGAACGGCGGCTGATCGCCACGCACCGGGCCCGCGAGGCCGGCCGCCCCGCGCCCGAGGACACCCGGCGGCCGCTGTGGATCCTGCTGGACCGGCCCAGCGTGCTCGCGCACCTCGCGGCGGCCGACGGGAGCCCCGACCCCCTCGCCCGGCTCCAGGTGCCGCTGCGGCACGGGCGCACCGCGCACATCACGGTCGTGGTGGCCGAGCAGTTCGACCACCTGGAGCTGCTGAACGACGCCGTCTGGCAGCACACCCGGGCCCGGGTCGTGCTGGGGGCCGCCGCGATCCAGCAGATCACCGACGTGCTGGGACTGCCGCCGCACACCACCCCGACGGCCCAGGTGCCTCCGGGGCGCGGGTACGCGCGGCTCGGCGCGGGTCCCGTGCACCGCTTGCAGGTGCCCGCCACGCCGGACCCGTACGACGACGCCACGCACCCGGCGCACCGCCATGCGGTGCAGGAGCTGCTGCCCGGCCGGCAGCTGCCGGCCCCGGGCGTGCCGGGCCGCGTGACGCTGTCGAAGCCGCTGCACATCGTGCAGCCGCCGGCCCGGGCGCAGGATCCGTCGGCCGACGCCGAGGAGGCCGAGGAGGCCCCGGCCGAGGCCCCGCCGGCGCGCGGCCCCTGGCCCGTCGGCCCCTGAGCCCTGAACCGCCGGGTCCGCCGTCCCCCGGGTCCTACGCGACGAACGTGCGCGGGGGTTCGGCGCCGCTGCCGCCCGCGCCCGTGCCGACCAGGCGGGCGGCCGCCGCGAGGCGGACCGCGGCCTCCTCGGCCACGGGCCCGCCGACGGTGAACGGCAGCCGGACGTAGCCCTCGAAGGCCCCGTCGACGCCGAACCGCGGCCCCGAGGGGACCCGTACGCCGACCCGCTCCCCCACCTCGGCCAGCCGGGATCCGGACAGGCCGCCGGCGCGGGCCCACAGGGTCAGCCCGCCCTGCGGCACCTCGAACTCCCAGTCGGGCAGCTCCCGGCGCACCGCGGCGACCAGCGCGTCCCGGTTCTCGCGGGCCTGGTCGCGGCGGATCTCCACGGCCTCCGCCCAGCCGCCGGTCCGCATCAGCCAGTTGACCGCGAGCTGCTCGAGCACCGGTGTGCCGAGGTCGGCGTACGCGCGCGCCGCGACCAGGCTGCGGATGACGTCGGGTGCCGCGCGGACCCAGCCGATCCGCATGCCGGCCCAGAAGGCCTTGCTGGCGGAGCCGACGGTGATCACGGTGGAGCCGGACGGGTCGAAGGAGCAGACCGGGCGGGGCATCTCCAGCGCCGGGTCCAGCTGGAGCTCGGCCATGGTCTCGTCGGCGACGAGTACGGTGCCGGCCGAGCGGGCGGCCTCCACCATGGCGCGGCGCTGCTCGTCCGAGGCCAGCGCGCCGGTGGGGTTGTGGAAGTCGGCGACGACGTAGGCGAGGCGGGGCGCGGCGTCGCGCAGTACCTGGCGCCACACGGTCATGTCCCAGCCGGCCAGGCCGTCGGCCATCGCGACGGGCACGAGCCGGACGCCGGCGGCGCGCATGAGCTGGAGGATGTTGGCGTAGGAGGGGGATTCGACGGCGATCCGCTCTCCGCGGCCGGCGAAGAGGCTGCAGATGGCGTCGATGGCGCCCATCGCGCCGGTGGTGACCATGATCTGCTCGGGCATCGTGGGGATGCCGCGCTCGGTGTAGCGGTCGGCGAGCATCCCCCGCAGGGCGGGCAGCCCGGCGGGGTAGTCCCCGTGGGTGTGCGCGTACGGGGGGAGCTCTTCGAGGGCGCCCTGTACGGCCTTGGTGAGCCAGGGCTCGGGGGCCGGGAGCGCGGCGCAGCCGAGGTCGATCATCGAGCCGAGGGACTCGGGCGGCAGCGGTTCCAGCCCCCGGGCGGGCAGCGGGTTCCCGGCCGGTACGGAGGTCCAGCTGCCGGCGCCGCGCCGGGACTCCAGGAAGCCCTCCCCGCGCAGGGCCTCGTACGCGGCGGCGACGGTGGTGCGGGAGAGGGAGAGGGAGACGGCGAGCTCCCGTTCGGCGGGCAGCCGGGCGGCGACGGGGACGCGGCCTTCGAGGACGAGCAGCCGGATGCCGTCGGCGAGGTTGCGGTAGGCGGGCAGCTTCCGCGCCCCGGGGACACCGGGCCGCTCCTGCTGGGAGGTGATGAGACGGGCGAGCTGTGCGGCACCCACCGCCGAGGTCCACTCTGCCATGCTGTCCGGTCCACCTTCATCGAATTGGCCCCGCCCGCTGGCGGGCGCGGCCGGTATTGGATTGCTTCCGCCCCCACAGCCTGTCACGCCGCGGTCCACCCGGGCCAGGGGCGGTGCGGCGTTCACCACGCAGCCATCCGGCCGCTCCCTCCCCGCCGGTGACACCGTGCATACTGCGGCGGGTGACGCACGTACGCCTTCGCCATCCGTATCTGGACCACCCCGCTCCGATCCCCTTCGCGCATCGGGGAGGTGCCGCGGACGGGCTGGAGAACACCGCCGCGGCCTTCCGGCGGGCCGCCGATGCGGGCTACCGGTACTTCGAGACCGATGTGCACGCCACCGCCGACGGGAAGCTCGTCGCGTTCCACGACTCCACGCTCGACCGGGTCACCGACGGGCAGGGCCGGATCGCCGAGCTGACCTGGAGCAAGGTCCGCGAGGTCCGGGTGGCGGGCACCGAGCCGCTGCCGCTGTTCGAGGAGCTCCTGGAGGAGTTCCCCGACGCCCGCTGGAACATCGACGTCAAGTCCGAGTCGGCCCTGCATCCCCTGGTCAATCTGATCGCCCGGGCGGGCGTCTGGGACCGGGTGTGCGTGGGCTCCTTCTCGGAGAGCCGGGTGGCCCGCGCCCAGAAGATCGCCGGACCCCGGCTGGCGACCTCGTACGGGGTGCGCGGGGTGCTCGGGCTGCGGCTGCGCTCGTACGCGATCCCGGCGGCGCTGCGGGTCGGGGCGGTGGCGGCGCAGGTTCCGGAGACGCAGGCGGGCATCCGTGTGGTCGACCGGCGGTTCGTGCGCACGGCGCACGAGCGGGGACTCCAGGTGCACGTCTGGACCGTGAACGAACCGGAACGTATGGAGGCTCTCCTTGACCTGGGAGTCGATGGCATCATGACCGACCGGATCGACATCTTGCGCACGGTGCTGGACCGCCGCGGGGCCTGGGCCTGACGGGCCCGTACGGCCGCCGTGCGGATCCGGTGGGCCGTGCGGTACGGGGACCAGCGAGGGGGCACCTATGAGTGCGCAGACCATGGACGAAGCGGAACCGGGGGCCGAGGACGGCAGAGCCGGCGCGGCCGCGCGCAAGCGCGAGCAGCGGGGCTGGTACTTCTACGACTTCGCGGTCTCGGTGTACTCGGCGAGCGTGCTGACCGTGTTCCTCGGGCCCTACCTGACCTCGGTGGCGGAGGCCGCCGCGAAGGCGCAGGGCACCCCCGGGTTCGTGCACCCGTTGGGCATCCCGGTGCGGGTCGGGTCGTTCTTCGCCTACTCGGTCTCGGCGTCGGTGATCCTCGCCCTGCTGCTCATGCCGCTGGTGGGGGCCGTCGCCGACCGGACCGGCCGGAAGAAGCCGCTGCTCGCGGTGGCGGCGTACACGGGCGCGGCGGCCACCGCCGGAATGTTCTTCCTGGGCGGCGAGCGCTACCTGCTGGGCGGACTGCTGCTGATCGTGGCGAACGCCGCGCTCTCGGTCTCGATGGTGCTCTACAACGCCTACCTGCCGCAGATCTCCACGCCGGACGAGCGGGACGCGGTGTCCTCGCGGGGCTGGGCCTTCGGCTACACGGCGGGCTCGCTGATGCTCGTGGTCAACCTGGTGCTCTACCTGGGCCACGACTCCTTCGGGCTCAGCGAGGGCGAAGCGGTACGGATCTGCCTGGCGTCGGCGGGCCTGTGGTGGGGAGCCTTCGCGATCGTCCCGCTGCGCCGGCTGCGGGACCGCGCCGTGGCGCGGGAGCCCGGGGCGGCACCGGCCGTGAGTGGCTGGAAGCAGCTCGTCGCCACGCTGAAGGACATGCGGCGCTACCCGCTGACCCTGTCGTTCCTGCTCGCCTATCTGATCTACAACGACGGCGTGCAGACGGTGATCTCGCAGGCCTCGATCTACGGCAAGCAGGAGCTCGAGCTCGAGCAGTCCACGCTGATCGCGGCGGTGCTGCTGGTGCAGGTGCTGGCCGTGGCGGGCGCTCTGGGCATGGGCCGGCTGGCCGTGATCTACGGCGCGAAGCGGACGATCCTCGGCTCGCTGGCGGCGTGGGCGCTGACGCTGGCGGCGGGGTACTTCCTGCCGGCCCGGACGCCGGTGTGGTTCTTCGCCCTCGCCTCGATGATCGGGCTGGTGCTGGGCGGCAGCCAGGCGCTGTCGCGCTCGCTGTTCTCGCACCTGGTGCCGGCGGGCAAGGAGGCCGAGTACTTCTCCGCGTACGAGATGAGCGATCGCGGGCTGAGCTGGATCGGACCGCTGGTGTTCGGCCTGACGTACCAGGTCACGGGCAGCTACCGGGACGCGATCATCTCGTTGGTGGTGTTCTTCGCACTGGGTTTCGTGCTGCTGGCACGGGTGCCGGTGCGGCGCGCGGTGGAGGCGGCGGGCAATCCTGTTCCCGAGCGGATCTGAGCGGATCCGGCGGGCGCTCCGGCAGCGGATCCGGCCCGGATCTTCATACGAATTCCGAACGGATTTCGACGTTGAAGCGAAGGGCCGGTAGTGTACGCCTTTGGCCTGCCAGCGGGACCGTTACTGCGCGCTGAAGAAGTGAAGACGTTGGGTGACATCTGCTGCCAGATGTGACAAAACGGGCACTGGTGGGTACAACAAGGGGCGGCACGACGGGCGACGCATCACCCGGAGCGGGAATCTATACCGCCGACCGGACGTTGACCGGATGACGACGACAGCGACACCTGTCCTGTGGGCGACAAGCCCGGGAGGCACGATTCATGAGTGAGCGAGCTCTCCGCGGTACGCGGCTCGTGGTTACCAGCTACGAGACGGACCGCGGCATCGATCTGGCCCCGCGCCAGGCGGTGGAGTACGCATGCCAGAACGGACATCGATTTGAGATGCCGTTCTCGGTTGAGGCAGAGATTCCGCCGGAGTGGGAGTGCAAGGCGTGCGGCGCCATGGCACTCCTGGTGGACGGGGACGGGCCCGAAGAGAAGAAGGGCAAGCCTGCGCGAACGCACTGGGACATGCTCATGGAGCGGCGCACCCGCGAGGAACTGGAGGAAGTGCTGGCCGAGAGGCTGGCGGTCCTGCGTTCCGGCGCCATGAACATTGCCGTGCATCCGCGGGACAGCCGCAAGTCCGCCTGACAGCCGGACACGGAGAACGAAGCCGAGGGCCCCTGCCACGAACTGTGGCAGGGGCCCTCGGCTTCGTTGCGTCTACGGCCCGGCTGCGCCGGATGCCGGTACGGCCTGTGCCGTACGGGGCTCAGGGCGCCAGCGGCGGCCGGTACCCGGCGTCCGGGCCGGGCTGCCGGGGCTCGTCCTCGCGGATGACCTCGCCCTGGACGACCTTGCCGTCGGGGTAGTGGATGCGGGCCTGCTGGAAGGCGTCGCCGAAACTGCCGGCCGGGGCCGTGGCCATCTTGCGCTCCAGGGAGCCCGCGACCCGGCGGCCGATCCACGCCCGGACGGGCGGGAGCAGGCAGAGCAGACCGACCACGTCGGAGACGAGTCCCGGCAGGATCAGGAGCAGGCCGGCCAGCATCGTGAGGCCGTTGCCGCTGCCCGGCTGCTGCGGGGTGGGCTGCTGCCCCTGCTGAGCCTGCTGGAAGGTGGTCGTCAGGTTCTTGAAGGCGCGCCGCCCGGCCCGCTTGATGACCACGACGCCGAGCACGATTCCACCCGCGAGCAGCGCGGCGACGGTCAGCCCGCCGGCCGTGCCGGCGACCAGGCTGAGCAGCCAGATCTCCAGGACCAGCCAGGCGGCGACCGCCAGGGGGAGGAACGTGCGGGCGCGCGAACGCCGCCGGGGGGCCGTCGAGAGGGGAACGCCGGTCGTCATGACACCCAGTGTGCCTGGGGCGGCGTAAAAGCGACCTCAGCCGGAGGTACCGGACATCCCCTAAGGGGCGCCGGGTACCCGTCAGGCGCGGTTCCCGCCCTTGTCCGAGCCCGTGTCCGAGCCGTTGTCCGTGCCCTTGTCCGAGCCGTTGTCCGTGCCCTTGTCCGAGCCGTTGTCCGTGCCCTTGTCCGAGCCCTTGTCCGTGCCCTTGGGCTTGTCCTGGCCGGTCAGCTTCGCCGCGTGGGCCTTGAGCCCCCACTGGGTGACCCGCCACAGGGCCTCCACGACGATGTCCCTGCTCATCTTGCTGTCGCCGAACTCACGCTCGACGAACGTGATGGGCACCTCGACGACCCGGAAGCCCTGGCGCACGGCCCGGCGGGCCAGGTCGACCTGGAAGCAGTAACCCGCAGAGGCCACCTCGTCGAGGCCCAGCCCCTCCAGGGTCTCGCGGCGGAAGGCGCGGTAGCCGCCCGTCACGTCGCGGATCGGGACGTCCAGCATCAGCCGCGAGTACGTCGAGCCGCCGCGGGAGAGGAACTCGCGGCTCTTGGGCCAGTTGACCACCCGGCCGCCCGGCACCCAGCGCGAGCCCAGCACGAGGTCGGCGCCGGCCAGCGCGGTGAGCAGCCGCGGCAGCTCCTCCGGCTGGTGGGAGCCGTCGGCGTCCATCTCGACGAGCACGCCGTAGTCGCGCTCCAGGCCCCAGGCGAAGCCCGCCAGGTAGGCGGCGCCGAGGCCCTCCTTGCCCCTGCGGTGCAGGACGTGCACGTGGTCGTCGCCGGCCGCCAGCTCGTCGGCGAGCTTGCCGGTGCCGTCGGGGCTGTTGTCGTCCGCGACCAGGATGTGCGCCTCGGGCACCGCCGCGCGCACGCGGGCGACGATCGGCCCGATGTTCTCCGCCTCGTTGAAGGTCGGAATGATCACCAAGGCCGTGCCGAGCGGTCCGTGGCCTCGCTGTCCGCCGTCGCTCACTGAGTCCGCCTTCGTGTTCTTGTACGTCCTGTCACAGAGGATGACTTTAGAACAGTGGTCGGGGCCCGCGGTCCTTCGGGCCGGTCAGGCTCCCGCTGGCTGCGGGTCTCCGTGACCGTTGTCTACTGGACCGCAGGGCCCCGACGCGGGGCCACCCTCCCCCGAGCTCCCTTCGGAGCAGGGGGGACCCCCATCCCGACGAAACCTTCCCTCGCCCCCGAGGCGCGGGCGCGCTGAGCAGACGGATCCGCCCGGTACGGACGTCCGGTGGTGGACCCGGCCGAACTTATCCGGGTCCGAGCGCCCGTACCGAACCGAGGCCGACCGGATCACCCCTGTGGCCGTACGAATACCTCCCGCCCGCCGACGACCGTGGCGAGGCACACCGGCAGTTCCCTGCCGGGGGTCAGGTCGGGCAGTCCGGGGGTCCCGGAACGGGGGTCCGTGGACCAGCGGGCGACCCGGTCGTCGGGGGCCTGGACCACCAGTTCGGCGGTCTCCCAGAGCGCGTAGTCGGCGGGGGCGCCGGGCACCAGCACGCCCGCGCCGTCGCGGCCCAGGGCCCGCCAGCCGCCCCGGGTGTGGGCCGTGAAGGCGGCCCGGACGGAGATCCGGTGCTCGGGGGTGCGGTGGAAGGCGGCCGCCCTGACGGTGCCCCAGGGGTCGAACGGGGTGACCGGGGCGTCGGAGCCGAAGGCGAGGGGCACACCGGCCTTGAGCAGTGCGGCGAAGGGGTTGAGGGTACGGGCGCGCTCCGCGCCGAGCCGGTCGGCGTACATGCCGTCCTCGCCGCCCCAGGCGGCGTCGAAGGCGGGCTGCACGGAGGCGGTGAGGCCGAGGTCCGCGAAGGCGGCGATGGTGGCGGGGGTCATCATCTCGGCGTGCTCGACGCGGTGCCGGGCGGCGCGGATGCGGGCCAGGCCGACCTTTTCCGCGGCGGCGCGCACGCCCTCGACGACGGCGGTGAGGGCTGCGTCGCCGATGGCGTGGAAACCGGCCTGCAGGCCCGCCTCGGTGCAGGCGGCTACGTGCTCGGCCACCTCGGCGGCGTCGAGGTAGCCGGTGCCGGTGTGGCCCGCGTCGGTGTACGGGGCGTGCAGGCACGCGGTGTGGGAGCCGAGGGCTCCGTCCACGAAGAGGTCGCCGGCGGCGCCGATGGCGCCGAGCGCCTTGGCCTGTTCGAGGTCCCGGTCCGCCCAGTACCCGAAGACGCGCGGTCCGGGCCTTTCCCGGGCGAGGTTGAGGAGGTCCGCGAAGTCCTCGGCGGAGGAGATGTCGGGCCCGCCGCACTCGTGGACGGAGCCGATGCCGAGGGAGGCGGCCCGGTCGAGGGCGGCCCGCTGGGCCTCGGCGCGCTGGGCGGGGGTGACGGCGGCGAGCGCGGCCCTGCGGACGGCGTGGTGGTCGTCGCGGGTCAGCGGCTCGTCGCCGCGGACGGAGACGGCCGGGACGAGGTCCAGCAGGGCGGTGGTGGCCACGGCGGAGTGCACGTCGATGCGGCTGAGGTAGAGCGGCCGGCCGCCGGCGGCCTCGTCGAGCTCCTCGCGGCGGGGCGCGCGGCGCTCGGGCCACCGGGAGGCGTCCCATCCGTGGCCGAGGAGCACCCGGTCGGCGGGGCGGCGCTCGGCGTACGCGCGGACGAGGCCGAGGGCGTCGGAGAGGGAGGCGGCGCCGGTGAGGTCCAGGCCGGTGAGGGCGAGGCCGGCGGAGGTGGTGTGGACGTGCGCGTCGGTGAAGGCGGGGGTGACGAGCGCCCCGCCGAGGTCGACGACCTCGTCGACGCCCTGTGCGAAGGCGTCGGCGGCGCCTTCGGAGCCGACCCAGGCGATGTGTCCCCGCTCGACGACCATCGCGGTGGCGAAGGGGTCGGCGGGGCTGTGTACCTCGCCCCCGCGGAGGAGGACGGTCCGTTCGGATGCGGGGGCGCCGGCGGCGTCGACGGAGCTGGCGGTGCGGTCAGTCATGCCCTCAGTTTCGCGGGTCCGGTGCCCCGCCTCGACCGCGCCCCCGCGGGGCGCGGCGGAAAAGGCGTCACACGCGGGGCGGGCGGGCCTCGTACGGGGTGGAGAGGACCACCGTCGTGCGGGTCGAGACGTGGGCGAGGGCGCGCAGGCGGCCCAGGAGGTCCTCCAGCTCCAGCGGGGTCGCGACGCGGACCTTCAGGATGTAGTTCTCGTCGCCGGCGACGCTGTGGCAGGCCTCGATCTCCGGTACGCCGGCCAGCCGGTCCGCGATGTCGTCCGGCGCGCTCGGGTCGAAGGGCTTCACCGAGATGAAGGCCGTCAGGGGCAGGCCGACGGCTTCGGGATCGACGACGGCCGCGTACCCGCGGATCACCCCGCGCTGTTCCAGACGGCGTACTCGCTGGTGGACGGCCGATGTGGACAGTCCGGTGGCCTTGCCCAGGTCCGTGTAGCTCATCCGCCCGTCCCGCACGAGCAGATCCACGATCTGGCGGTCCAGCTCCTCCATTGCGCTCATAGCCGCTCAACCTAAGGCCCAAGGGCGCTTCAGGCACAGTGCTGTCCACGTACAAGTGGCACCTGCGGCGGGCATGTGACCAAGGCCACAAGGGTATGCAGGCGTACGCCGGGATGTTGTGGTTACTCGTGCCGCGCGGCGGGAAGTGCTTCGTGTGGCCGAGGCCGCAGAACCTGCCCGCCCGGCCCACCCAAGGGGGAGTACAACCATGCTGAACACCAAGCGTGCCGGTCGCACCGCACCGGAGCCCGCGGAATTCGACGAAACCGGGTACCCGGACGACGGGGAGTACCTCGAAGACGTCGACGGTTTCGAGATCCACCACGCGATCTGCCCCGACTGCGGCCAGTCGATCGCCCTCGTCGCGGACGAGGAGTACCTGCCGGAGCACGCGCTCTGCCTGACCCCGTGGAACCCGTTCGGGCTCACGGTGTGCGCGGGCACGGGCCGCCCGGCGTCCGAGGCGCTGCCGACCGTGGGCAGGGGCCTCGAGGAGCCCCAGGAGCTCGAGGTGGTCCTGCTGGACCTGCCGCAGGGTCTGGACTGGCGGACGCAGCCCTTCTCGCACGTCGGCGGTCCCGGTTCGCGTCCCGTGCGGATGCCGGCGCCGACGCTGCTGCCGCAGATGCGGCAGCACGCGCAGGCGGCCTGAGGACTTTCCCGGCCGGATCCGCCGCGGATCGGGATCCGCCGGATGGTCCGGATCTGCCGGATCTGCCGGATCTACCAGTACGTGCCCTGCACCATCGCCGCGAGGCTGGCGTGGTGCAGGATCAGGCCGTCCGGGTCCGCGGGGACCTCGACCTCCCCGAAGTACGCCTGCCGGTAGGCGATCCGCAGCATCACGATCCCGTGCCGCAGGGCGGCATACAGGGTGTGGAACTCCATGTCCCGCGGGCTGTGGCCGGTGAGTTCGGCGTACCGGCGCTCCAGGTCGGCGCGGCGCAGGAAGTCCGGCAGGCCGCTCTGGCCGAAGCCGACGGTCAGGTCCTGGAAGAAGCGGTGCAGGTAGACGGTCCAGCCGAGGTCGACCTCGCGGGGGGCGTACGCGGCCATCTCCCAGTCCAGTACGGCCACCGGCCGGAAGCCGTCGGCTTCGTAGACGACGTTGCCGATGCGGGCGTCGCCCCAGTTGAGGACGGCGGGGCCCTCGTCGGCGGGCCACAGCTCCTCCAGCCGGTCGAAGGCCCGCTCCAGCAGCGGTGACGGCGCGAGTCCGTCGACCACCCAGGCGTAGTAGGCGCGTTGGGCGTCGACGTGCCGGCGCAGCGGGCTGCCCGTGCCCTCGGGGAGGAGGAACTCGGCCTCCTTGGCGGGGAACTGGTCGTGCAGCCGGGCCAGCAGCGAGATGCTGGCCTCCTGGAGTACGGCGCGTTCGGAGTCGCTCGCGGCGTGCAGCCAGTTTCCCTCGTACGTGTAGGGCATGACGTCGGGCGGGACCCGGCCTTCGGCGCGGGCCATGACGAAGAACGGCGCCCCGAGCGGGCCGGGGTCCTGTTCCAGCCACAGCACGCGCGGGACGGGCAGGTCGGTGTGGTCGGCGACCAGGCTCATCACGCGGTGCTGGCGGGGCATGTCGTACGTGGGGAACACGCTGTAGGCGGCCGGGTCGGCGGCGAGGCGCAGGGCGCAGGCGCGGACCGGGGTGTCGGGGTGCTCGATGTCGAAGAGCAGGGTCTCGCTGGACATGCCGTTGGATCCGGGGACGGAGACGCCTGTGATCTTCGCGCCGGGGAGCTCGGCGTCGAGCCATGCGGCGAGGCGCCGGCGGAGTTCCTCGGGTTCGCGGGTGGAGGTGCGCGGGCGTGGTGCCGGTGCTGCCATGACTTCCCCTTCCTTCTGCTGGCTTCTCGTACGGGGGCGTTGCTACGGGGCCACCGAGCCGTAGTCGGTGAAGCCGCTCGGGTCGTGGCGGCCGAAGCTGCCGTGCTCGAAAATGCCGAAGCCGGTGCGGCCGTCGAGGGTGAAGCGGGCGGAGTGGTCGGTGACGCCGAAGGCGGCCATGGGGTGGGCGGCGGGGTCGGAGAGGTCGTAGACGCGGCGGTCGGCCCAGCCGCGGCCCTGCCAGGTGCCGTGCTGCCAGTCGGCGGCGGGCGGGTAGCCGGCGCCGACGGCGAGCGGGGAGGAGCCCAGGATCTCGACGCCGAGTTCGAGGGGTTTGCGGGCCGGGTCGGCGAGGTGGACGACGGCGCTCTCGGGGTGGCGGGTGCCGGGGCGGTAGCGGATCTCGGTCTGGGGCCAGCCGAGCTGTACGTCGCGGCGGCCGCTGTCCTCGGGGAAGACCTGGACGGCCTCGTTCAGGCTGCGGTGCCCGTCGGCGTCCTCCTGGGCGATGACCATGACGAAGCGGTCCTCGAAGCGGACCGGGATCCAGAGCCAGTGGAAGCCCTCCGGCCGGTACTCCTCGGCGGCCCGGCCGCCGTCCTCGCCGGGTATGGGGCGCACGCCCCAGCTGCGGTCGCGGGTGCCGGTCCACTCGGCGGCGTTGAGGGTGTACTGCTCGCCCTTGGCGCGGATGGTGCCGGTGACGCCGCCCGCCTGGACGAAGCGGCGGCCTTCGAGCATGAGGCGGTCGCCGCGCCGCTGGACGTGGTGGGGTTCCCAGACGGCGGGGAATTCGGCGGTCCAGGTGATGTCGTACGAGAGCCCTGCGGGGTCGGCGGGGTCGGCGTCGCACTGGAGGGTGATCCGCTTCAGGGGTTCGTCGACGACGATCCGCAGGGGGCCGACGGAGAGGTTCATGCGGTCGTCGGTGAGGGCGTCGGAGGCGCGGACCGCGAGGAGTTCGTCTCCGGTGCGCAGGGTGGCGTAGGCGTCGATGACCCCGGCGTTGGGGTACACGCCGAGGCCGAGGATGAGGACGGCCCGGCCGGCATGGTCGAAGACGTGGAAGATGCAGCGGTCGTAGGCGTTCCGGTCGCCGCTGACGAGGTGCTTCATCGACAACGGGGCCTGGTGGACGGGGTATTCGTCGAGGGGTACGGGTCGGTCCGCGGGCATGGCAAACCTCCTGGGCGGGGCGGTGGCGCGGGGGGTGCGGGGCCGCGGGGCGCGGCGTCGGCTCGAGCGGATATGACGGTACGTCAGAAACTGTGCCTTGGGCCAGACTTCTGTCATTGCCTGACAGCCCGGCACGTCTGGTCACGTGCGGGGAGGCGCGGCGGGGACACCTCGAACGGATACCCGGAGGGCGGGGGCGGTTACCCGTGCGTCGGGTGGCGCGTTGGCGCTGTATGACCACGCTCGAAACCCCTGGGGCAAGAACGGGACGGCGGCGGCGGCCGACGCCGCCCGGCTACGAAGAATCGGTTCCGCAGCGGCAGCCCGATCCGCCGATCTACCGTGCGCTGCTGGCCCGTTGGGCCGACGACGGCCGCACCCTGCCGGGCCGGCGCGATCCGGAGTGGTCCCGGGTCGTCTCCTCCCCGATCTGGCCGACCGGCCGGCTCTTCGGCGGCGGTGGTACGTAGGGGTGTCGGGGTGACCCGGCGCACCTCTCGTGCGCTCACCGTGCGCCTCGCCGGGCCGCGGGCCGCGCGGCACGCTGGGGGCCATGAGCGACCCGACGCAGCTCCTGGCCGCATACCGCCGCGACGGCTTCGTCGTCGTACCCCCGATGACTCCGCACGAGATATGGGCGCCCCTGGCCGGGGGAACTGCCTTCGGTCCTCGCGGAGGCGGGGCCGCAGCGGTTCTTCGAGGAGGACGGCACGACCGTGCGCGCCGTGTACGGACTCCACCGCAAGGGCGGCCCCTGGCGGGCCCTGGCCGAGGCGTCACCGCTGACGGCCCTCGCCCGGCTGCTCATCGGCGAGGACATGTACGTGTACCAGTGGAAGGTCAACCCGAAGGCGGCCCGGCTCGGCGACCGCTGGCAATGGCACCGGGACTTCGACTTCTGGCAGGCCGCCGACGGGATGCGGCGCCCGGCGGCCCTCACCGCCGCGGTCTTCCTGGACGAGGTCACCGAGGAGAACGGCCCGCTGCGCCTGATCCCGGGCACGCACACCGACCGCCCGGCCGCGCACCCGCACCCTCGCCCTGATCAGCTACAACGCGGTGTCCAACGCACCGCCCGCCCGCCATCTCGGTGCGCGCCCGGACTTCTTCGTCAACCACGACGCGAAGCCCCTGTCGGTCGGGGAGGACTAGGGGGTGCCGTCAACGTCCCTCCCCCAGCTACTGCCGGGAGGTGCCCCCGGGCCGGGCCGCGCCGGACGGCTCGTCCGGTTCGGCGTCGGCCGAGGGGGCCGGGCGTACCTCGAGGACCGGGTCGGTCCTCAGCGCGACTCGGGACCTGCCAGGTGGCGGGCGATGACCATGCGCTGGATCTGGTTCGTGCCCTCGACGATCTGGAGGACCTTCGCTTCGCGCATCAGCCGCTCCACCGGGAAGTCCGCGGTGTAGCCGTAGCCGCCGAGGACCTGGACCGCGTCCGTGGTGACGGCCATGGCGGCGTCCGTGCAGAACAGCTTGGCCATCGCCGCCTGGCGGGAGAACGGCTTGCCCGCGTCGCGCAGTCGCGCCGCCGCCAGGTACAGCGCCCGGCCGGCCTCGATCTTGGTCGCCATGTCGGCGAGCATGAAGCGCAGGCCCTGGAAGTCCGCGATGGGGTGCCCGAACTGCTTGCGGTCCAGGGCGTACGTGAGGGCCTCGTCCAGGGCGGCCTGCGCGACGCCGATGGCGCAGGCGGCGATGCCCAGGCGGCCCGCGTCCAGGGCGGCGAGCGCGATGGTGAAGCCCTGGCCCTCTTCGCCGATGCGGCGGGTGTCCGGGACGCGGACCCCGTCGAAGTGCAGCTGGGCGGTGGGCGAGCCCTTCATGCCCATCTTCTTCTCGGGGACGGCGGCCGTCAGACCCTCCGCGTCGCCCGGCACCAGGAAGGCGGTGATGCCCTTGGGGCCCTCGCCGCCGGTGCGCGCGAGGACGGTGTAGAAGTCGGCGACCCCGCCGTGGGTGATCCAGGCCTTGGTGCCGGTGATGATCCAGTCGTCGCCATCACGGACGGCCTTGGTGGTCAGCGAGGCGGCGTCGGAGCCCGAGGCGGGCTCGGAGAGGCAGTACGCGCCGAGGAGGCCGCCGCCGAGCATGGCCGGCAGGTGGGCCTTCTGCTGCTCCTCGGAGCCGTATCCGGCCAGGCCGTGGCAGGACAGGGAGTGCACGCTGACGCCGAGCCCGACGGTCAGGCGGGCCGCCGCGAGCTCCTCCAGGACCTGGAGGTAGACCTCGTACGGCTGCTCGCCGCCGCCGTACTCGCCCGCGTACGGGAGACCGAGCAGGCCGGCATCGGACAGCAGAGTGAAGATCGCACGCGGGAACTTCCCGGCGTCCTCCTCCTCGGCGGCCACGGGGCGGATCTCCCGCTGGGCGATCTCTCGTACGAGCGCGAGGAGGTCCCGGGACTCCTCGGTGGGCAGCTGTCGGTCCACCGGCTGCGGGGCGCGGTCAGTCATGGCGGCGCTCTCCTCCCTCGTCGGGCACGGCGGCGACGCGTGAGGTGTGGGACGCGCCGCCGGGTCTCGGTGCTCTCACAGCCGATACTGCCCTCCCGGATCACGGAAGGGGCAGTTCAGTGGCTGCGGCGGCTTGAGTATGCCCGATCAGGAGCGTCCCGTCACCGGGGCAAGATCACCGGCTTTCTCGAACGCCCCTTCGGTAAGGGGTGGCGGCGGACACTCCGGGACGAATTCCCCGATCACCGTCAGCGTCG
Organism: Streptomyces sp. R33; assembly: GCF_041200175.1. NCBI lineage: Bacteria > Bacillati > Actinomycetota > Actinomycetes > Kitasatosporales > Streptomycetaceae > Streptomyces > Streptomyces sp. R33. The sequence goes on along the minus strand of NZ_CP165727.1, from coordinate 6,948,721 downwards.
CGCGCAGCTGGCGCACGAGCAGGGCGCCGAGCCGGGCCCGGTCGGGCTGCGGTGACACGCCCTCGGCGCAGGCCTCCACCGCTGGGTCCGCCTCGGCATTCGCATCCGCATCTTCGCCGGCCTCGGCCTCGGCCTCGACGACAGCGTTGTCAGAGGCTTCCGCAGGGGCGGCCCGTGCGCCGATCCACTCCAGGGTGGTCCCCTCGACCGCGGACAGCCAGCCCACGAGTGCGAGCCGGGCGATCGGCGGGACGGTGCGGCGCCCGTACGCACCCTCGGCGATGGTGGCCACCAGTTCCTCGCGGACCGCATCGCGGATCGCCAGCACCTCGGCGTCGGAGCCGACTCCCCCGGTGACGATGGTCCGGTAGGCGGCCTGGTGGTGCTCGGCGTAGTCCAGGTAGCCGTCGACGGTGCGGCGCACCCTCTCGACGTTGGGCAGGTCCGGTTCCCCGGCGGCGCAGGCGACGAGCTCGGCGACCGAGTCCTCGACGATGGCGAGGTAGTAGCCGCGCTTGCTCTTGAAGTAGTAGTAGATCAATCCCTTGGCGACGCCCGCCTGTTTGGCGATGTCGTCCATGGAGAGCGCGTCGTACGACGTATCGGCGAACAACTTGCGGCCGATTGCTATGAGTTCGGCCCTGCGGACCTGCGAACGCCCGGTCGCACCACGCTGTTGACTAATATTCAAATTCGGCCCTAGCCTCGAACTGCCACAGGATGCCCGCAGTATGGCAGAGCTGTCTCATGGCACTTCCCCTGCGCACCGGACGGCTTACGGGAGGCACTTCGATGGCCGCGGTCGTGGCGCGGGGCGCGCCCGCCGCGTCGTTCGCCGTTTCGGGGAGGCTGCGCGCCTGACGCCGGACCCGGCCGTTCCGGGGCGGGCCGCCGGTGCTCCCGGGCGGGGCCGAGCCGGCGCTGGTCCCGCTCTCCCCGCTGACCGTGCCGGTGAGTCCGGGGCTCGGGTCAGAGCCAGCCGACCTGGGTGACGAACATGGCGACGACGACCACCAGCGTCCAGCCGAGCACGTGCTCCAGCCACTTGGAGTGGTCTTTGGGGCCGCCGGTGCGGACGAGGTTCCGGGCGCGGGAGGCGAGGGCGGTGCTGTATGCGGTCATGTCGTCCAATGTGACAGCGTTTGCGGCTTTCGCGGTAGAGACGCTCGTCACTCGTGGCACGTATCACGTCCCGGCACGCCACCGGGCCCCGGCCGGCTCGCGGTCGGGGCCCGGCGCCTACGGATGTCAGCCGGAGACGGCCCGGTTGCGGCCCGCCATGCCCGCCATGGCAAGGGCGAGGCACAGGGCGACGCCGCCGGCGATCACGTTGCTGACCACGGTGCGGGTCGTGCTGACATCGCCGGCGATGACCCACGGAGCCACGATCGTCCAGGCTCCGATGGCGACCGCCGTCCAGGCCATCGCGTGGGTGCGTTCATAAGCGGAGCCGAGTCCGCTCATGCACAGGCAGTACGCCAGGCCGGCGATCAGGTTGTTGATCGCCAGCGAGCTGAGGCCGCTGAACCCGGCGATCCAGGGCGAGGCCGCCAGGTACAGGCCCGTGATCAGGGCCAGTGCCTCCACGGCCTGCGCGGCGGGGGTGCTGGTGACCCGCTCGAACCGCGAGCGCATCTCGGCGAGGTCGGGGTGGTGTTCGATGCTGTGGGTGGTCATGGCGGGCCGCCTCCTATAGAAGCCTTTATGTGCCCTTTATGACTTTATGTTCCGCTTAGCTGCGCCCCGGGTCAACGGGAAGTTCCGACACTCGGATCACAGCACTCCCACCGCCCGCAGGGCCGCGATCTGGGCCAGGCTCGGGCGGGCCGGGGCGTACAGGTAGCAGATGCCTCCGGAGCCGGAGGCGATCTTTCCGGCTGAATCGTGACGCTTCGTCCGCAACCACACGTTTTCCCACTCTCGCCGCCTGTACACGCGGCGGACGGCCGTGTTGTCGCGCGAGTTCGGGTCGTTGGCGACCACGTCCCCGGTCGCGGTGAAGCCGATGACGGTCATCAGGTGGCCGGCGGTGCCGTAGCCCGCGCCCGTGAGCTCCTCGCTGCGGAAGGACTGCGAGGTGATCGCAGGGATGCCCGACCGGACCAGGACCTCCAGGTCGGCGAGGGAACGCAGCCGGGTGACGACCCCGGCGAGTCCGCTGTAGGTGGCCGCGTACGCGGCGTTGAAGGGCCAGTTGCCGCAGCCCCTGTAGGCGCTGTCGTAGGTGGAGCGGGCCGCGTGGCAGACCTGCGGGTCGGCGTAGCGGGGATCGACCCAGGCCAGGTCCTCGGCCGCGGGCTTGCGGCCCCAGTACTCGATGATCATCTGGGAGGAGGTGGGGCTGCACCAGGCCTCGCCGCCGTTGTCGTACTGGGGGTACCGGCCGGTGTGGATCTCCTGTGAGTAGCGCGGGACCTTCAGCTCGTGGGCCGTGCCCGAGGGGGCGGAGGCGGGGACGGTGTAGCGGTCCGGGACGTCGGAGACCATGGCCCCGGCCAGCCACACCGTCGGGCCCTGGGCGGCTCCCGGCTTGCGGTGGAGGGTCAGGCGCAGCTGCCAGTGCGTGATCCGTACGCCGTTCGCCCGCGCGGGGGCGTCGACGGCCAGGGTGTCGGTCCACACGGTGGAGGTGCCGTCGGTCTGGCCGTCCACGGAGGTGCGCCGGATGTCGCCGTCGCCGGAGGCCCAGCGGCCCAGTACGTACCAGGGGGTGGTGGCGCCGCTGCCGTAGGTGGCGCGCAGTTCGACCTGGATCCAGGTGCCGGGCGGGGTGTGCGCGTTCCAGGAGGCGATGGTCTCGGTGCCGGGGACGGCGGAGCGGTGGACCGGGGAGGTCCAGGCGGCGTACTCCCAGGTGCCCTTCCTCCCGGTGTGCGGGTCGGTGTACTCGGTGCGGCCGGCCGGGGCCTCGATCACCAGACCGGGGCGGTCGCCGGCGAGGGCGGCGGTGCCCCAGTGGGTGCCGGCCCGCCAGTGGGCGTACGAGTACCAGAACCGGTTGTCGACCGTCGCGCCGGCGGCGGCTTCGGCGGCCACCGCTTCGGCCGGCGCGCCGTGCGCGGCTCCCGATTCGGCCTGCGCGCCGCCTGCCTGCGCGCCGCCTGCCTGCGCTCCGGTCGCCGAAGCCCTGCCGCCGGGGACGGTGGCCGCGGTGGCCGCTGCGAGGGCGAGGGCCAGCAGGGCCCTGCGGGGTGTGGGTGCGGTCATCGGTGTGGCCCCCAGGGGTCGGTGCGGTGGATCGGCTCCTCCACCCTTCCAGTTCCCGCCCACCCGGCGGCGAAGCCGTGGCCCGTGTCGGGGGTGACGCGGGGCGGGGGGGCCGGGGGCCATACGCTGGCCGGGTGGAGCCTCAGCAGTCACTTCAGTCACTCGCGCGCGAACTTGCCGCCCTGCCGCCTTCCCTCGGCCCGGTCCGGCTGATCGGGATCGACGGGCACGCCGGGTCCGGGAAGAGCACGTTCGCCGGGCTGCTCGCGCAGGCGCTGGGCGGGGCTCCGGTGCTGCACCTGGACGACGTGGCCACCCACGAGGAACTCTTCGAGTGGCCGGAGCGGCTGCGCGCGCAGGTGCTGGAGCCGCTGGCCGCCGGGCGGGCCGCGCACTGGGCCCCATATGACTGGGTGGGGCGCCGGTTCGGTCCGGAGCGGGTGCTGGAGCCGGTGCCGGTGCTGCTGATCGAGGGGGTGGGCGCCGGCCGGCGGGCGCTGCGCCCGCATCTGGCGCGGCTGCTGTGGATGGAGACACCGCGCGCGCAGTCCTGGGGGCGCGGACGAAATCGGGACGGGCGTGAACTTTCCGACTTCTGGGACGGATGGGAGCGCGCGGAGCTCGCGCACTTCTCGGATGATCCTTCGCGCCCCTTCGCCGACACTTTGGTACGCCAGAGCGGTACGGGATACGAGTGGTCTTCCGGGACGGATGCGACCGCCGGAAGGGCCACTTCCGTCACCGAAGGTGACGGACTCCCCCGGGCCTGAGCCGCTCCGGAAAACCGTCGGCGCGGGCCTGCACCGACCTGCTTGACCTGGCCCCCGGACCGGCCTTACGTTCTGAATGCGCGGTCTTTCCAGGCCGCAGCGGACGCGAAGCCCCCGATTGTTCCCCCGTGATCGGGGGCTTCGTTCTGCCCCCGCCCGGCTCGGAGCCGGCGCGGCAGGGGCCCGACCTCCCCGAAATCTTCACCCTGAGTCACTTTGTGCGCCCCCGGAACCCGGCCGACCGGTGCCCGCAGCACCCTACGTATGGTGCGTAGCCGCAGGTACGATGCATCCCTGATTTCATCGGCGCAGTGGACAACTCGCGGGCGCGACGCGGGGGTTGCTGTGCACCACGGGGGCAGGCTTGTGGGGGATGTGATGGATTTCGGCACGCCGGGCACGCACGCCCCGGCCGAACTCGCCTGGCTGCGCGGAGTGGACGCCTGCACGATGGGCGCCTATCCGCAGGCCGAGGAGGAGTTCCGGGCGGCCGTACGGCTGGATCCCTCGATGGCCGACGCATGGCTGGGCCTGCACGCGCTCCGGGTGGACACCACGAACGCCTTATTGCGCATGTACGCCCACCGCGACCGCTTCGGCGAGCAGCGGGCCCGCCACCGGCGGACGCTGAACTCCTGGTACTGGCTCGGCTGGTGGGTGCAGCCCGTCCTGGAGAGCCGGCGCGACCTCCTGCTGGCCCACGCCTCGCACTGGCTGGACGGCCGGCACGTCCCCGAGCTGGACCAGGCGCTGGCCGCACTGCCGCCGGTGGACACCGATGCGCAGGTGCGGTTCCTGCACGCCTGCCGGGCCTACCTGGTCAAGGACTGGGAACAGCTGGTGCGGCACACCGAGCCGCTGGTGGACGATCCGCTGCTGGGGATCGAGGCGGGCCTGTTCGGCGGGATGGCCCGGGTCCGCCTCGAGATGTACGGGCAGGCCGAGCCGATGCTGTCGGCGGCGCTGATGCGGTGCCGCAGCGAGCAGCCGCAGCGCAAGGAGCTGCGGTACTGGCTGGCACGGGCGCACGAGGGGACCGGGCGCAGCGCGGCGGCGCTGCCGCTGTACCGGGCGGTGCACCGGGTGGACCCGGCGTTCATGGACACGGCGGCCCGGCTGACGGCGATCGAGGACAGCGACTACGTCGACGGGGCCGACGGATACGCCGGATACGCCGCGTCCGGCTACGAGGGCTACGCCGGGCACGATCTCTCGCCGGTCGGCGGGGATTTCGCGGCGGTGGCCCTCGGCGGCGGCCCCGTCCAGGACATCGCGGCGGACGGGCAGGTGGAGCAGGACCCGCTGATCGCGCCGGAGGCTGATCCGCGGTTCGGGGCTCCGGGTACGGGCACGGGCCGGGCGGAGGGCGTGCGCCGCAAGGTGGCGGTTCCGCCGCAGAGCGCGCCCGGAGGCCTGCCGGCGGGCCCGTCCGATCCGGCGCTGCTCGCCGAGGCGCTGGCGGAGCTGGAGCGGATGGTGGGCCTGGAGCCGGTGAAGCGGCAGGTGAAGGCGCTCTCGGCGCAGCTGCACATGGCCCGGCTGCGGGCCGGGCAGGGCCTGCCGGTGCAGCCCCCGAAGCGGCACTTCGTGTTCTCCGGGCCGTCGGGCACGGGCAAGACGACCGTGGCGCGGATCCTGGGCCGGGTCTTCTACGCGCTCGGGCTGCTGGGCGGAGACCATCTGGTGGAGGCCCAACGGGCCGATCTGGTGGGAGAGTTCCTCGGGCAGACCGCTGTGAAGGCCAATGAGCTGATCGATTCCGCGATCGGCGGGGTGCTGTTCGTGGACGAGGCGTACAGCCTCTCCAACACCGGCTACACCAAGGGCGACGCGTACGGCGACGAGGCCCTGCAGGTGCTGCTGAAGCGGGCCGAGGACAACCGGGACCACCTGGTGGTGATCCTGGCCGGCTACCCCGCGGGGATGGACCGGCTGCTGGCAGCCAATCCGGGGCTGTCCTCGCGGTTCACCACCCGGGTCGACTTCCCCAGCTACCGCCCGCTGGAACTGACCGCGATCGGCGGGGTGCTGGCGGACGCGAACGGGGACTGCTGGGACGAGGAGGCCCTGGACGAGCTGCGCAGCATCAGCGGGCACGTGGTGGAGCAGGGCTGGATCGACGAGCTGGGCAACGGCCGCTTCCTGCGCACCCTGTACGAGAAGAGCTGCGCGTACCGGGATCTGCGGCTGGCGGGGTTCCCCGGCGAGCCCTCCCGTGACGACCTGTCGACGCTGCGGCTGCCCGACCTGATGCAGGCGTACGGGGAGGTCCTGTCGGGCCGGGGCCCGCAGGACCGCGACCGCCCGGAGCCGCCGCCGCTGTAGCGGAGTGCCGGGGCCGGAGCCCCGGCACCCCGTGCCTCACACTCCGGCGGTGCTGGTCGCGCGGGGGCCGGTCCGGCGGGCCGGGATGCGGTGCGCGGGGTCGCGCACCTCGCCGACGAGCATCTCCAGTACGTCCTCCAGGGCGACGAGGCCCAGCACCCGCCCGGCCGGGTCGGCGACCTGGGCCAGATGGGTGGCGTCCCGGCGCATGACGCTGAGCGCGTCGTCCAGCGGGAGGGTGGCGGACAGGGTGGGCATGCGGCGCCAGACCCGCTGGGGTACGGCCCGCTCCCGGTCCTCGACGTCCAGCACGTCCTTGACGTGCAGGTAGCCCATGAAGGCGCCGTTCTCGGAGCGGACGGGGAAGCGGGAGTAGCCGGTGCGGACCGTCAGCTGCTCGATCTGCCGCGGGGTCGCCGAGGGGCCGACCGTGACGAGCCGCTCCCGGGAGAGCAGGACGTCGGTGACCGGGCGGCTGCCCAGCTCCAGGGCATCCTCCAGGCGCTCCTGCTCGCCCGGCTCCAGGAGCCCGGCCTGCCGGGAGTCCTCGACGAGCCGGCCGAGCTGGGCGCTGGTGTAGACGGCCTCGACCTCGTCCTTGGGCTCCACCTTGAAGAGGCGCAGCACCAGGTGCGCGCAGGAGCCAAGCGCGGTGGTGACGGGGCCGCACAGCCGGGCGAACGCCACCAGGCCCGGGCTGAACCAGAGGGCGGTCTTCTCGGGCGCGGCCATGGCGAGGTTCTTCGGCACCATCTCGCCGATGACCAGGTGCAGGAAGACGACGGCGGCGAGCGCCACCGCGTAGCCGAGCGGGTGGATCACGCCCTGCGGGACGTGCGCCGCGTGGAAGAGCGGCTCCAGCAGGCGGGCCATCGTCGGCTCGGCGACCGCGCCGAGGGTCAGGGAGCAGACGGTGATGCCGAACTGGGCCGCGGCCATCATCCGCGGCAGGTTCTCCAGGCCGTGGAGCACCTGGCGGGCCCGCTTGGACTCCTTGGCCAGCGGCTCGATCTGGCTGCGCCGTACGGAGACGAGCGCGAACTCGGCGCCGACGAAGAAACCGTTGGCCAGGACCAGGAGCAGGGCGAAGAGCAGTTGGAGGGCATTCATCGGCCGGCGCCTTCCAGCTGGGCCGGCTGCGGCGACCGGACGTCCGGGGAGGCCTGCCGGCCGGGCCCGGTGCGTACGCCTGCGGCGTCGATCCGGACGGTGGCGCGGGCGGCCTCGGGGCCGGTCCCGTGGGCGGAGGCGGGGACGGTACCCAGCCGGACCAGCCGGACGCGTTCGGCGCGGTTGCGGCCGACCTGGCGGACGGACAGCCTCCAGCCGGGCAGTTCGGCGCGGTCCCCGGGGGCGGGGATCCGCCCGAGCAGGTCGGCGACGAGACCGGCGACGGTCTCGTACGGGCCTTCGGGCACCTCCAGGCCTATCCGGCGCAGGGTCTGCACCCGGCAGCTGCCGTCGGCCTCCCAGGAGGGGCGGCCGTCCTCGGCGGGCACGGCGGCCAGTTCGGGGCCCTCGTCCTCGGCGAGGTCGTGCTCGTCGCGGACCTCGCCGACGAGCTCCTCCACGATGTCCTCCAGGGTGACGACCCCGGCGGTGCCGCCGTACTCGTCGACGACCACGGCCATCGGCTGCTCGCTGCGCAGCCGCTCCAGCAGCGGCTGCACCGGCAGCGAGCCGGGCACCAGCAGCGGGGCGACGCAGATCCGGCTGACGGTGGTGCGGGCGCGCTCGGACTCGGGCACGGCGAGGGCGTCCTTGAGGTGGACGACACCGGTGACCTCGTCGATGCGCTCCCGGTAGACCGGGAACCGGGACAGCCCGGTGGCGCGCGTCAGGTTGAGCACGTCGGCCGCGGTGGCCGTGTGCTGGAGGGCGCTGACCTTCACCCGGGGGGTCATGACGTGCTGGGCCGTGAGCTCGCCCAGCGAGAGGGTCCGTACGAAGAGGTCGGCGGTGTCCTGTTCGAGGGCGCCGGCCTGGGCCGAATGGCGGACCAGGGAGACCAGTTCGCCGGGGGTCCGGGCGGAGGCCATCTCCTCGGCGGGTTCCACGCCGAGCGCCCGCACGAGGCGGTTGGCGACGGCGTTGAGGCCTGCGATGACCGGCCGGAAGGCCCTCGAGAAGACCTGCTGCGGGCCGGCCACGAACCGGGCCACCTGCAGCGGCCGGGAGACCGCCCAGTTCTTCGGGACGAGCTCGCCGACGACCATCTGGACGGCGGAGGCGAGCAGCATGCCGATGAAGACGGCGATGCCGGAGACGGCTCCCGCGGGCAGGCCGGTCGCCGCGAGCGGCCCGGCCAGCAGTCCGGCGAGGGCCGGTTCGGCCAGCATGCCGACCACGAGGGAGGTGATGGTGATGCCGAGCTGGGTGCCGGAGAGCTGGAAGGACAGCTCCCGCAGGGCCTCGACCACCGTGCGGGCACGGCGGTCGCCGTCGGCTGCGGCGCGTTCGGCCTCGGGTCGTTCCACGGTGACGAGGCCGAACTCGGCCGCCACGAAGAAGCCGTTGGCGAGGATCAGGGCGAATGCCGCCACGAGCAGGAGTAGCGGGATGGTCATGCCGCCGCCTCCGTGGGGAGGGCGGCGCGGGTACTACCGGACGATCCGTCCATTGCTGGAGGGAGTCACTCCTCAAGTCGCAGGTTCCCCCGGACCTCGGGGTCCCGGGGGCCGGTGGGAGGGCGCACGGGTGCGCCCCGCCACCAGGGTAGTCACTGAGATCGCCGCCGCAATGGGACGCAGCGGTCGGGTGTGGCTCCGGTACTTCGTACGGGAGCCGCTCAAGGCCCGTTCAGGGGCCGTTCGATGGATGTTCGACATCCGTTCCAGGTCCGCGCGGCCGCGGCTCAGCGGTCGTGCGGTCCGGTGCCCCGGGCCTCGGCGAGTGCGCGCAGGGCGCGGGCGTCGCCGATCGCCTGCTGCCTGGCCACTCCGGGCTGGATGCCGAGGGCGGGCAGGCTCGTGCCGTCGCTGAGGTCCAGGAACACCCACGGGTCGCCCGGGCGCAGGTTCACGCGCAGGATCTGCGCCCACTCCAGGCGGCGCGTGCTGGTCAGGTTGACGACGGTGACGCCCCCCTCGTCCGCGACCACCTTGGGGCGGCTGAGCAGGACGAGTACGGAGGTCAGCAGGACGGCGGTGAAGATGAAGCTCATCCGCTCCCCCGGCCCGAGGTTCTCCAGCAGGAGGGCGATCGCCGTGATGGTGGCGAACATGGCGAGCCCGACGCCCAGCAGGACGGCCCGGGTACGGGTCGGCCGGAAGGTGACCGGCAGGGCGGGCGGTGCGGGCTGGGCGGCGGACTCGGCCATGATGCTGGTGATGCCTTCTGCAGGGGGCGTAGGACGTAGGGGTCAGAGACGGCAGGCGTGGATCGAGGTGGTGAGGATCGCACGCGCGCCGAGCTCGTACAGGTCGTCCATGATCCGCTGCGCGTCCTTGGCCGGGACCATCGCGCGGACGGCGACCCAGCCCTCGTTGTGCAGCGGGGAGACGGTCGGCGACTCCAGCCCCGGGGTGAGGGCGACCGCGCGCTCGAGGTGCTCGGCGCGGCAGTCGTAGTCCATCATCACGTAGCTGCGGGCCACCAGGACGCCCTGGAGGCGGCGCAGGAACTGCTGGGCCTGCGCGTTGTCGGCGTCGGCGCCGTTGCCGCGGATGACCACGGCCTCGGAGGTGAGGATCGGCTCGCCGATGACCTCGAGGCCGGCGTTGCGCAGGCTGGTGCCGGTCTCGACGACGTCCGCGATGACCTGGGCGACGCCGAGCTGGATGGCGGTCTCGACCGCGCCGTCGAGGTGCACGACCGAGGCGTCGATGCCCTGCTCGGCGAGGTGCTTGGCGACGATTCCCTCGTACGAGGTGGCGATCGTCATCCCGTGGAAGTCCTCGGGGCCCTTCGCCGTGCCGGGCTTGGTGGCGTAGCGGAAGGTGGAGCGGCCGAAGTTCAGCGGGAGGATCTCCTCCGCGCTGGCGCCGGAGTCGAGCAGCAGGTCACGGCCGGTGATGCCGATGTCCAGCTTGCCCGAGGCGACGTAGATCGCGATGTCCTTGGGGCGGAGGTAGAAGAACTCCACCCCGTTCTCGGGGTCGAGGACCACGAGCTCCTTGGACTCCTTGCGCTGGCGGTAGCCGGCCTCATGGAGCATCGCCGACGCCGCTCCGGAGAGTGAACCCTTGTTGGGGACGGCGATGCGCAGCATGGTGCTTCCTTCAGTGCGTGGATTGCGAAAGGTGTGGGCTAAGCGGCGGGCGGGGGCCCGGGAGGGGCTCCGGCCTAGAGGTGCGCGTAGACGTCGTCGAGGGAGATCCCGCGGGCGACCATCATCACCTGGACGTGGTACAGCAGCTGGGAGATCTCCTCGGCGGCGGCTTCCTTGCTCTCGTACTCGGCGGCCATCCAGACCTCGGCGGCCTCCTCGACGACCTTCTTGCCGATGGCATGGACGCCCTTGCCGACGAGCTCGGCGGTGCGGGAGGTGCTGGGGTCGCCGTCGGCGGCCTTGAGCTGGAGCTCGGTGAAGAGCTCTTCGAAGCTCTTGGAGGGTGTGTTCGCCATGATGGTCCTCAGAATACGGGCTCCCCCGCCGCCACTCAGCGCCAGGGTTCGCTGACGGACCGCAGGGTCGCAGCGGTGGAGACGGCGGCGATGACCGCTTCGTGCCCCTTGTCCTCGTTCGACCCCTCGAGCCCGGCACGGTCCAGCGCCTGCTCGTCGTTGTCGCACGTCAGAACACCGAAGCCGACGGGGACTCCGGTGTCGATCGACACCTGTACCAGGCCTTGGGTGACGCCCTGGCAGACGTAGTCGAAGTGCGGGGTGCCGCCGCGGATGACGACTCCGAGGGCGACGATGGCATCGTAACCGCGACCGGCGAGTACCTTCGCCACGACCGGGAGCTCGAAGCTGCCCGGGACGCGGAGCAGGGTGGGCTCGTCGATCCCCAGCTCGTGCAGGGCCCGCAGGGCGCCGTCGACGAGCCCGTCCATCACCTTCTCGTGCCACTGGGCCGCGATGACCGCGACCCGGAGGTCTCCGCAGTTCCTGACACTCAGTTCGGGTGCGCCCTTGCCGCTCACAGCTGTGCTCCTCGTGCTTCGTGGTTCGTGGTGCTTGACGGGTGGTGGTTCGTACTTACTGGTTGCCGCAGGCGGAGGTGGTCGCGGCCTGCTCCAGCCAGGGCAGGTCGTGGCCCATCCGGTCCCGCTTGGTGCGCAGGTACCGCAGATTGTGCTCGCCCGCCTCCATCGGCATGGCCACCCGGTCGTTGACCGCGATGCCGTGCCGGACGAGGGCGGCGGACTTGTCGGGGTTGTTGGTCAGCAGCCGGACGCTCTTGACGCCGAGGTCGGCGAGGATCTGCGCGCCGGCGGCGTAGTCGCGGGCGTCGGCCGGCAGGCCGAGCTCCAGGTTGGCGTCCAGGGTGTCGCGGCCGCGCTCCTGGAGTTCGTACGCGCGCAGCTTGGACACCAGTCCGATGCCGCGGCCCTCGTGGCCGCGCAGGTAGACGACCACGCCGCGGCCCTCGTCCTTGATGCGGGCCATGGAGGCATGCAGCTGGGGGCCGCAGTCGCAGCGCAGCGAGTGGAAGATGTCGCCGGTCAGGCACTCGGAGTGGACGCGGACCACGATGTCCTGGCCGTCGCCGATGTCGCCGTGGACGAGGGCGACGTGCTCGACTCCGTCGGCGGTGGAGCGGTAGCCGTACGCCGTGAAGTCGCCGTGGGCGGTCGGCAGGGCGACCGTGGCCTCGCGGCGCACGGTGGGCTCGGCGGAGCGGCGGTAGGCGATCAGGTCCTCGATGGAGATGATCGTCAGGCCGTGCTTGCGGGCGAAGGGGATCAGCTCGGGCAGGCGCAGCATGACGCCGTCCTCGCCGGCGATCTCCACGATCGCGCCGACGGGGCGCAGGCCCGCGAGGCGGGCGAGGTCGACGGCGGCCTCGGTGTGGCCGTTGCGGACCAGGACGCCGCCGGGCTTGGCGCGCAGCGGGAACACGTGGCCGGGGCGCACGAAGTCGGAGGGCTCGGAGACCCCGTCGGCGAGCATCCGCAGGGTGGTGGAGCGGTCGGCGGCCGAGATGCCGGTGGTGACGCCGTGGGCGGCGCTCGCGTCGACGGAGACGGTGAAGGCGGTCCTCATCGACTCGGTGTTGTGCTGGACCATCTGGGGCAGCTCGAGCCGCTCCAGCTCGGGGCCTTCCATGGGGGCGCAGATCAGGCCGCGGCACTCGCTCATCATGAACGCGACGATCTCGGGGGTGGCCTTCTCGGCGGCGACGACGAGGTCGCCCTCGTTCTCGCGGTCCTCGTCGTCGACGACGACGACCGGCCGGCCGGCCGCGATGTCGCGGATGGCCTGCTCGACGGGGTCGAGCCGGAAGACGGTCTCGAGGACGGCGTCGATGTCGGGCACGGGCTTGAGGGTGGTCATGCCGTTGCTCCTTCCAGGGCCGGGGCGGGGGTGGTGCGCGAGCGCTGGTACCAGTCGTGGGCGCCCCACAGGACGAGCGCGAAGTAGACGACGTAGACGAGGCCGGAGAAGGCCAGTCCGTTGGTGAAGGCGAGCGGGACGCCGACCAGGTCGACGAGGAGCCAGGCGAACCAGAACTCGACCAGGCCGCGCGCCTGGGCGACCATCGCGACGATCGTGCCGACGAAGATGTAGGCGTCGGCCCACGGGCTCCAGGACAGGTCCGGGAAGAGCGTGAACAGGCCGCCGACGGCGAGGGTGCCGAGGGCCGCTCCGGCGAGGAGCAGCCCGCGCTCGGTCCAGGTCGCGGTGCGCACGGCGAGGGTGCCGTCCTGGGCCTGCTTGCGGCCGAGCTGCCAGGCGCGCCAGCCCCATGCGGCCACGCCGATGACGAGGAGCTGCTTGCCGACGCCGCCGGCGAGGTGGGCGGAGGCGTAGGCGGCTATGAGGATCAGGCCGGACAGGAGCTGGGCGGGCCAGGTCCATATGGAGCGGCGCCAGCCGAGGGCGAGGGCGGCCAGGCCCATCAGGTTGCCGATCATGTCGGACCAGATGACCTTCTGGCCGAAGACCGTGAAGGCCTCCGCGTTGAGCCAGGTCAGGGCGGTCACTGCTGCTCCTCCTTGGCGGTCAGCGGGTCAGTTCGGAGGCTGCCTGCGGCCATCAGGCGCTCGACGTACTTCGCGAGGACGTCGACCTCGAGGTTGACCGGGTCGCCGGGCTGCTTGATGCCGAGCGTGGTCAGCGCGAGGGTGGTGGGGATGAGGCTGATGGTGAACCAGTCGGCGGCGGCTTCGACCACGGTGAGGCTGACGCCGTCGACCGTGATGGAGCCCTTCTCCACGACGTACCGGGACAGGTGCGCGGGGAGCGCGACCTTGACGATCTCCCAGTGCTCGGAGGGCGTCCGGGAAAGGATCTCGCCGGTGCCGTCCACGTGCCCCTGGACCAGGTGTCCGCCGAGCCGTCCGCCGAGGGCCATCGGGCGCTCCAGGTTGACGCGGGAGCCCGGGTGGAGGGTGCCGAGGCTGGAGCGGTTCAGGGTCTCCTGCATGACGTCGGCGGTGAACTCGCCGTCGGCGCTCTCCACGACGGTCAGGCAGACGCCGTTGACGGCGATGGAGTCGCCGTGCTTGGCGCCGTCGGTGACGACGGGGCCGCGCAGGCGGAAGCGGGAGGCCTCGGCGAGCTGCTCGACGGCGGTGACCTCGCCCAGTTCTTCGACGATTCCGGTGAACACTCAGTGCTCCTTGGGGGCGGTGGTGGGGGTGGCTTGGGGGACTGCGGTGATGCGGAGATCGGTGCCGACGCGGACGGCCTCGGTGATGTCGAGGCGTACCGCGTGGGCGATGTTCGTGATGCCGGCGTCGGCGAGGGCGACGGGGCCGGAGCCGAGGAGGGCCGGGGCGAGGTAGCCGATGACGCGGTCGACGGCTCCGGCCTCGAGGAAGGCTCCGGCCAGGGTGGGGCCGCCTTCGAGGAGTACGGAGCGCACGCCGCGGGCGTGCAGCTGCGCGAGCAGGTCGTGGACGGCGATGCGGCCGTCGTGCAGGGGGAGGCGGAGCAGCTCGACGCCCGGGAGGTGCCGGGTGTCGGCGTCCTCGCCGGTGACGAGCAGCGTGGGTGCGGCGTCGTCGAGGATGCGGGCGGTCGGCAGGAGGCCGGCGCGGGTGTCGAGGGCGACGCGCAGCGGCTGGGTGGCGCCCTCGATGTCGCGTACGGCCAGGTGCGGGTCGTCCTCGCGCAGGGTGCCGCCGCCCACGAGGACGGCGTCGGCCTCGGCGCGCAGCCGGTGGACGTCGGCGCGGGACTCCGGGCCGGTGATCCAGCGGCTGCTGCCGTCCGCGGCGGCGCTGCGGCCGTCGAGGGTGGCCGCGTACTTCCAGGTCACGTGCGGGCGGCCGAGGCGTACGGAGGTGAGCCAGGCGGCGTTGCCCGCGGCGGCCTCGGCCTCCAGGAGCCCGCCCTCGGCCTTGATCCCGGCAGCGCGCAGGGTGTCGGCGCCGCCGCTGGCCTGCGGGTTCGGGTCTGCGACGGCGTAGACCACGCGGGTGACGCCGGCCTCGGCGAGCGCCTGGGCGCAGGGCCCCGTGCGACCGGTGTGGTTGCAGGGTTCGAGGGTGACGTAGGCGGTGCCGCCGCGGGCTGCCTCGCCTGCCGCGCGCAGGGCGTGCACCTCGGCGTGCGGGCCCCCGGCCCGCTCGTGCCAGCCCTCGCCGACGACGGTGCCCGCGCCGTCCGTGACGACGCAGCCGACGACCGGGTTGGGGCTGGTGGAGCCGAGGCCGCGGGCGGCGAGCTCGATGGCGCGGCGCATGGCCTGCGCGTCGGCATCGGCACCGCCGACGGCGTCGTGCGGTGCGTTCGCGGCGTGGTTCGCCACCGGGTCCTCCTGCCTCATCGGGCACGGACTCCGGGGCCTGTCGGGCTACGACAGATGAAGCGGTTCAGCACACGCGGGGACGCCGAGGCCGAAAAAACGGTCCGCCCGGAGTATCCGCAGGGGATACGCCGATGAACCGCCGACGGCGGCGTACCGGTGACTGGCCCGCCGCGCACTGCCTCCCATCCGGACTTTCACCGTCGGTCCAGGAATTTCACCTGGTCAACCGGCCGCTGGCTGCGGACGGGTCGCGGACTATACCGCCGGTTCGGAATTACACCGACCCCGGAGTGCGCTGCTTACTGGTACTCCTGCCAGTTTGCCACGGGTGATCGGCGGCCATGCGAGTGAGGAGCTGTGGCCTGGGTCACAGAGGGGGTCTTCCGCGGGAGTCTGTCAAGTACGCCTCCGATTGGTACAGACCTATTGACGAGGTGGTCTAGTCCTCTTAACGTTCCCTTCACCCTCCCCGGGAGACAGCCCGTCAGATGTGCGCACGTCACGGGCCAACACGCACCACTTTTCCGCCTGTTGTGCCCTTTCGTTCCTGCCATCCTCCCCTCCCCAGGAGGCACCATGCCGTCCCCCACCCGTACGAGAGCGATGCTCCTGGCATCCGGCGCCGCAATCGCCGGACTGCTGGTGGGCGGGCTCTCGTCCGGCGTCTCGCACGCCGCCGACAACGAGGGCTGTCGCCCGGACGGGCTGTACAAGACCGCCGGTGTCGACGTCCCGTACTGCTCGGTCTACGACTCCGAGGGCCGCGAGAAGATGGGCGCCGACCACCAACGCCGCGTCATCGGATATTTCACCGGGTGGCGGACCGGCAAGGACGGCACCCCCGCCTACCTCGCCAACAACGTCCCGTGGTCCAAGGTCACCCATCTGAACTACGCCTTCGCCCACGTGGGCGCAGACAACAAGATCTCGGTCGGCGCGGACAACGCGAACAACGCCGCCACCGGGATGACCTGGCCGGGTGTTGCCGGCGCCGAGATGGATCCCGCCCTGCCGTACAAGGGCCACTTCAACCTGCTGAACAAATTCAAGAAGCAGTACCCGAACGTGAAGACGCTGATCTCGGTCGGCGGCTGGGCCGAGACCGGCGGCTACTTCGGCGACGACGGCAACCGCGTCGCCTCCGGCGGCTTCTACTCGATGGCCACCAACGCCGACGGCTCCGTGAACCAGGCCGGCATCGACACGTTCGCCGACTCCTCGGTCGAGTTCGTCCGCACGTACGGGTTCAACGGCGTCGACATCGACTACGAGTACCCGACCACCATGAAGGACGCCGGCAACCCGCTGGACTGGCAGCTCTCCAACGCCCGCCGGGCCGGCCTCGTCCAGGGCTACGCCGCACTGATGAAGTCGCTGCGCGAGAAGCTCGACCGCGCGGGCGCCGCCGACGGCAAGCACTACCTGCTCTCCGTCGCCGCCCCCTCCTCCGGCTACCTGCTGCGGGGCATGGAGACGTTCCAGATGCAGAAGTACCTGGACTACGTCAACATCATGTCCTACGACCTGCACGGCGCCTGGAACGAGTACGTCGGCCCCAACGCCTCGCTCTTCGACGACGGCAAGGACGGCGAACTGGCCGCCGCCGGCGTCTACTCCACCTCCCAGTACGGCGGCATCGGCTACCTCAACTCCGACTGGGCCTACCACTACTTCCGCGGCTCCATGCCGGCCGGCCGCATCAACATGGGCCTGCCGTACTACACCCGCGGCTTCAAGAACGTGCAGGGCGGCACGGACGGCCTGTGGGGCAAGGCCCCGGCGACCACCTGCCCCGCCGGGGCGGGGCTGACCAAGTGCGGTGACGGCGCGGTCGGCATCGACAACCTGTGGCACGACCTGGACACCAACGGGGCCGAGTCCCCGGCGGGCTCCAACCCCATGTGGCACGCCAAGAACCTGGAGAAGGGCGTCGTCGGCGACTACGTCACCAAGTACGGCTTCCCGGCGAACACCACGCTGACCGGCACCTACGCCCGCAAGTACGACTCCACCCTGGTGGCGCCGTGGCTGTGGAACGCCCAGAAGAAGGTCTTCCTGTCGACGGAGGACGAGCAGTCCGTCGCCGCCAAGGCCGACTACGTGGTGAACAAGGGCATCGGCGGCACGATGGTCTGGGAGCTGGCGGGCGACTACGCGTACAACTCCGCCAAGGGCCAGTACGAGATGGGCGACACGCTCACCTCCCTGATGTACGACAAGTTCAAGGCGGCCGCGCCGTACGGCGCGAAGAAGGCGGGCAGCGGACTGCCGGCCCAGGCCGTGGACATCAAGACGGAGTTCACCGAGTTCAAGCTGGGCGACTCCAACTACCCCATCACCCCGAAGCTCAAGATCACCAACAACACGAAGACCACGCTGCCCGGCGGCACCGAGTTCCGGTTCGACTACGGGACCTCGGCCCCGGACAACGCGTCCGACCAGTCCGGCTTCGGTACGAAGGTGATCAGCAGCGGCCACACCGGCACCAACGTCGGCGGCCTGAAGGGCGACTTCCAGCGGGTCTCGCTGAAGCTGCCGGCGTGGCAGACGCTGGCCCCCGGCGCCTCGGTGGACCTGGCGTTCAACTACTACCTGCCGGTGTCCACGCCCTCCAACTGGACGGTGAACATCTCCGGCACCACCTACGCCCTCGCCGGTGACCTGGCACGCGGCACGGCGCTCGTCGAGCCGGGGGGCTCGACGATCCCGCCGACCACCCCGCCCACGACCCCGCCGACCACTCCCCCGACGACGCCTCCCACCACTCCCCCGACCACGCCGCCGGGCGGGACCTGCACGAACCCGGCGTACGTCGCGGGCACCGTCTACAACGGCGGGAACGTCGTCTCGCACAAGGGCCACAACTGGAAGGCCCAGTGGTGGACGCAGAACGAGGAGCCCGGCACCACCGGTGAGTGGGGCGTCTGGAAGGACCAGGGCGCCTGCTGACACCCCGCCGGTTCCCGTAGGCGGACGGACGTGAGGACCCGGTGGCCCGGCGGCCACCGGGTCCTCGCACGCGCCGGCGCGGCCCCTCGTAGGCTGCTGCGGTGATCACACAGGACGCCGCACCCGTCGCGGACTTCGAGGAGCACCGGCCCCGGATGTTCGGCATCGCCTACCGCATGCTCGGCTCCGCCGCCGAGGCCGAGGACACCGTCCAGGACGCCTGGCTGCGCTGGAGCTCCGCCGGACGCGAGGACATCGAGCACCCCGGCGCCTGGCTCGCCAAGGTCGTCACCCGTCTGTGCCTGAACCGCCTCACCTCGGCGCGGGCCCGGCGCGAGGAGTACGTCGGCCCCTGGCTCCCGGAGCCGGTCCTCACCGGGGACGGAACGCTCGGCCCGCTGGAGTCGGCGGAGCAGCGGGACAGCGTGTCCATGGCCCTGCTGGTGCTGCTGGAGCAGCTGACGCCGGTGGAGCGGGCGGTGTACGTGCTGCGCGAGGCGTTCGCGTACGGCCACCGGGAGATCGCCGGGCTCCTGGACCTGACCGAGGCCAACTGCCGGCAGCTCTACCGGCGGGCCGCGGCCCGGGTGGCTGCGGGCCGGACGGCCGGGCCGTCCGACGGACGGGAGTCGCGCCCCCGCTTCGAACCGGATCCGGCGCAGTGGCAGAGCCTGGTGGAGACCTTCCTGACGGCGGCGCGCGACGGCGACCTGGCCCGGCTGGAGGGCATGCTGAGCGCCGACGTGCGGTACGTGGCGGACGGCGGCGGGATCGTGGGCGCGGCACGGCGGCCGATCCTGGGCCCGGACAAGGTGGCCCGCTTCCTGGTGGGTGCGCTGCGCAAGTTCGCGGCCGGGATGCCGATCTCCTTCGCGGAGGTCAACGGGGAGCCCGCGCTGATCGTGGGCGGGACGGTCCTGCAGGTGGAGATCGAGGACGGGCGGGTGCGCGAGGTGCGGAGCGTGGTGAATCCGGAGAAGCTGGAGTTTCTTCAGCGGCAGCTGTCACATTCCTGAGGGCTGTCCGGTCTCAGCCGGTGAACGCACCCCTTCAGGGAAGGAACGATCACCATGAGCACGATCCTCGTCACCGGAGGCACCGGAAACCTCGGCGCGCTGGTCGTCACCCGGCTGCGGGCAGCGGGTCACGACGTACGGGTCCTGAGCCGGCACGCGAAGGACCACCCGGTCGATCTCCGGGACGGCAGCGGGCTCGATGCCGCGATGGCGGGCGCGGAGGTGGTCGTGCACTGCGCGAGCACCCCGCGGGGCGGCGACGACGTGGCCGCCGGGCACCTGATCGAGGCGGCCCGGCGGGCCGGAACGGTCACGAACATCGTCTACATCTCGATCGTCGGGGTCGATGTGGTCCCGTTCGGCTACTACAAGGTGAAATACCGGGTCGAGCGGATGCTGGAGGCGTCGGGGCTGGGCGTGACGATCCTGCGGACCACGCAGTTCCACGACCTGGTGGCGATGGCGGTGGACGCGCTGGCGAAGGTGCCGCTGGTGCCGCTGCCGCTGCCCAGAGGGGTCAGGGTGCAGCCCGTCGCCGTGGAGGAGGTCGCCGACCGGATGGCGGAACTCGCCGTCCCGGCCCCGGCCGGCCGGGTCACGGACATGGGCGGCCCGGAGATCCACACGCTGGTGGAACTGGGCCGGTCGTACCTGGCGGCGACGGGACGGCGGCGCAAGGTGTTCCCGCTGCCCCTTGCGGGAAAGGCGTACGCGGCCTTCTGCCGCGGCGGCAACCTGACCCCGTCCCATGCGTCCGGCAAGGGCACGTTCGCGCAGTTCCTGGCGGCGCGGGCCGAAGCGGCGGGGCGATGATCGTTTCGGTGGTGTCCATGCCGGAGGGCATCGCACGGCGCACCCCGGTGTCCGAGGCCCGTGAGCGTCTCGCGGCGGCACCTTTCCTGTTCGTGGACGCGGAGCTGCCCGAGGAGGCACCGCCCGGCGAGCAGCCGGTCGCCCACTTGCTCGGCCTGGAGGCCCAGGACCTGGAGTGGCTCGGCCGGGAGAGGGAATCCGTCCGCGCCGAGTTCCTCGGCGACAGCGCCGCGTTCGTCGTCCCCGCGGTCGAGGCGGGCCAGGTCATCCACCTCCATGTCGTGGCCACCGAGCGGTACCTGGTCACGGTGCACCGGGGACCGGCCGGGCTGGTGGAGAGCCTCGTCGCCCGCTTCCCGCACGAACGGCCCCCCGACGCCGTGGCCACGCTGTTCCTGCTGCTGGGCGAGGCCCTGGAGACGTACCGGCGCTCTGCCGTCCAGGCCCTCCTGGAGGTGGAGGACCTGGAGGACGAGATGTTCCGGCAGCGGGAGCCGGAGCAGCTCTACCGCCTGGCGCGGCTGCGCCGGACCGCGGCCCTCCTGCACCACACGCTCCTCCCCTACCACCAGGTGGCGGACGAGACCATCACGCGCAGGGTGCTGAACCCCAATTTCCCGCAGGAGCGCCAGCGGCTCGCCCGGGAGTACCAGCGCACGTCGAGGCTGGTGCTCACGGAGATCGAGGCACTCCAGGAGGCCGCCCGGCG
The DNA here is from genome assembly GCF_041200175.1 of Streptomyces sp. R33. Classification (NCBI taxonomy): domain Bacteria; kingdom Bacillati; phylum Actinomycetota; class Actinomycetes; order Kitasatosporales; family Streptomycetaceae; genus Streptomyces; species Streptomyces sp. R33. The sequence continues at coordinate 6,928,069 of NZ_CP165727.1, read as the reverse complement.
GGGCTTCGGCACCTACTCCTCGCTCGTGTCCGGCGAGCAGAACGGCGTGATCAACCGTCTGGCGATCGTGTCGACGATCTTTCTGCCGCTGAGCTTCCTGACCGGGTTCTTCGGTATGAACTTCGCCTACCTGACGGACGAGTTGGAGAGCGGGGCCATCTTCTGGCTGCTCGCCGTGGGCCTCCAGGTGGTCTTCCTGGTCGGCGCGCTCTACGTACTGCACCGCACCCGTATCTGGCGCCGGCTGCGCGACGACGAAAGCATCGACGACGAGTAGGCCGTCCGGCTTGGGAGCGACCCGGTGCGGCCTGGTCCGGCCCGGTGCGCACCGGGCCGCACCGGGCCGATGCTGCCCGGCGCGGCTCAGGGGGCGAAGAGGTCCGCCTGCGCGGCTTCGCGGGCGGCCAGCCGCGCCCCCGTCAGGACCGCCGGATCCCCGAGGGCAGTGGCCCTGACCTCCATCGGGACCGGGGTCAGCGCCGTCAGGCGGCGGGCCACCGCGGAGGCGAGGGCCGCGCCGCCCGCGTGGCCCAGCCCACCCGCCAGGACCAGGCACCCCGGATCCAGCACCGCCGCGACGGCCGCCGCGCCCAGCGCGAGCCGCTGCGCCAGGGCCTCGATGAAGGCCTCGCCCGCGGCGCCCGCCACCGCCTCCTCCACCGGCCCGGCCCAGCCGTGCTCCGCCGCGAGCGCGGCGACGGCTTCCCGGCCGACCAACGCGTGGAACCCGCCCTCGCAGTCCGTGGCGGAGGGCAGCCGGCCCGTGCCCGGCACCGGCAGGAAGCCGATCTCGCCCGCCCCGCCCGACGCGCCCCGCCGCAGCCGCCCGTCCAGGACCACGGCCGCGCCGACGCCCGCCCCGAGCCACAGCAGCACGAAGGAGTCCAGGTCCTGCGCGGCCCCGACCCGCTGTTCCGCGAGGGCCGCGAGGTTGGTCTCGTTCTCCACCACCACCGTGGCCGACAGCCTCCGCCGGAGGGCCGCCACCAGGTCCCGGTGCCAGGCCGGCAGGCCGGCGGTGCTGCGCAGCACCCCGTCGGACGGGGCCACCAGGCCCGGCGCTCCGGCCACCACGGTGTGCAGCCCGTCCGCTCCCGCCTCCCGCGCGAGCGCCTCGAGCAGGTCCACGGCCTCCTCGACGGCGTCCACCGGGAGCTCGGCCTGGGCGAGCGGGCGGCCGAGCAGGTCCGCGACCACCGCGGTCGCGCTGTCCGTCCGTACGTCCAGGGCCGCCAGGTACGCACGGCGGGCGACGATCCCGTACAGCCTGGCGTTGGGTCCGCGGCGCTGTTCGCCCGACTGCCCCACGACCTCGATCAGCCCGGCCCCGGTCAGCCGCTCGACGAGATCGGCGACCGAAGGACGGGAGAGGCCGGTCATCGTCTTGAGCTGAGTGGCGGTCAGCGGTCCTTCCTCCTGGAGGAGTCGCAGGGCGAGCCGGTCGTTGATGGCCCGGGCCGTGCTCGGCGACGCGGGCGACGGAGCGGTGGCGGCCGGGGCCAGGGCTTTGGCAGGAGTCACGGCGCCCATCCTAGGGAGCTCCACGCCACTAACTATCAGGCAGGGTCCCTGATAGTTTAATGCCATGACAGGGGAAACAGACCTCGGCCCGGCGCGCCTGCGCCGGGCCCGCTTCGCCATCGCCGCCGTCTTCTGCGCCCACGGGGCCGTCACCGGCTCCTTCGCCACCCGCATCCCCTGGATCCAGGACCACGCCCAGCTCAGCGCGGGCACCCTGGGCCTCGCCCTCGCCTTCCCCGCCCTGGGCGCGGCGCTCGCGATGCCGCTGGCCGGCCGGATCAACCACCGCTTCGGGGCCCGCACCGCGCTGCGCGCGCTGCTGGCGCTGTGGACCCTGTCCCTGATCCTGCCGAGCCTGGCGCCGAACCTGGCCACGCTGTGCTGCGCCCTCTTCGTCTACGGCGCCACCTCCGGGATGTCGGACGTGGCGATGAACGCGCTGGGCGTGGAGACCGAGAACCGGCTCGGCCGCTCGATCATGTCCTCGCTGCACGGCATGTGGAGCGTGGGCGCGCTGCTGGGTTCGGCGGCGGGCACGGTCGCCGCCCATGCCGGTGCCGACGCCCGGCTGCACCACCTCTTCGCCGCGCTCGCCCTGACCGCGGCCGGGCTGGTCGCCGTACGGGGGGTGCTGGACCTGCGCAGCGCCGCGGGGGCCGAGGCGCCGCCGCATTTCGCGCTGCCCCCGAAGTCCGCCCTGCTGATCGGCGCGATCGGGTTCTGCGCCGTCTTCGCGGAGGGCGCGAGCCTGGACTGGTCCGCGGTCTACCTGCGCGACGTCCTGGACACGGATGCCGGTCTCGCCGCCGCCTCCACCACGGCGTTCGCGCTCACCATGGCCGTCGCCCGGCTCGCCGGGGACCGGGTGGTGGACCGGTTCGGGCCGGTGCGCACGGTGCGGGCCGGCGGGGTACTGGCCACCGCGGGCGGGCTGCTGGTGGTGACGGTCCGCCACCCGGCCGCGGCACTGGCGGGCTTCGGCCTGATCGGACTCGGCATCGCGGTGGTGGTCCCGCTGGCCTTCGCGGCAGCCGCGCGCAGCGGACCGGCCCCGGCGCAGGCCATCGCGGGCGTCGCGACGATCACGTACACGTCGGGACTGATCGCGCCGTCGGCGATCGGTGCGGTGGCGGACGCGACCTCGCTCGTGGTGTCCTTCGGGCTGGTCACCCTGCTCGCGTTCGCGCTGATCGCAGGGGCGGCCGTACTGCGGCAGAAGCCGGTGACCGCGGGCCCCGCGCCCGCAGAGCGGGACGAACCGGCAGGCATCCGGCCGTAACCTTCGCGAAGCGATCTTCCTGCTCGCCACGCGCGGGCGGGTCCCCTCGTACCTGGGCTGCTCGCTCTCCTTCGTGGGCGTCGCGGCGGCGATCCGGGCGAGCGGCGGGGTGGACCTGCGCAATCCGCTGCACCTGGTGCCGGCCGCGGCGGGCACCGTCATCGGCGTCGGCGGCGTGGAGCTGCACCTGACGGACGGCTTCGAGCTGGGCGGTATCGCGCTCGGCACGATCGTCGTGATCACGGGGTACCACACGCTGCGGTACTTCGCGCCCGCCCACCTGGAGACCCGGGAGCCGCTGCTCGACGCGGGCACGTCGGCGTAGGGTGCGGGCGGTGCGGGCGAGGGCGGCGCGGGCGGGGAAACGGCCGCGCGGGACACGCGTTCCTGAGCCGGGTTCGCCCGAACCGGGGAAGCACACGGCCAAGTTCCCCGGATCCGCACCGCCGGCTGGGACGCTGCCTCCCATGGAAGCGGTGCTCGCGCGGATGCGCGCCCTGGACGAGCGGCTCCCCGCGCAGGACGGTGTCGCCGTCTTCAACCGGGTGTACCTGACGGTGACGGAGACGCTGCACGCCCGCATCTCCCACGGGGAGTTCCCCGCGCCGCGGCGGGCGGAGGCGCTCAGCGTACGGTTCGCGGAGCGGTACCTGACGGCGGTGGAGGCCGACCGGGCCCCGGCGTGCTGGCGGCCGCTGCTGCAGTACCGCCGTCACCCGGGGATCCGCCCGCTGCAGCACGCGCTGGCCGGGATCAACGCGCACATCGGGCACGACCTCGCGCTGGCGGTGGTGGCCACCTGCCGGGCGCTGGACTGCGAACCGCGGGCCCTGGAGGCGGACTTCGACCGGGTCGGCGACACCCTGGTCTGCCTGGAGGAGCACATCCGGGAGGACCTCATGCCGGGCCCGGACCTGCTGGAGGTCGCCGACCCGCTGACGCACCTGCTCGGCTCGTGGAGCCTGGACCGGGCCCGGGGCGCCGCCTGGTCGGCGGCCCGCCTGCTGTGGACCCTGCGCCGCTCCCCCGAACTGGCGGAGGAGTTCACGGATTCGCTCGACGCCGGCGTCGGCCTGGTCGGCCGCTGCCTCCTGACGCCGACCTCCTGAGCCGGGGCATGAAAACGGGCCGCCGCCGCGCTCGTGGCGCGGGGGCGGCCCGTGGTCATGGGGCCGGAGGGACCGGGTGGGTCAGTCCTCCGGGAGTTCGACCGGGGCGATCTCGTCGTAGAGGTCGCCCGGGCCCGGGTTGGTGGCGTCCGTGGAGCCGCCCAGGTGGTGCATGACGCCCCAGACCGCGTTCAGCGCCGTCTGGACCGCGCCCTCGGCCCAGCCCGCCGTCCAGGAGATGTCGTCGCCCGCGAGGAAGATGCCGCGCTTGTCCTCGGGGAGGCGGTCCTGCATGAAGTGGGTGAACAGGCGCCGCTGGTAGCGGTAGTGGCCCGGCAGGTTGGCCTTGAACGCGCCCATGAAGTAGGGCTCGTTCTCCCACGACACGGTCACCGGGTTGCCGATGATGTGGCGGCGGATGTCGACCTTCGGGTAGATCTCGCCGAGGGACTTCAGCATGACCTCCATCCGCTCGTTCGCGGACAGCGGCAGCCACTTCAGGCTGTCGTCGCACCAGGTGTACGAGAGGCAGATGACGGCCGGCTGGTCCGGGCCGTTGTCCAGGAGGTACGTGCCGCGCGTCATGCGGTCCGTGAGGGTCATCGACATGACGTCGCGGCCCGTCTCCTCGTCCTTGTCCAGCCAGAACGGGCGGTCCACCGGGATGAAGAGCTTCGAGCTCTCCATGTAGTGGGTGCGCTCGATCGCCGTCCAGTGGTCGATCGGGAAGAGCGTGTCGTCGCACGCGATCTTCGACAGCAGCATCCAGGACTGGGCCGTGAAGATCGCGGCACGGTACGTACGGATGTCGCCGTCGGCGTCGGTGACCGTGATGCGGTTGCCGGCCGTGCGGTGCAGGCGGGTCACCGCCGGACGCGGGGTGCCGTCGTGCAGGGAGGACAGCGAGGTGCCCTGGGCCCAGTGGACGATCTTCTCGGGCTCGCGCTCCCACAGGCGCACCGGCAGCTGCTGCGAGCCGCCGACGATGCCGCGGTGGTGGTCGTCCGCCTCGGTGTAGACGACGCGGAGGATCTCCAGGATGGAGTTCGGGAAGTCGGTGTCCCAGCCGCCCGTGCCGAAGCCGACCTGGCCGAAGATCTCGCGCTTGCGGAAGGACTGGAAGGCCTCGGACTTGCAGAGGAAGCCGTAGAAGGTCTCGTCGTCGAGCTTCTCGACGAGCTTCGCCCAGATCTCGCGGATGCGCGGGACGTCCCGCTCGCGCATCGCCTGGTTCATGTCGGAGAAGTCGGCGCCCTCGTCGAGGCAGGCGTTCCACGCGTCGGCGACGTCGCGGTAGATCTGCGGGAGGTCGGCGATGGTCTCGGCGTAGTGCGTCTCGCCCTTGAGGTCGACGACCGTCGAGGGGGTCGCGTCGGCGAGCGGGTTCGGGAAGGGCTCGGTGACCAGGCCGACGAGGTCGATGTAGTGCTGGAGCGCGGTGGAGGACGGCGGGAAGCGCATGGCGCCCATCTCCGCGGTCAGGCCCTCGGTGCCGGCGCCCTCGAAGCCGACGGTGCGCAGCCGGCCGCCGATCTGGTCGGCCTCGTACACGACGGGCTTGAGGCCCATCTTCATCAGCTCGTACGCCGAGATGATGCCGGACAGGCCGCCGCCGATGACCGCGACCTCGGTGCCGAACTCGGTCGCCGGGACCTGGCCCAGGCCCGCAGGGTGGGCCAGGAAGTCGTCGTACGCGTACGGGAAGTCCGGCCCGAACATGGTGATCGGCGGCTGTCCGTCGCTGTGCGGGACGGCGGTGGTGGGCACCGTGGACGTCATGGGGTACGGCTCCTTGCGGGGGTGGGGCAGGGGGGAGGGCGCTGGCGGGACTCAGACGAGGGAGGCGTAGAGCCCGGGGCGGCGGTCGCGCAGGTACGGGTTGTTCTCGCGCGAGGCGGCCAGCAGCTCGGGGTCGGCCTCGCCGATCACCAGCTCCTCACCGCGGCCGGCCCTGGTCCGGGTGACCCCGTCGGGGCTCGCCAGGCAGCTGAGTCCGACGAACTCGAACTCGCCTTCCGGACCGGTGCGGTTGACGTACGCGATGTACATCTGGTTCTCGAAGGCCCGTACGGGGACGAGCTGTTCGGCGACGAACTGGAAGGGGTGCATCTGCGCGGTCGGCACCAGGAGGAGGTCGGTGCCGGCCAGGGCGTGGGAGCGGACGTTCTCCGGGAACTCCACGTCGTAGCAGATCATGATGCCGATGCGGAGGCCGTTCAGCTCCGCCTGGACGACGGGGGTGTCGCCGGGGGTGAAGGCGTCCTGCTCGAAGCAGCCGAACAGGTGGGTCTTGCGGTAGTTCGCCAGCCGGACCCCGTCCGGGCCGACGAGCTGGGCCGCGTTGTACACCGTCTCGCCCTCGCGCTCCGGGTAGCCGTACAGGACGGCGACCCCGTGGCGGCGGGCGATCTCGCCGATGGCGCGGGCCGACATGCCGTCGGCCGCCTCGGCGAGGGCGGCGATGTCCTGGACCTCCAGCGCGTAGCCGGTCAGGAACATCTCCGAGGTCACGAGGAGTCCGGCACCCGCCTGTGCGGCGCGCTCCACAGCCTCGTCGAGCGCCTTCAGGTTCTCGGCGGTGTCGCCGAGCCGTCCGGAGCTCTGGAGGAGGGCGGTGCGCAGCGGGGGCATGGGCGTACCTCTGTGGCAGGAGGGGAGTGGGTCCTATTGAAGGTACGTTCACCCGTTCGACCCCGACAAGCCATGACTGTTGCGCTCAGCGCATCGATTCGTTGCGTGTTTCGCAGCGGGTACGGAGATTCGTTGCGCGGGGCCGTCGGCCGCTCTGCACGGCGGCCGGGGCATAAACCGGCCCTCGGCGGACGCTGACCCTCATGACCGTCGTCACCAGCAGTCTCGTGGCGGTGCGCGGGGCCGTCAAGGAGCTGGTGGACGGGCCTGCGGCCGCTACCGAGGGAAGGAGTCCGCCACCCCATGTCGCCCGACACCGGCACGGCCACGCCCGTCCACGTACTCGACAATCCGGTCTGGGCCGCTCTGAGCGGCCCGAGTCGTGCCTTCGCCGAGACCGGGCCCGCCGGCCTCGCGGCCCGGTACGTCGCGGAGGCCTCGCCGTTCGCCGCGCTCGCGGACCCGGACGACCCGCGGGCCTGGGCCGATCTGGCCGCGCTGGCCGGGCCCGGCGCCCCCGTCTGGGTCACCGGGCTGCCGACCCCGCCCGCGGGGTGGACGACGACGGCCTCGATACCGGGCGTACAGCTGGACGGCGGGGCGGTACGGGCCGAGGCCGCGCCCGAAGCGGTCCTGCTGGGGCCTGCCGACGTACCGGAGATGCGGGAGCTGGTCGACCTCACGAAACCGGGGCCGTTCCTGTCACGCACCGTCGAGCTGGGCACGTACCTCGGGATCCGGCACGAGGGCCGGCTCGTCGCGATGGCCGGGGAACGGATGCGGCCGCCGGGCTGGTCGGAGATCAGCGCGGTGTGCACGCACCCGGACCACCGGGGCAAGGGGCTCGCGGGCCGGCTGATCCGGGCGGTGGCCGCCGGGATCCGGGAGCGCGGCGATCGCCCGTTCCTGCACGCCGCGGCGGACAACACCGGGGCGATCGCGCTCTACGAGTCGATGGGATTCACGCTGCGCCGCCGGCCGCTCTTCATCGGGCTGCGCACCCCGGACGCCGGGGTCTGACCGGAGGGCTGCGCCGGCAGGGGCGAAACGGCAGGTTTCAGGGGGCGCAGAGCGGTCACACGCGAGGTCATGCCGAGGACAGCGAAAGGAACTGCCATGACCGACGTCTCCCGCCTGCCCGGCGCCGCGCACCATCACTGGCAGTGGCAGCTACGGGCGGCCTGCCGGAACCTGGGCCCCGGACGCTTCTACCACCCGGCCGGCGAGCGGGGCGAGGAGCGGGAGGGCCGCGACGAGGCCGCGAAGCGGGTGTGTGCCGTCTGCCCGGTGCGTGCCGCGTGCCTGGAGCACGCGCTGCGGACCCGCGAGCCGTTCGGGGTGTGGGGCGGGCTGACCGAAGAGGAACGCCGGGCCCTGCTGGGCCCCGCGCACACCGCTGAGGCCGGCACGAGGGCGTAGCCGGGCCTTATGCAGGCGCGCCCGAGGTGAAGCGGCGCAGCAGCGGGGAGAGGACGAGCACCGATTTGGTGCGCTCCACGAAGGGCTCGCCGGCGATGCGCTCGAGCACCCGCTCGAAGTGGCGCATGTCGGAGGCGAAGATCTGGACGAGGGCGTCCGCGTCGCCGGTGACGGTCGACGCGGACACCACCTCCGGGTACCGCTCCAACCCCCGCCGGATGTCGTCCGGCGAGGTGTTGTGGCGACAGTAGATCTCGATGAAGCCCTCGGTCTCCCAGCCCATGGCGGCGGGGTCGACGCGGACGGTGAAGCCGGTGATGGCTCCCTCGGCCCGCAGCCGGTCCACGCGTCGCTTCACGGCCGGGGCCGAGAGTCCGACCTCGGAGCCGATGTCCGCGTAGGAGCGGCGGGCGTCCTCGGCGAGGGCGTGCACGATGCGTTCGTCGAGATCGTTCAGTCGCACTGCGGGTGGATCACTTTTCTGCTGCGGCCACGTCTTCCGTGGCCAGGCGGGAGCGGCGGATGCCGTACAGGAAGTAGACCACGAGGCCGGCGGCCATCCAGCCACCGAACGCGACCCACGTGGCGACCGGCAGGCTGTACATCATGTAGGCGCAGGCGATGAAGCCGAGGATCGGCGTGACCGGGAACAGCGCCACCTTGAAGGTGCGCGGCATGTCGGGCTTGGTGCGGCGCAGGATGACGACGGCGACGTTGACCAGGGCGAAGGCGAAGAGGGTGCCGATGCTGGTCGCGTTGGCGAGCTCACCCAGGGGGATGAACGCCGCCAGGGCGCCGCAGAAGAGGGAGACGATCAGCACGTTGGCGCGGGGGGCGCCGCTCTTCTCGTCGACCTTGGCGAAGACCTTGGGCACGAGGCCGTCGCGGGACATCGCGAAGAGGATGCGGGTCTGGCCGTAGAGGACGGCGAAGACGACGGAGGCGATGGCGACGACGGCGCCGGCGGCGAGGACGACGCCCCAGACGCTGTGGCCCGTGACGTCGGTCATGATCTGGGCGAGCGCAGCCTCGGTGCCCTCGAAGTCCTGCCACGGCATGGCGCCGACGGCGACGAAGGCGACGAGGACGTAGAGGACGGTGACGATGCCGAGCGACAGCATGATCGCGCGGGGCAGGTCCTTCTTCGGGTTCTTGGCTTCCTCACCGGCGGTGGAGGCGGCGTCGAAGCCGATGTACGAGAAGAACAGCGTGGAGGCGGCGGCGCTGATGCCGGTGACGCCGAGCGGGGCCAGCGGGGCGTAGTTGCCGGACTTGATGCCCATGACGCCGATGCCGATGAAGAGCACCAGGGTGACGATCTTCACGACGACCATGATCGTGTTGATGCGGGCGCTCTCCTTGGCACCGCGCATCAGGAAGACCATGGCGAGCAGGACGACGACCAGCGACGGCAGGTTGATGAAGCCGCCGTCGCCCAGCGGGGCGGCGGAGAGCTTCTCCGGGAGGGTGATGCCTATGGTCCCGTCGAGGAGCTCGTTGAGGTACTGGCCCCAGCCGACGGCGACCGCGGAGACCGAGACGGCGTACTCCAGGACCAGGCACCAGCCGCAGACCCAGGCGATGAACTCGCCCATGGTGACGTACGAGTACGAGTAAGAGGAGCCGGAGACCGGCACCGATCCGGCCAGCTCCGCGTAGGAGAGGGCCGAGAAGAGCGCGGTCAGGCCCGCGATGATGAAGGAGATCGTCACGGCCGGGCCGGCCTTGGGGGCCGCCTCGCCGAGGACGACGAAGATGCCGGTGCCCAGGGTGGCTCCGATGCTGATCATGGTCAGCTGCCACATGGTGAGCGAGCGGCGCAGCGTGCCGCCCTCGCCCTGGCCTCCCTCGGCGACCATCTGCTCGACCGGCTTGCGGCGCAGCAGCGGGTTCACAGGCTTGCGGGGCTCGGAGGCGAGCGGTGGCGCCTGGCCGGTTTCGAGCACGAGGGGACTCCTTAGACACTGCGGATGGGGACTGAGGCATCGACCGCAGCGGTCCGGAGCAGGACACAGACAAGAGCCTGGGCATGGGGAGGACCGCCGAGCAGGCGGTCCACGCCACTCCACGTACAGCGAGTGAGCCTACGAGCTGATTGATACCGCCCGTAATGCACCATCCTTGCACATTGCCGCACGATCGTTGCGCGGATCTGTCCCGGATGGTCCTTTGTTGCGCACGGATGATCGATCGGTGCGCCCGGCATCCTCATCCCCCTTTATTGACACCTCGTCAGATCTGCCGCAGCATGCCGCCCTGGCCGGCCCGATCTCACGGTTGCGCTCCGCGGCGGTGAACCGGGCCCGTCCGGGGTACGGGTGAACGCGGTGGCACCGAGGGGCGCGGACCCCCTCCGGATCCGAGACCCACCGACGACCGGAGGCGCGCAGTGAACGCCGAGAGCACCGCCACGCACTGGCTGGACCCGGGGCCGTTCCTGCGCGGAGTCGCCTGGCTGGACAAGGGGCGTCCCGTACGGGCCGACCCGGCGGACAGCATGCGGCTGCCCTGGGACACCGGCGAGCGGGCCACTCTGCCGATAGGGGTGCGTCTGGAGTTCACGGCGCAGGCGGCCCGTGCGGTGGAGATCCGCTACCGGGCGACCGTGCCCGGCCCCACCGACGCGCTGCGCGACCTCGCGCACGGCTTCGCCCTGTGGGACCGCCACGGGGTGGTCCGGGAGGTGTGGACCGAACCGGCCGTGGAGGCCGTCGTACGCATCGAACTCCCGGGCGGGCCAGGCCCGTTCACCCTGCACCCGCCCGAGGGGCAGTCCCCGCTGATCCTCGGCCTGCGCGGGATCGGCGGCTCCGTGGCCCCGGCGCCGCCCGCACCGCGCTGGGTGGTGCACGGCGACTCGATCACCGAGGGCTGGTGGTCCACCCGGCCCGCCCACGGCTGGCCCGCCGTCGCCGGCCGGGCGCTCGGGTGGGACACCGTCAACCTCGGGTACGCGGGTGCCGCGCGCGGGGAGCTCGCCACCGCCGAGCAGATCGCCGGTCTCCCCGCCGACGCCCTCACCCTCGCCTTCGGCACCAACTGCTGGTCCCGCGTGCCGTTTTCGGCGCCACTGCTGTACGAGACCACCCGCGCGTTCCTCGACCTGGTCCGCCAGGGGCACCCCCGGACGCCGCTGCTGCTGGTCTCCCCCGTGCTGCGGCCCGACGCCGAACGCACCCCGAACCGGCTCGGCGCCACCCTGGGCGCCCTGCGCGATGCGATGGAGCGGGCCACCCGCGACCGGATCACCGCCGGGGACGACCGCCTGGCCCTGCTGCAGGGCCGTGACCTGCTCGGTCCTGAGCACCTGGCGGACGGGCTGCACCCCAACGACACCGGACACCAGGTCCTCGGCCTCGCTGTGGTCACGGCTCTGCGGCGGGCCGGGTTCGATGCCGGGTGAGTGAAACAGCCCACAGGAATCCGCTTGAACAGATCGACCCCGACAGGGCGTGTCCTTCGCAGAGTTGCCGACGCACCGGAAACGGGCGGCGGACACGGAGACACCACACGTGGGAGAGATCAAGATGGGCATCAAGCGCGGAACCACCCTGGCGGCCGTGGCAGTTGTCGTCGCCCTGACGGCGACGGCCTGCGGCGGGGACGACACCAAGGCCGGCGCCGCGAAGCCGGCCGGCGCCGCATCCCAGGCTCCCGCTTCCGGAGCCGGCGACTACGGCTCCGACTACGGCGCGGGATCCGCCGCAGGTGCGGGGACCGCCTCCGAATCGGGCGCCAAGGCCGCGGGCCAGCTGGCGATCGCCCAGAACGAGCAGCTCGGCCCGGTCCTCGCCGACAGCGCCGGCTTCACCCTCTACCGCTTCGACAAGGACACCGCCAAGCCGCCGAAGTCCAACTGCGAAGGGGACTGCGCGAAGACCTGGCCGGTGGTCGCGGCCGGCGACGCCACCGCCGCCGCGGGCATGGACCCGGCGCTGCTCGGCGAGGTCGTCCGCGCGGACGGCAGCAAGCAGCTGACGGTGGCCGGCTGGCCCGTGTACCGCTACAGCAAGGACACCAAGGCGGGTGAGACCAACGGGCAGGGCGTCGGCGGGACCTGGTTCGCCTTCGCCCCCGACGGCAAGAAGGCCGCGAAGGCCGCCGCCGCCCCCGCCGCCCCCGCCGGTGCGGGCCAGGCCTCGGGCGCACTGACCGTGGCCAAGGACCCCAAGCTCGGCGACCACATCGTCGACGGCAACGGGATGACGGTCTACCGCTTCAAGAAGGACACCGCCTGGCCGATGGCCTCCAACTGCACGGGCGACTGCGTGGCCAAGTGGCCGGTGGTGGCCCCGGTGGACAAGGCGAACGCCAAGGGCATCGTGGAGAAGGGCTACTCCGTCCTGGACCGCCCCGACGGCATGAAGCAGCAGGCGATCGACTGCTGGCCCGTCTACACCTTCACGGGTGACAAGAAGCCCGGTGACATCAACGGCCAGGGCGTCGGCGGCACCTGGTACGCGGTCTCCCCCGACGGCAAGCTGATCACCACGTCCTGATCCGCTCCTCCTCCCCCCCACTCCCGAACCGCGCGGCCCCCTGCCCCCTCCCCCCGGCAGGCGGGCCGCGCACCGTTCCGCCCTGGCGCACTCGTCCATAGACTCCACCGCATGCTGCGCGTACTGGCCGTCGACGACGAGAAACCACTCCTCGAGGAACTGCTCTACCTGCTGCGCTCCGACCCCCGGGTGCTGAGCGCCGAGGGCGCCTCGGACGCCACCGAGGCCCTGCGGCGGATCACCCGGGCCCTGGAGACCGGCCCGGACGGGCCCGACGGCATCGACGTGGTCTTCCTCGACATCCACATGGCGGGGCTGACCGGCCTCGACATCGCCCGGCTGCTGGCCGGGTTCGCCCAGCCGCCGCTGATCGTGTTCGTCACCGCCCACGAGGGGTTCGCCGTACAGGCCTTCGACCTCAAGGCCGTGGACTACGTACTCAAGCCCGTCCGCCCGGAGCGGCTCGCCGAGGCCGTCCGGCGGGCCTGCGCCCAGCTCGGCCGGGCCGCCGCGCTGCTGCCCGAGCCAACGGAACCGGCCGGTCCGGTCGTGCCCGTCCAGCGCCGCCCCACCCCCGAGGTCACCGTCGCCGACCGCACCGCGGACCAGATCGCCGTCGAACTGGGCGGCGTCACCCGGTTCGTGGCGATCGCCGACATCGCGTACGTCGAAGCCCAGGGCGACTACGCCCGGCTGCACACCGACGAGGGCAGCCACCTGGTCCGCATCCCCCTCTCCACGCTGGAGGAGCGCTGGGCGGCCCGCGGGTTCGTCCGCATCCACCGCCGCCACCTGGTGGCGCTGGGCCGGATCGACGAGCTCCGGCTCGACGCCGGCACCACCAGCGTCCGCGTCGGATCGGCCGAGCTCCAGGTCAGCCGCCGCCACGCCCGGCAGCTGCGGGACCTGCTCATGCGCCAGGCGACCGGATAGCCGCGCGACCGGACAGCCGCACGGCCACGCGGCCAGGCGGCCAGGCGGCCGTCCGGCGGGCGCGCCGACCGTCCGGCGTGCCGGGGCGCCGTTCGTCGCACCGCAAGGGACGTACGGCGCCCCGCTGCCGCCGTCGGTCGCAGGGCGGGCTCCGGCGCCCGCGGCCGGCCCCGCCCGCACCTATCGTGGAGCCGCCGGTCCGGAAGGAACAGGCCGGAACGAGCGGGGGGTGCGGATGGCCGAGATCCAGGCGCTGCTCGACGCGCTGGCCGTACTGCCCAGGACCCCGCCCGCCGGCCCCGCCGAGGCCGAGGTGCTGATCGCCCGGCTGCGCAGCGCCGCCGCGCGCTGGGCCGACGTACTGTACGAGGCCAACGAGGGGGTCCGGCAGCAGCTGCCGCCCCGTGCGGAGGCGGCCCTGACCCTCGCGTTCCGGCGCGCCGAGGATTCGTACGTGGAACTGGAGATCGCCCTGCGGGACTGCGCGGAGCACCGCGACCCCGCCCGCTGACGCCGACGCCCCTTTTCGGCCGGTGGGAACGGGCGGGATCGGCCGGGATCACGCCTGTTGCCCGGTCGGCGGGCGTGCGTAGACTCCGGTACCCCCTTGCATCCCCGCGGCGAAGGACCGGCCGGTGAACCAGACGTACGCGCTGACCGCGGTCACCGTCGTCGTCCTGGTCACGGTGCTGGTCGGCGCGCTGGGCCTGCGGATATCGCGGACCACCTCCGACTTCTACGTCGCCTCGCGGACGGTGGGGCCCCGGCTCAACGCGGCCGCGATCAGCGGGGAGTACCTCTCCGCGGCCTCCTTCCTGGGAGTGGCCGGGCTGGTGCTGCTCCAGGGGCCCGAGATGCTCTGGTACCCGGTCGGCTACACCGCCGGATACCTGGTGCTGCTCGCGCTGGTGGCGGCCCCGCTGCGGCGCTCTGGGGCGTACACGCTGCCCGACTTCGCCGAGGCCCGGCTGGAGTCGCAGGCGGTGCGCCGCGTCGCGGTGCTGTTCGTGGTCGGGGTGGGCTGGCTGTACCTGCTGCCGCAGCTGCAGGGCGCCGGGCTGACCCTGGAGATCCTGACCGGCGCCCCGCACTGGGTGGGCGGGGTGGTCGTCGCGTTCGTGGTGACCGCGGCCGTCGCGGCCGGCGGGATGCGGAGCATCACCTTCGTGCAGGCCTTCCAGTACTGGCTCAAGCTCACCGCGCTGCTGGTGCCCGCCTTCTTCCTGCTCGCCGCCTGGGCCGGGGACGGCGCGCCCCGGGCCTCGTTCGACGCCCCGGCGGTCTTCCGCGAGCACACCGCCGTCACGCTCGCCGAGGACGTCCGGCTGTCCCTGGACGCGCCGCTGACGCTGAAGGTCACCGGGCAGGTGGACGGGCGGACGTACGCGGCGGCCCCGCTGACGCTGCAACCCGGGGAGCACTCCGTACGGGCCCGCGCGCGGCTCGAGTTCGCCCCGGACACCCGGGTCCCGCAGACCCGGGCGACGTCCGGGCCGGACGCCTCCCGCTGGTCCCAGCCGCTGGACGGGGACCGGCCGGCACTCGGCCTGTACGCGACGTACGGGCTGGTGCTGGCCACCTTCCTCGGCACCATGGGCCTGCCCCACGTCGCCGTGCGCTTCTACACGAGCCCCAACGGCCGCGACGCGCGGCGCACCACGCTCGTGGTGCTCGGGCTGCTCGGCTGCTTCTACCTGCTGCCGCCGGTGTACGGGGTGCTCGGCCGCACGTACGCGCCGGAGCTCGCCCTCACCGGGGACGCGGACGCGGCGGTGCTGGTGCTGCCGGAGCGGATGCTGGGCGGGGTGCTCGGCGACCTGCTGGGGGCGCTGCTGGCCGGGGGCGCGTTCGCGGCGTTCCTGTCGACGGCTTCGGGGCTGACCATGGCGGTGGCCGGGGTGCTGCACCAGGACGTGCTGCCGGCCCGCGGGGTGCGGACGTTCCGGTTCGCGGTGCTGGTGGCGATGCTCGTACCGCTGGCCGGGAGCGTGGCGCTGACCGACGTGCCGGTGGCGGACGCGGTGGGGCTGGCCTTCGCGGTGTCGGCCTCGTCGTTCTGTCCGCTGCTGGTGCTGGGCATCTGGTGGCGCGGGCTGACCCCGCCTGGTGCGGTGGCGGGGCTGGTCACGGGCGGTGGGGCGGCGCTGGGCGCGGTGCTGGCGACGCGGGCGGGGCTGCCCCCGGCGGGCTGGGTGCACACGCTGCTGGCGTGGCCGGCGGCGTGGTCGGTACCGCTGGGGTTCCTGACGATGGTGCTCGTGTCGCTGGTCACCCGGTCGCGGGTACCGGCGGGAACGGCGGCGACCCTGGCCCGGCTGCACCTGCCGGAAAGCGTGACCGGGGCCGGTGCCGGATCCGGCACCCGCGTGGGCGGTGCTCCGTGACCGGAGCGGTGCTCGCGGTTCTGGCGGCAGCGGGTGCGGCCCTGCTGCTCGGCCTGGGCTGGGCCGCCGGCCGGTGGCACGCCCGGCGCGGCGAACGGGCGACCGGCCTGGACCTCGGGACCCCGGTGGAGCGGGCCACCTTCCACACCCTGCACACCGCCTCGCTCGCCGCTCCCCCGCTGCGCGCGGGGCTCACCGAGGACGCCGCCCGCAAGGCCGCCAGACGGCTGCGCTCCCTGCTGGGCACCGAGGCCCTGTGCCTCACGGACCGGGATGCGGTCCTGGCCTGGGACGGCCCGGGCGCCGACCACCACCAGCGGCGGGCGATGGCCCGGGTCACCGTGATGCTGAACTCGGGGCGCAGCCAGAGCGTACGGACCGAGTGCACCCGCCCCGACTGCCCGCTCAAGTGGGCGGTGGTCGCCCCGCTCACCGGCGAGGACGGGATGCTGGGCGCGCTCGTCGCGTACGGTTCGCGCGAGTCGGCGGTGCTGGTGCGGGCCGCGACGGAGGTCGCCCGCTGGGTCTCCGTCCAGCTGGAGCTGTCCGAGCTGGACCGCTCGCGGACGCGACTGATGGAGGCGGAGATCAAGGCGCTGCGGGCGCAGATCTCCCCGCACTTCATCTTCAACTCCCTCGCCGCGATAGCCTCGTTCGTGCGCACCGATCCGGAGCGGGCCCGGGACCTGCTGCTGGAGTTCGCCGACTTCACGCGCTACTCCTTCCGGCGGCACGGCGAGTTCACCACCCTCGCCGAGGAGCTGCGCTCCATCGAGCAGTACCTGGCCCTGGCCGGGGCCCGGTTCGGGGACCGGCTGAAGGTGACCCTCCAGGTGGCGCCCGAGGTGCTGCCGGTGGCGCTGCCGTTCCTGTGCCTGCAGCCGCTGGTGGAGAACGCCGTCAAGCACGGGCTGGAGGACACCACCGGGGAGTGCCTGATCACGATCGCCGCCCGGGACGCGGGTGCGGAGGCCGTGATCACCATCGAGGACAACGGGGTCGGGATGGATCCGGCCCTGCTGCGCCGGATCCTGGCCGGGGAGCGCAGTGGCTCCTCGTCGGGCATCGGGCTGACGAACGTGGACGAGCGGATCCGGCAGGTGTACGGGGACGCGTACGGCCCGGTGATCGAGACGGGGGTCGGCGCGGGCATGAAGATCACCCTCCGGGTCCCCAAGTACCGTGCGGGCGTGCACAGTTCACCGCCGGGTGAGCAGCTCCCCCGCTACTGATCGCCCCGCCGGCATGCCATCCTGGCGGAGGCGCGGACCGGCCGGCGGGGATACCCCGCCGGCAGCCGGGAGACGTCTGGGGAGGACGCCGACGTGCGGGTCGGGCGTGAACGACTGCGGGAAGAGTTACGGGACTGGGTGCGCGGCGGTGCGCGCGGCAGCGGGGGGCACCTGATCGTGGAGGGCGAGCCCGGCGCGGGCCGGACCGCCCTGGTGCGCGAGGCGCTGGCCGAGGCGGCCGCGCTGGGCAGCCGGGTGCGCTACGGGGCCGCCGACGCCTTCACGGCGGAGCTGCCGCTGCGGGCCGCTCTGGACTGCCTGCATCCCGAGGGCCCCGGCCGGGCGGCCGTGGTCGCGCTGCTCCGCGAGGCCCGGGAGGCGGCGCAGCCCGGCGGGGCGTGGCTTGCGGCCATGGACCTGCTGGTGTCCGGGGTCGAGGAGTGGTGCGCGCGGGGCCCGCTGCTGCTGGTGCTGGACGACCTGCACTGGGCGGACCCGGCCAGCCTGCTGCTGTGGCAGCGCCTGGCCCGGGCGGTGGACCGGCTGCCGCTGCTGCTGGCGGCGACCCGAAGACCGCTGCCCCGGCGGCCCGAGGTGGAGCAGCTGTGCGCCGAGATGGGCGCGGGCCCACGCGGGCGGGCCGTCCGGCTGGAGCCGCTGACCGGGGCGGAGTCGGCCGAGCTGCTCCGCGCCGTGCTGGGGGCGGCGCCCGGGCCGCGGTTGCGGGAGGCCGCCGGGCAGGCGGGCGGCAATCCCCGGCTGCTGCGGGACCTGATCGCGCAGTGGTCCCGGTCCATCGAGATCACCGGCGGGTCCCGGGCCGACGGCAGCGGCGACGGCGGGATCGACACCGCGGAGGCCCACGCCGTCGCCGTCGCGGAACTGACCCTGACCGAGGCGGAGTTGCCTGATCCGCCCGCCTCCCTCCCGCGGGGCATCGGCTACCTCTCCCGCCCCGCGTACACCACCCTGCGGCATGCGGCGCTGCTCGGCCCGGCCTTCACCCCGCGCGAACTGGCCCTCGTACAGGCCAGACCTGCGCGCGAGGTACTGGCCGAGCTGGAGGAGCCGCTCCTCGCCGGGCTGCTGGAGGACACCGGCGAGCGACTGCGCTTCCGCCAGCCCGCGCTGCGCCGGGCCCTGTACGCGGAGCTCCCCCGGGCCGCCCGGTCCGCCCTGCACCAGGACGCGGCCCGGGCCCTGGCCGAGGCGGGGCACGATCCGGAGCGGACCGCCGAACAGCTGCTGGCCGGCGGGGCGTTGGACCGCTGGGCGGTGCACTGGCTGGCCGACTCGGCGCAGTCCCTGATCGCGGCGGCGCCCGGAGCGGCCGCCGAACTGCTGGAGCGGGCCGTCGCGCAGGCCGACTGCGGGGACCGGGACGCCCTGGAGGGGAGCCTCGCGGACGCCGCCCTGATGCTGCGCCGCCCCGAATCGGTGGAGCTCCTGGCCACCCTGCACGGGCGGGCCACGGACCCCGGACACCGGGCGGCCCTGGCCTTCAAGCTGGTGTCGGCGCTGATGATCCAGGGGGACATGGCCCGTTCGCTGGCCGTCACCGAGGACGCGCTGGCGGAGCAGGTCGCCTCCCCCACGCTCCGGCTGCGGCTGGAGGCCTGCCGGGTGCTGGCCCTGGCCGATCTGCACTGCCCGGCGCAGGCCCACACGCTGGCCGTGCCGGTGGTGGCGGAGGCGGCCCGGCTGGGCGATCCGCTGTGCGGGGCGGAGGCCCACCACGCGATGGCCTTCGCCCTGTTCCACCTGGGCCGCGGCCGGGAGTCGCTGCGGCACGTCGCCGAGGGGATCGCCTGCGCCCGGCGCAGCCCGGAGGCCAACGACATGCGGCTGCTGCTGCTCGCCAACCAGGCGGAGGCGCACCTGCGGTTCGACGAGCCGGAGACCGTCGCGGCGGCGCTGCGGGAGGCCCGGGAGCTGGCGCTCGCCACCCGCTCGGCGGGACGGCTGGTGGTCACCGAGGCGCGGCTCGCGGAGTTCCACTACCGGCTCGGGGACTGGGACGCGGCGCTCGCCGGGGTGGCCCGCGCGGACGGGCTGCCGGTCTCGGACGGCTGGCTGCCGGTGGTGGTGCACGGGCTGCGGGCCCTCGTACTCGGCCACCGGGACGAGCGCGAGGCGGCGCAGGCCGAGCTCGCGCTGCTCGCGCCGGACGCGTTCGCGGCCCCGGCGGCCCGCCGCTACAGCGGGCACGTGCTCCTGGCCCGGGCCCTGCTGGCGGAGCGGGCGGGCCGCCCGGCGGACGCGGTGCGCGAGCTGCTGCCGGCGCTGGCGGACAGCCCGGACGAGGCGGGGGCGTACGAGCGCCCCTGGGTGCTGTCGGAGATCGTCCGCGTGGCCCTGGACAGCGGGGACACCGCGACGGCCCGGGCGGCGGTGGCGGCCTGCGGGCGGGCGGCGGCGGCGCTGGCGGAGTACCCGGGCCCGGCGCTGGCGCTGCTGCGCTGCCGGGGGCTGTTCGCGCAGGACCCGCAGCTGCTGGCGCAGGCTCTGGAGCGGGCGGAGCGCGCCGGCTGGCCGCTGGTGCTGGGCCATGCGTGGGAGGACCTCGCGGTGGCCCGGGCCTGGCACGGCGACCTGGCGGCGGCCCGGTCGGCACTGACGCGCGCGGCGGCCGCGTACGAGGACCTGGGCGCCCGGTGGGACACCGCCCGGGCCGACGCCCGGCTGCGGAGCCTGGGTGTCCGGCGCGGCAGCCGCTCGGCGCGGCGGCGGCCGTCCAACGGGTGGGAGGCGCTGACACCCGCGGAACTGAAGGTGGCCCTGCTCGTCGCACAGGGCCGGTCGAACCCGGAGATCGCGGGCGCCCTCTTCCTGTCCACGCGGACGGTCCAGACGCACGTGTCGCACATCCTGGCGAAGCTGCAGGTCCGCTCACGGGCGGGGGTGGCCGCTCAGGCGGCGGCGCGGCGCACGGGCCCGGAGCCGGTACGGGGGCCGGGACCGTAGCCGGGCATGGCCTCCCGGAGGGCGCGCAGGGCGTAGTAGGTACGCGACTTGACGGTCCCGGCGGGAACCCCGAGCGCCTCGGCGGCCTCGCACACCGACTGCCCGCGGAAGTAGATCTGCACGAGCACCGCGCGGTGCTCGGGGCTGAGTGATCTCAGCGCGTCGCGGACGTCGAGGACGGCGACGGCCTGCTCGGTGCGGTCGTCGGCTACCGGCATGTGGGTGTCCAGGGCGTCCGGCCCGACCTCGGCGGGCCGGACCTGGCGGGCCCGCCGGGCGTCGATGGCGAGGCGCCGGCCGACGGTGTAGAGCCAGGGCCGCATGGACGCGTGGTCGCTCTCCAGCGCCTCGGGGTGCTTCCAGGCGCGGAAGAGGGTCTCCTGGAGGAGGTCCTCGGCGCGGTGCCGGTCGCCGAAGGTGAGACCGAGGAGGAAGCCGTAGAGGGCTTTGCCGTGCTCGCTGTGCAGTCGCGCGAGGGCGTGCGCGTCGGTGCGGCGGCGGAGGGTACTGGCCACGGGGTGCCCCTTCCAGGTCGGATGACCTGAGCGTGACGGACCCGGCGCCCGGAGTTATCCGCCGCTTGGCGTATCCGCCCGCCACCTGCGCCGACCGGTCGAACGGCACGCCGAACGGTCCCCCGGGGTCCCTGCGCCCCGAACGCCGGTGGCCCCGGACCCGTCCGCGAGGACGGGCCCGGGGCCACCGGAAAAGCGGAACTAGCTCCAGCTGGCGTGCAGCGGCTTGCCCTCGGCGTAGCCCGCCGCCGACTGGACGCCGACCACGGCCTTCTCCTCGAACTCGGCGAGGGAGCCCGCACCGGCGTAGGTGCAGGAGGAGCGCACACCCGCGATGATCGAGTCGATCAGGTCCTCGACGCCCGGGCGGGCCGGGTCCAGGAACATCCGCGAGGTGGAGATGCCCTCCTCGAACAGGCCCTTGCGCGCCCGGTCGTACGCCGACTCCTCCGACGTGCGGTTCTGCACGGCACGCGCCGACGCCATGCCGAACGACTCCTTGTAGAGCCGGCCGTCGGCGCTCTGCTGCAGGTCGCCCGGGGACTCGTACGTCCCGGCGAACCAGGAGCCGATCATCACGTTCGCGGCGCCGGCGGCCAGCGCCATCGCCACGTCGCGCGGGTGGCGGACTCCGCCGTCGGCCCACACGTGCTTGCCGTACTTCTTCGCCTCCGCCGCGCACTCCAGCACCGCGGAGAACTGCGGGCGGCCCACGCCGGTCATCATGCGGGTGGTGCACATGGCGCCGGGGCCCACACCGACCTTGATGATGTCGGCGCCGGCGTCGATGAGGTCCTTGACGCCCTCGGCGGCCACGATGTTGCCGGCCACGATCGGGACCTGCGGGTCCAGCGCGCGCACGGCCTTGATCGCGTTGATCATCGACTCCTGGTGGCCGTGGGCCGTGTCGATGACGAGCGTGTCCACGCCCGCGTCGAGCAGCTGCTTGGCCTTCTGCACGAAGTCGCCGTTGATGCCGACGGCCGCCGCGATGCGCAGCTTTCCGTTGGCGTCGGTCGCCGGGGTGTACAGGGTCGCGCGCAGCGCGCCCTTGCGGGTCAGCAGGCCGACCAGCTTGCCGTCCTCGTCGACGGCCGGGGCCAGCTTGCGGTGGCCGGCGTCGAGCTTGTTGAACGCCTCGCGGGGGTCGATGTCGGCGTCGATGAGCAGGAGCTCCTTCGACATGACCTCGGAGAGCTGGGTGAAGCGGTCCACGCCGGTCAGGTCGTGGTCGGTGACGACACCGACCGGTCGGCCGTCGGCGTCGACGACGACACCGGCGCCGTGGGCCCGCTTGGGCAGCAGGGACAGCGCGTCGGCGACGGTCTGGGTGGGCGCCAGCGTGATCGGGGTGTCGAGCACGAGGTGGCGGGTCTTCACCCAGGAGATGACGTCGGTGACGACCTCGATCGGGATGTCCTGCGGGATGACCACGATGCCGCCGCGGCGGGCGACCGTCTCGGCCATGCGGCGGCCCGCGATGGCGGTCATGTTCGCGACCACGAGCGGAATGGTGGTGCCGGTGCCGTCGGGCGAGGAGAGGTCCACGCCCTGGCGGGAACCGACCGCGGAGCGGCTCGGCACCATGAATACGTCGTCGTACGTCAGGTCGTACGGCGGCTTCTGGTCATTGAGGAAACGCACGTGCTGAACATCCCAGTCGATCGAAGGATCCGTCTACGGCCTCGACAGGCAGGGCAGCCGAGGAAACGCACGTACTTCATTCTCCCATGGCCCGGCATCAATGCCGCCCGGGCTGATCGTCCAGGACATACCGGGCCCCGTGGTCGTTTCCTACGGGACCTTGGTCCCGGAGGCGAGCCGGGTGCGCCCGTGCACCGGGCCCCGGCGCCGGGCCAGGGGGGCGACGGACCCCCCGTACCGGACCGCCGTGAACTCGGCGGCGATGGACAGGGCCGTCTCCTCGGGGGTGGCTCCGCCCAGGTCCAGCCCGATGGGCGAGCGCAGCCGGGCGAGCGCGGCCTGCGGCACCCCCTCCTCGCGCAGCCGCTGCTCGCGTTCGGCGTGGGTGCGCCGCGAGCCCATGGCCCCCACGTAGCCCAGCGGCAGCCGCAGGGCGAGGGCCAGCAGGGGTACGTCGAACTTGGCGTCGTGGGTCAGGACGCAGACCGCCGTACGGGAGTCCAGCCGGCCCGCCTCCCATTCCGCAGCCAGGTGCCGGTGCGGCCAGTCCACGACCACCTCGTCGGCGCCGGGGAAGCGGGCCGGCGTCGCGAAGACGGGCCGGGCGTCGCAGACGGTGACCCGGTGCCCCAGGAAGGCCCCGATCCGGGCCAGGGCGGCGGCGAAGTCGATGGCCCCGTAGACGATCAGCCGGGGCGGTTCGGCGGCGGATTCGACCAGCAGGGTGAGGGGCTGCCCGCACAGCCCGCCCGCCGTGCCGAGCTCGGCGGTCCCGGTGCGCCCGGCCAGCAGCAGGTCCCGTACGTACCCGGCGGCGGCCCGGTCCAGGGCCGGCTCCCCGCCCAGGCAGCCCTCGTAGGATCCGTCGGGGTGGACGGCGAGGGCCCGGCCGAGCTGCGGCTGCGGGCCGGAGACCACCCGGGCGAGCGCGGCCCGGGCCCCTGCTGCGGCGGCCTCGAGCACGGAGCCGAGGACGGGCCGCACCAGGTCGTGCCCGCGCACCGGGGTGACGAGCACGTCCAGGACTCCCCCGCAGGTCAGGCCGACGGCGAAGGCGTCGTCGTCGCTGTACCCGAAGCGGTGCACGCCGCCTTCGCCGGAGGCGATCGCGTCGAGGCACAGCTCGTGCACGGCGGA
Source organism: Streptomyces sp. R33 (assembly GCF_041200175.1). Lineage (NCBI taxonomy): Bacteria > Bacillati > Actinomycetota > Actinomycetes > Kitasatosporales > Streptomycetaceae > Streptomyces > Streptomyces sp. R33. Next base: position 6,904,802 of record NZ_CP165727.1, on the reverse strand, counting down.
TTCCACGCAGCCCCCGGAAAGGGAGCCGAGCGCGGTGCCGCCGGCGTCGACGGCCAGCGAGGCGCCCGGGCCGCGCGGCGCGCTCCCGCTGACGGCGACCACGGTGGCCAGGGCGAATTCGCGGTGCGCGGTGCACCACGCGCGGAGTTCCTCGGCGATGTCGAGCATCAGCGGATGTACTCGCGTCTCGCGCTCTGGCCGGGGATCAGCGGCCGCGGCGGCAGCACCGGCGGCGGGCCGGTGCGCGCCACGGGGCTGCTTGTCCCGGTGCGGGACACGGGACCGGGCGTCCCGCCGAGCGGGGGCCGTGCATGCCCCCCGGGGAAGCCGTCGGGGATCCTGCCGCGTGCACCGAGCAGCATCGACGCGTGGGCGACACTCGCGAGCGTGGCGTGGTGGTGCCAGCCACGGAAGGAGCGGCCCTCGAAATCACGGATGCCTACGGGTTCGCAGGTCTCGGTGAAATCGAGGGATACCCGGTCGGTGAGTTTGGCGAGGAGGAAGAGCTGGGCCAGCGGCCTGTCTCCGATGTTGGTGATCCAGAACTCGGAGGGCAGCAGGGCGGCTTCGGTCCAGGCGCCGACGAGCAGGAGCGGGGTGGGCGACAGCGGTGCGGACCGGTCCTCGCCGGGGGTCGCGAGGATGGCGGCCGAGGTCAGCAGGGTCACTGCTCCTTCGCCGCGGCCGTGCCGGGTCCATTCGACGACGCGCCGCTGGGAGCGCAGGGAGTCGATGAGTTCGCGGGCGGGGGCGGTGTGCGGCCCCGGTTTGTGCCGGCCGGCGCCACCGAACGAGACGGGCAGCGAGCCGTCGACCTTGAAGACGAAAGGGATGTCCTGCAGGGCGAAGGACTCGATGCTCTGCGGGATGTCGGTGTTGGCGACCTCCATCACCACGGGCCGGCGCTGGAGTTGCCAGCTGGCGGCCATCCGCTGGACGGCGTGTACGGCGTCCTGGGCGGGGGTGAGCGAGCGTGCGGTGTCGGGGATGCCGGCCCGCCGGCGGCGCAGCAGCTCGCTCGTCCAGGGCCCGGGGAGGGTGAGGGTCCATTCGACGGGGAAGCTGGCCTCGCTGGAGGCGAGCCAGATGCCGCTGGCCTGCTGGCAGTTGGCGGTACGGCCGAGCTGGGGGACGAACTGGCGGCCCACGCCCACCGAGCGGTCGCCGGCCTTCTCTATGACCATGGGCTGGACCACCCAGGCCAGCGGGCGCTGGGCGGTGCGTTCGAGGTACTGGGCGAGGGAGCGGCGTACGGGGGTCCAGTCCCAGGGTGACTTGCTGATGAACTGCTGGAGGCTCTGCTCGACGGAACTGGCGCCTGTTCCGGCGATGTTACGGATTGTTTTCTTCCCACTGGTCCGTACCAGCCCGTTGAGATAAACGCGGGCCCAGTTTCGCTGGTCCCGCCGGGGTAACGACTCGAAGAAAAGAGAGATCAGGACGTCGATCAATTCGGAGATTTCCTTCGTGGAATCCTCCGGAAGGACTACGCGAGCCATCTGGGCCTCCCCCGCGACCACTAGATCCAATACCCTACTTGACCGTGCAGAACGGCCGTAGGCCACGGCGGCTACTTCCTGAGGTCGCTGGCAGATTCGAGCCGCTCTTCCTCTACCACGAGGGGGATGGGGATCTGGTTCGCCGCATAGTAGAGCGCGATCAGGAAGTGTGCGACGAGAGTGAGCGGTGCGGAGAAGAAGGACAGGAGAACCGTCAGGGGGTAGGCCACGGCGCCGAGGCCGAAGCGGACGCGGGTGGCCCGGGCACCGTCCCTGTCCACCCGTTCGTGGAACAAGTGGCCGACGCGGGTGACGTACCACCAGAAGGCCAGGAACGCCAGCGCGTAGACGACGGTGACCGAACTGTAGAGGATCGCGGCGGCGTTGGCGGAGCCGCCTTCCTCGACGAGGTGCTCGGCGAGCACGGTGGTGGTGTACGGAATCACCGACACCACCATCAGCACCATGAGATTCAGGAACAACAGCGGCCTGTCCACCCGCTTGAGGTGACTGAAGATGGTGTGGTGGTTCACCCACATCACGCCGATGATGAGGAAACTCACCACGTATGCGGCGTAGTGCGGCCACTGTTCCCACACGCCGTGCCAGAAGTCAGATCCCGTTTCTTCCGGAACTTTCAGTTCCAGAACGAGAATCGTGATGACGATGGCGAATACCCCGTCACTGAATGCCTCGACACGTCCGGTTTCGCGTTCCATGACCTCCCCTTTGCCATTTCACCAGCGAGGCCCTCGCCGCGGTCTCCGGCGGGGCCTGCACGTACGGGGAGAGCGCTGCCTTCGCTCTCCCCGCACACGCTACCCAGATATCGGTGGTCAGCCGCCGAAACCAGCGGTCTGGCGCCAGATCCGGCCATCGCGGACCACAAGTGTCCCGAACGCGTGCTCCGGTTCACCGTTCAGATTCATGATCGCGCGGTAGAAGATCGTGTCCTCGGTCTCGATGTACTCCTGGAGTTCCACCAGCGTGGGCTTCACCGTCAGGTAGCCCGTGAACGTCTCGCGCACGGCCTCGATCCCGACCGAGACTCCCTCGAAGCGCAGCAGGACGGCGTCGTCGGTGTAGTTCTTCATCACCGCCTCGATGTCCAGGGCGGCCAGGGCCTCCATCTGGCGGACGAACACCGGGTGCAGCTTGGAGATGTCGTACTTGGCCATGTCGACTCCATTCATTCAACTGGTGGTGGAGCGGGTGGAGGTGGGTTGATCAGGTGTTTCGGCGCAGGCGGCGGCCGTGGTGAGCGGCAGCCGTACGACCATCCGGGTCTCGCCGGGACGCGAGCGGGCGGTGATCGACCCGTGGTGGCGCTGGGTCACGATGCGGTAGCTGAGGTGCAGTCCGAGGCCCGTGCCCTTCCCCACGTCCTTGGTCGTGTAGAAGGGTTCGAAGATCCGCGGCAGCGAGTCATCGGGGATTCCCCGCCCGGTGTCGGCGACCTCCACGACGAGGCAGACGCCTTCGGCGCGGACCCGCAGGGTGAGCGTTCCGGCGCCCTCCATGGCCTCGGCCGCGTTGTCGACCAGGTTGGTCCACACCTGGTTCAACTCGCTCGGGTAGCCCGTCAGTTCGGGCAGGCCCGGCTCGTACTCACGCACGATGGTGATGCCGGCGAGCTTGGCACGCAGCACGACCAGCGTGTTCTCGATCCCGTCGGCCACCGCGAAACGCTGCTCGGGCGCCCGGTCGAGATTGGCGTAATCCCGGGTGGCGGCGACCAGTTGGGAGATCCTGGGACCGGCGGCGCGCAGTTCCGCGGCGAGCGAGCGGATCTCCAGCAGGGCCGCCAGGTGGTCCAGGGCCGCGGGCAGGGCCGTCTCCCCGACCCCTTCCAGCCGCTCCAGCAGCCAGCCCAGCTCCAGCCCGAGGTCCGAGATCCCCGAGCCGAGCAGTCCGGGCCGTTCGGTGCCCGCCTCCTCGGCCCAGTCGGCGATCTCCTCCTCGGCGTCTGCCTGGGCGAACGGATCGGTCGTGACCGGCGGCGGCAGCTTGTCGAGCTCCTCGGAGAGCCGGTCGAAGACCGAGCGCTCCGCGCCCGTCGCGGCGGCGCCCCAGGCCTGGGCGGTCCGGGTGAGCCCCTCCAGGGCCGGTGCCAGCTCCTGGGCGGCCCGGGCCACGGCGGCCGCCGGGTTGTTCAGCTCGTGCGCGAGGCCTGCGGCCAGGGTGCCGAGCGCCTCGACGGTGGCCCGCTTGCGGGCCTGCACCTCGGAGGACTTGATCCGCCAGGCCAGCACCGGGATCAGGACGGCCGCCACGCCGTGGCAGCGGGTCAGCATCTCGAAGAACACCGGCTTCGGGTACGCGACGACGGTGGTCGCCGGCCCGCTCGCGGAGGCGGTGGCCACGTACGCGCCGTCCGTCAGCAGCGGCAGCTCGCCGGTGAAGCGGTGCGCGGCGGAGGGCTTTCCGTCGTGCTCCTCGGCGGCGGCGCTCCCCTCCTCGGTGGAGTGCCGGGTGAGCACCTCCTCCCGACCGTCGACGACCTTGGTGACGACCAGCCCGCCCTCGAGCAGGACGTGGAAACCGGTGGCCTCCTCGCCGTCGCGGAAGAGGACCTCCCCGTCGGCGAGCACCCGGGGCTCGGAGACGGAGGCCAGCCAGTCCAGCTGCTCCTCGGTGAGCCCGGCGAAGATCTCCAGGGCGAGCAGGGCCGACCGCAGCTCGGCGGTGCTCATGTCGGCAGCCTTCATGTGGTGCTCCCTTCGGCCCGGGTGCGGGCGGCGAGCCGCAGCGTGACGAACAGGGCCAGCGCGCACACCCCGGCGACGGCGGCCATGAATCCGACCGAGGTGCGGTGCAGTCCGTGGATGTTGGTGAGCATTCCGGCGAGCACGGCCGGCACGCTCATCGCGAGGTACGCGAAAACGTAGACGGCGGCGGTCAGTTCGCCGCGGTGCGCCGGCTCGGCCAGCGCGCTCAGCGCCCGGAACGAGCCGAGGAACGCCGCGCCCCAGCCGCTGCCGAGCACGGCCGTGGCCACGAGGAACACGGGGGCCGAGCCGAGGCCCAGTGCGAGCAGCACGAGGCCGAGCCCGGCCAACAGCCCGCACAGGCCCAGGACGGCGGTGCGCAGGGCCTCGGTACGGCCCAGCAGCAGCTGCGCCGCGGTGGCGGCGCCCGCGAGCAGGGCCACGGTGGCCCCGCCGACGAGGTAGTTGCTGCTCTGCAGCAGGGACAGGGCCAGGTGCGGCCCGAGGGAGAGGTAGAAGCCGCCGACCGACCAGACGGCGACGATGGTCAGGACGAGGATCGCGAACCGGCCCCGTACGGCGGCCGGGACGTGGATCCGGCGTGCGCTGATCCGCATCCGGCCCCCGGAGCGGGTGCCGGGAGCGCTCTCACGCATCCGGACCACCCCCACCAGCGTGACCGCGAAAGCGGCGACCAGCAGCAGGTAGCTGAGCACGGTCGGGGCGGGTGCGTACTGGACGAGCAGCCCGGCCCCGATCCCGCCGAGCCCGATCCCCACCGTCGGCCCCGCGCTGTTGACCTGGGCGCCGAGCGCCGGCCTCGAGCGCGGGGTGAGTTCGAGCAGGGCCGCGCCCATCGCCCCGGTGGCCAGGCCCACCGCGAGGCCCTGCACGGCGCGGGCGGCCAGCAGCAGCCCGAGCCCCCGGGCCCCGGCGAACATCCCCATGGAGACCATCGCCAGGACCAGGCCGACGCCCAGCACGGGGCGCCGGCCCAGGGTGTCCGAGAGGGACCCGAACAGCAGGAGCCCGGCCAGCACGGTGACCGCGTACAGCGCGAAGACCACCGTGATCATGCCGGAGGACAGCCCCCATCTCTCCTGGTAGAGCACGTAGAGGGCGGAGGGTACGGACGAGGAGAGCATCAGCAGGACGAGGACGGCCCCGACCACCCAGAAGCCGGAGCCTCTGGGTGCCGCGGCCGCCGCCTGGGCGGCCGGACCCGCCGGTACCCCCGTGGTCGTCCTGGACAATTCGGCCACTGCGTCAACTCCCCGTGGTGGGCGGTCAGGCGAGGGCCTGGTCTGCCCTCTGCAGCGCGCGGGCGGTGAGCACCCCCGCGAGGTGGCCGAGGTACTCGGCCGAGGTGCCGCGCCCGGGGACGAACAGCTCCCTGGGCTCGGCGCGGAAGGCCGCGAGCACGGCCTCCGTCGTGTACGGGCCCCCGCGCAGCCGGTCCTCGACCCCGCGCAGCCGCAGCGGGCGGGCGGTGGCCCCGGTGACCGCGATGCGCGGCCCGTCGGGGGTGATCCGTACGGCGGTGGCGCAGACCGGGTAGCGCGTGGCCCGGTCGGCGGTCTTCTCGAAGGCGGCGGCCCGACCGGCGGCGGGCACCAGCAGTGCGGTGACCACGGACCCGGCGGGCACCCCGGAGGCGGTGAACTCCTCGGCGGCCACGGTCGACCGCCCGCCGGGTCCGGCCAGCTCGACCCGTGCGTCGGCGGCGATGGCCGCGACCGGCAGGTCGGTGGCGCGCCCGCCGGCGGCGAGGTTCCCGCCGGCGGTGCCGAGATTGCGGACCTGGGGGTCGCCGTTGGCCCGGGCGGCGGCCGCCACCTCCGGGGCCTCGGCGAGGAGGGCCGGATGGGCGGCGAGCTGGGCGAGGGTGGTGAGCGCGCCGATCCGGATGCCGTCGGCGGTCCGCTCGATCCCGCGGAGCTCCTCGAGGTGGCGTACGTCGACGAGGAGCCGGGCGGTGTCCTCCCCGGTGCGCAGCCCGGGCAGCAGGCTCTGGCCGCCGGCCAGCACCCGGGCGCCCCGGGTGCCGGACAGCAGGGTCAGAGCTTCGGCGAGGCCGACGGGCCGTACGTAGTCGAACTCGGTGAGGATCACTCGGCTTCTCCTCGCAGGCGGCGCCAGACCTTCTCGGGGGTGAGCGGCATGTCGATGTGCTGCACGCCCAGGTCGGACAGGGCGTCGACGACCGCGTTGACGACGGCCGCGGCGGGCGGCACGGTAGCGATCTCGCCGGCGCCCTTGGCGCCCAGCGGGTTGTGCGGGCTGGGCGTGGTGGTCTTGTCGAGGGTGAAGAACGGCACGTCGGCGGCGCGCGGCAGGGCGTACGTGGTCAGGTCGGAGCTGACGAGCAGGCCCTGTTCGTCGTAGACGGCGGCCTCCATCAGCGCCTGGCCGAGGCCGTGCGTGATGCTGCCCTCGATCTGCCCGAGGACGATCTTCGGATTGCCGATGTTGCCGGCGTCGTCGACGGCGGTGTACGCCACCACCTCGGTCTCGCCGGTGAGTTCGTCGACCTCCACGACCGCGACGTGCGTGCCGAAGGGGTAGTTGAAGTCCGGCGGGTCGAAGTGGGTGGTCTCGTCGATGGCGGGCTCGATCTCGTGGGGCAGCCCCCAGCCGTACCACATGGCCATCGCCATCTCGGAGAACGTCTTGGCGTTCTCCTCGTTGCCGTCCTCGTAGACCTTGCCGCCCGCGTAGACGACCTTCTCCTCGGGAACGCCCAGGAACACGGCCCCGGCCTTGACCAGCTTGGCCTTGACCTTCCGGGCGGTGAGGGCGATGGCGGGCGCGGCCATGCTGTAGGAGCGCGAGCCGTACGTGCCCTGCCCGTACGGGGCCTTGAGCGTGTCGCCCTCGTACACCTGGACCAGGGCCGGGTCGATCTCGAGCTCGTCGGCGGCGACCTGCGCGAAGACCGTGTGGTGGCTCTGGCCGGTGGAGGCGGAGCCGACGGTGACGGTGACCTCGCCGGTCGGGTGGACGCGGATGTTCGCGCTCTCCCAGGTGCCGCCGAGCATGCCCTCCTTGGACATCCGGGTCGAGGGGCCGACCCCGCAGATGGCCACGTAGGTGGCGATGCCGACGCCGAGCCGCTTGCCGCGGCTGCGGGCCTCGGCCTTGCGGGCAGGCATGTCGGCGTAGCCCGACAGCTCCATCGCCTTGTCGAAGTTCAGCTGGTAGTCCCCGGAGTCGTACGTCCAGCCGAGGCCGTTGTCGTACGGGAACTTCTCCTTCGGCACCAGGTTCTTGCGCCGGACGGCCGCCGGGTCCATGCCGATCTCGGAGGCGTACCGGTCGACGAGGCGCTCCATCAGGAAGGCGGCCTCGGCGCGCCCGCTGCCGCGCTGGGCGCCGAGCGAGACGGTGTTGGTGAACGCGGCGTACACCTCGCAGAAGGAGGCCTGGATGTCGTACATGCCGCTGATGGAGCGTCCCATCAGGGCGGTGGCGACACCGGGGCCGATGGTGGAGGGGTACGCACCCAGGTTGGCGTAGCTGGTGGCGCGCAGGCCGGTGATGCGGCCGTCGCGGGTGCCGGCGAGCACCACGTGCTGGCGGTGGTCGCGGCCCTGGACGGTGGAGTTCATCAGGCCGGTGCGGGTGTCCACCCATTTCACGGGCCGGCCGAGCGCCTTGGAGAGCAGCAGGACCAGCGCCATGTCGGGGTAGAGGTAGCCCTTGGTGCCGAAGCTGCCGCCGACGGTCGGGGCGATCACCCGGAGCTTGTTGAAGGGGATGCCGAGGACCAGGGCGGAGAGCAGGAAGCGGTGGTTGTGCGGGCCCTGCGTGGAGGCGTAGAGCGTGTACTCGTCGGTGGCGGCGTTGTAGTCGCCGACCGCGCCGCGGGGCTCGATGGGGCTGTTGATGGTGCGCTGGTTCACCAGGTCGAGCTCGACGGTGACCTCGGCCTCGGCGATGGCCGCGTCGGTGCGGTCCTTGTCGCCGCAGGTCCAGTACGCGTTCAGGTTGCCCGGTACGGCCTCGTGCAGCTGGGGCGCGCCCTCGGCGAGCGCCTCGTCGGCCCGGGTGACCACGGGCAGCGGCTCGTACTCGACGGCGATGGCGGCGAGCGCCGCGGCGGCCTGGCGCGGGGTCTCGGCGACGACCACGGCGATCGGGTCGCCGACGTGCCGGACGGTGTCGCCGGTCAGGACCGGGCGGGCGCCGGGAAGTCCGTAGGGGTGGGGCGGGAAGTGGCTCTCGACCCCGCCGGGGATCCAGATGCAGGGCAGCGGCATGACGCCGGTGAATTCGGCCGCCGTGGCCACCTTCAGCACGCCGGGCAGCTGCTCGGCTGCCTTGGTCTCGATGGAGAGGATCTTCGCGTGGGCCACCGGGCTGCCGAGGATCGCCATGTGGGCGGTGCCCGGGAGGTCGATGTCGGCCACGTACGTGGCCTCGCCGCGCAGCAGCTGCGGATCCTCGCGGCTGTCCAGCGGCTGTCCGAGCAGGCCCGATCCCTGGAGGGGAACGTCCCCCGTCACTGCGGTCATCTCCCTCACACCTCCTTGCCGGAAGCGGAGGCCGACGCGGACGCGGCGGACCCGGCGGACGCGGAGACGGCGGCGCCCTCGCCGATCTCCTCGGGGAGCTCGGCCCGGGCTGCGGAGCAGGCGCGTTGCACGCCCCGTACGACGCTGTGGTAGCCGGTGCAGCGGCACAGGTTGCCGGTGAGCCACTCGCGGATCTCGGGCTCGGTGGGCGCCTCGCGGTCGGCGGTGTTCTCGACGAGCTCGCCGAGCGCCATCACCATGCCGGGGGTGCAGAACCCGCACTGGGTGCCGTGCTCCTGGCGCAGGGCCTCCTGGAGGCCGGTGAGTTCGCCGCCGCGCTCGGTCACGCCCTCGATGGTGGTCACCCGGGAGCCGGCTGCCGACGCGGTGAGGAGCAGACAGCTCTTGACGGACCGGCCGTCGAGCTGGACGACGCAGGTACCGCACTGGCCGGTGTCGCAGCCGACCTTGGTGCCGGTCAGCCCGAGGCCGTCACGGAGCCGTTCCACCAGCAGTTCGTTCGGCTGCGCCGAGAACTGCTCGGGTCTTCCGTTCACGTTCAGTGAGATATCCATGCCAGCGCCTGCGCTTCCGTGAGCGGCCGGTTGAAAAGGGGCCCGCCGGGCTGCTGGAGAATTCCTCCGGAGTGCAGCGAGCCGGTGTCGACGGGGGCGAATCCCAGATCCGTGATGATTCCCGCGACGATTTCCTTTGCCTTCTCGTCGTCGCCCGCCGTGAAATGGGCCAGGCGTTCGCCCCCCGCGGTGCCGGCGACGGCGAGAGTCTCGAAATGCATGGTGTTCAGGGATTTCACGACGCGGGCGCCGGGATACCACTCGGCGACCAGTTCGCTGGAACTGCGGTCGCCCAGATCCGCGGGTGCGCCCGCGCCGCCGAACGCGTTCGTGGCGTCGACCAGCACCTTGTCCTGGACGGCCGCGGGCGCAAGGAGCCCGCGGATGCTCGCGTACGGCACCATCAGCACCAGCAGTTCGGCCTGGTCGGCGACCTCGGCGGGGTGCGCCGCCGAGGCCGCCGGACCCAGTTCGGCCAGTAACGGGCCGATGGACCGGGGGCCGCGGGAGTTGGCCAATAAGACCTCGTGCCCGGCCGCCACCAGGATCCGCGCGAGGGTGGAACCGATCCGCCCGGTGCCGATGATGCCTGTGCGCATTGCCGCTCCTACTCGGTCGCTCGGTCGTTCAGTCGGTCGGTCTGTTTCGGCCGGTCTGTCGCTCGGTCTGTCGTCAGTCCATGCCGATCCAGACCGACTTGGTCTGGGTGTAGCTCTCGAGGGACTCCGGTCCGCACTCGCGCCCGTATCCGGAGGCCTTGTAGCCGCCGTACGGCACGGAGGGGTCGTACTGGTTGTAGCAATTCACCCAGACCGTGCCGGCCTTGATCTGCGAGGCCACCCGGTGGGCGCGCCGCAGGTCCTTGGTGTGGACGCCGGCGGCGAGCCCGTACGCGCTGTCGTTGGCGATCCGGATCGCGTCGTCCTCGGTGTCGAAGGGGATGATCGACAGGACCGGCCCGAAGATCTCCTCCTGGGCGATGCGCATGCCGTTGTCGACGCCGGTGAAGATCGTCGGCAGGAAGTACAGGCCCTGGCTGGAGGCCCCCTCCGGGGTCCAGCCGGTGCCGCCGGTGCGCAGCAGGGCGCCTTCCTTCTCGCCGACCTCGATGTACGAGCTGACCTTCTCGAACTGGCCGCGGTGGGCCAGCGGCCCGAACAGGGTCTCCGGGTCGCGCGGGTCGCCGGGCTTGAGGGCGGCCGCGCGCCGGACCAGGCGCTCGACCAGCTCGTCGTGGATGGGACGCTGGAGCAGCAGCCGGGAGCCGGCGGTGCAGATCTCGCCCTTGTTGTAGTAGATGCCGAAGAAGGCGAGTTCCTCGGCGGCGTCCAGGTCGGCGTCGGCGAAGACGATGTTGGCGGACTTGCCGCCGAGCTCCATCGTCACCTTCTTCAGGGTGCCCGCCGCCTTGCGGATGATCGTCTGGCCGACCGAGGTGGAGCCGGTGAAGGCGATCTTGTCGATGTCGGGGTGGCCGGTGAGGGTCTCACCCAGTTCCACGCCCGGACCGGTGATGACGTTCAGCACGCCGTCCGGGATCTCCGCCTCCTGGAAGAGCTCGGCGATCTTCAGTGCGGTGAGCGGGGTGGCCGGGGAGGGCTTGTGGACGACCGTGTTGCCCGCCGCCAGCGCCGGTGCGATCTTCGTCATCGACAGCAGCAGCGGGAAGTTGAACGGGGTGATCGCGCAGACCACGCCCAGCGGCTCGCGCAGGGTGTACGCGAGCTGCCCGCCGGCCGGGGCCCGCGAGGAGCCGTCGACGCGGGTCACGGCGCCGGCGTAGTAGTGCATGAGCTGGGCGGCCATCGGGGCGTCGACCGTGCTGGAGAAGGCGAACGGCTTGCCCATGTCCACCGTCTCCAGCAGGGCGATCTCCTCCAGGTCGCGCTCGATGAGCTCACCGACCCGGTTCAGCCGCAGCGCGCGTTCCTGGGCGGACAGTCTGCTCCAGGGACCCTCCTCGTACGCCTGGCGGGCGGCCGCCACGGCGGCGTCCGCGTCGGCGGCGGTGGCCTGGGCCACCGGTACGATCTCCTGTCCGTCCACGGGGCTGATGTCCGGCTCGGTACGGCCGTCCTGGGCCGAAACCCATGTGCCGCCGATGAACAGCTTCCCGGGGTTGGCCAAGGGCTGGTCGCTGAGCGCGCGCTTGGTCATGGCTGCCTTCCGGTGTCGGATGCGGGGGCTGTGCTAGCCCTTCGCGAGCTGTGTCAGGAACGTCTCTGCGAGGGCTTTGGAGGAGTACGGGTTCTGGCCGGTGGTGAGCTTGCGGTCCACGACCACGTGCGAGTCCCAGATCGCCTCGGCCTTCTCGTAACGCGCGCCGAGCCGGGTGAGCTCGGCCTCGAGGATCAGCGGGAGCCGGCCGGCCATGTTGGTGACCATCTCCTCGCTGTGCGAGAAGGCCGTCATCCGGTAGCCCTCGAACGGCCAGTGGCCTTCGCCGTCGCGCAGGGAGAGCAGGGAGGTGTGGCCGTGGCAGACGGTGGCGAGCGGCTTGTCCGCGGCGATGGCCCACCGCAGGATCTGGGCGAGCTCGTCGGACTTGGGCAGGTCCCCGATCGCGCCGTGGCCGCCGCTGACATAGATGCCGTCGTAGTCGGCGATGTCCTTCTCGGTGAGGGATTCCACCGCGAGGGGGTTCTTGAGCTGGGGGGTGTTCTCGATGACTCTGACGTACTCGGCGGCGTTGGCCGCGTCCTCGTCCGGCGAGCCCTGGGGGCGGACCCACTGGAGGAACTGGGGGTCGATGCTGGTCTGGTCGACCGTCGGGGCCTGGCCCCCGATCGTCGCCACGTCCACGGTGTGGCCTGCGGCCTTGAAGAGGGTGAAGGGAACGACGAATTCCTCGGCCCAGAATCCCGAGGGGTGCTGTTCCCCGTCCAACAGATGGAGCGTTGCCTTGGCCGTCATGACGACGAGAATCTTCATGACTTCTCTCCTTGTTCTGGAATCGCTGCCGATTCAACACGCCCCCCGCAGGGGGCGTAAGGGGGGGAGCGTCAGGCGCGCGATACTTCGTGAGGTGCGTCCAACGCGGAGATGATGGTGCGGAATTCACCGACCAGGGGGTGGTCGGGGTGGGCTTCGGCGAATATGCGTTCACCGCACAGGGCGGCCATTTCCGGCACATACGGAAGGATTCCGGCCAGGGGGGCGCCGTACACCTCCTCGCAACGTCGGCGGACCGTTTCTCCGTCAATGCCTTCGGGGGCCATGCTCATGACCAGGGTCCGCCGGCAGGGCAGCCGCCCGGCCAGGGCGATGGTCTCCTCGACTCCGGAGAGGTCGATCCGGTCGGCCCGGGCCATGATCATCAGTACGTCGGCGCTCGCCATGGCGGTCACCGACTCGTTGTTGAGCCCGGCGTGGGTGTCGAGCAGCAGCACGTCGAGCGCGTAGTGGTCGGCCAGCCGGTCGAAGCCCTCCGGCAGCAGCCCCACGTCGTAGCCGCTCGTCATGAGGTCGCGCAGCGCCGCCGTCCCGGTCCGGGCCGGCACGACGTACAGCCCGGGCACGCCGGTCTGCTGGGCCGTGGCCTCGATCTCGCAGCGCCCGAGCAGGTAGTCGGCCAGGGAGGGGCCCGGGCCGAGCCGGAAGAGCAGGTCCAGGGTGGGCGACTGGATGTCCGTGTCGACCACCCCCACCCGGCGTCCCTCGCCCGCGATGAGCAGGGCCAGGTTCGCCAGTACCGAGGACTTCCCGGTGCCGCCGCGGTGCGAGTGCACCACGATGGTCCGGGTCATCAGGCCACCGCCGTACGGGCCGCCGCGGGCCGGTCCCCGTGCGGCCCCCGCGCCGCACGTGGCCGGTGCAGGGCCAGCATGGTGACATCGTCGTGCTGTTCGGCCGTGCCCGTGTGCTCCCGTACGGCGGTGTCCATCCGGTCGACCACCTCCCTGCCGCTCACCGGGGGGCCGGCGAGCAGCTCCAGCATCCGCTCGTCACCGAGGAAGCTGCCGGACGGACAGCGGGCCTCGGGCACTCCGTCCGTGAACACGAACAGGGTGTCGCCGGGGTTCAGCTGGGCGTAGCCGAGGGTGAACACGCAGTCCGGCAGCACCCCGACGGCCGGCCCGGTGACCTCCAGGGCGAGCGGGTCACCGCCTTCGGCGCGCAGCAGCAGCGGCGCGTTGTGGCCCCCGTTGATGTACACGAGGCTGCCGGTCAGCGGGTCGAGCACGCCGAAGAACAGGGTGGCGAAATAGCCCTGTCTCAGGTGGTTGCGGGTCAGGTAGCCGTTGGTGGCGGTGACCGCGTTGAGCAGCGGTGTCGCGCCGACCACCGGGACCCGCCGGCTGCCGCCGGCCCGTCCGGCGGCCACCAGGTGCTGCAGTCCGCTGTTCTCCGCGGTGTGCCGCAGCAGCGAGCGGATGAGCGCCATGAACAGCGCGGCGCCGACGCCCTTGTCGCAGACGTCGGCGACGACGAAGGCGAGGCGGCGGCCGCGGGAGATCTCGAAGACGTCGTAGAAGTCCCCGGCGACCTGCCGGGCGGGCCGGAACCGGACGTCGATCTCCCAGCCTTCGGGGACCGGCAGCGATTCCGGCAGGAAGCCGGCCTGGATCTCCCGGCCGATCTCCAACTCCTTCTCGTATCCCATGAGTTCGGCGCGGGCATCGGCTTCGCGCAGAGTGCGCCCGAGTCCGGCGCGCTCCGAGCAGCTGTGCAGCCGGGCCCCGACGAGGGCGGGCAGGAAGGGCGGTACCAGGTAGTCGTGGCCGAGCCGGACGTGCTCCTCCAGGGCGGCGAACTCCGTCACCGTCCAGACGACCACGATGGGGGCCCCGCCCCAGCGGCGCAGCCGCCGTACGGCGAGGCGTACCGACTCGCCGTCGGCCTCGGCCGGGGCGAGCAACACCTCGGCGGAGGGCAGCTCCTCCAGCGTGCCGGTGTGCAGCTCCGCCAGGGTGCGGGTGACGAGTTCCGCGTCCATCGACCGGAGCGCGTCGAGCAGCTCGGGCGGAGGCGGCGGGTACTCGTCGAGGATGATCACGGTCGTGGAGGGCATGGGTCCGTCCCCTCAGCCTTCACAGTCAGCGTGCTGATGTTGCGGCCGTCCCTGCGTTCGTAGCTGAATTCGTCCACGCTGGTCAGCGCCAGGTGGATGCCGAGTCCGCCGACCCGCCGCCGCTCGGGGGGAGTCCCGGGGGCGGGGGGCAGGCAGCCCTCGACGGGGTCGAAGGCCGGTGCGGAGTCCGTGATGGAGATCTGCACCCGGCCGGGACCGGAGCGGCCACGGACGGTGATCCGCCCGTCGCCGCCCCGGTATCCGTGCATCACGATGTTCGTGGCCAGCTCGTCCACGGCCAGCCGGATCCGGTACGCGGCGCCCTTGTCCAACGCCGCCCGGCCGGCCAGCCGCAGGACGAACGAGGCGATGTCGCCCAGTGCCCCCACGGTGGCGGGCACCTCCAGTTCGGCGGGCGTCCTCGCCAGTTCGACCATGTCACTCATGCGATTCACTCATCGGAGAGCACGATGCTGCGGTCCAGCCCGGCCGTCCGGATGGTCCGGGACACGGGCTCGATCGCGCCGACCACCTTGATGGTCACGTGGTCCGCCACCTTCTGCTGGGCGAAGACCAGGGACCGCAGTCCGGCGCTGGCCATGTAGCCGACACCGGCCATCCTGATCTCGACCGTGCCGGTGCCGTGCCCGGCGGCCTTCTCGATGGTCTGGTGGAACTCCGGCGCGGTCTTGGCGTCCAGCTCGCCCGCCAGCTCGATCACGGTGGTGTCGCCCTCGATGCTCAGGGACACGGAAAGCGGCATGTGAGGTCTCCTTCGGCCGTACGGTGGGAGCGTTGGGTCAGGGCAGGTGCGGCTAGAGCTCGGGATCGGGCGTGCGGCCGACCAGGATCACGACCGAGCGCGGACCGATCAGGTACTTCCCGGCGTTCTCCAGCTCGGGCTCGCCGCCCGGGGTGCGGATGTCGTGCGGAGCCTCGGCCCCGGTGTCCGCGAACAGGTGCCAGCTGCGCCCGTGCGGCAGCGCGGGCAGCTCCAGGTCGTGCGGCTCCCAGTGCGAGTTCATGGCCACGTACACCACGTCGTCGTCCCCGGTGCCGCAGCGGGCCACCGCCAGCAGCCGGCTCTCCGCCGACCAGTCGGGCTGCCAGGCCCGCTCGCCGTGCCAGCTGATGTCCGGCAGTCCGAGGCTCTCGCGGACCTGGCCGGTGGGGTGGGAGGTGGAGCGCAGTTCGCGGTGGTGCCCGCGGAAGGCGATCATCTCCCGGGTGAACCGGAGCAGTTCGGCGTTGTCGTCGACCTGGCTCCAGTCGAACCAGGACAGCTCGTTGTCCTGGCAGTACGTGTTGTTGTTGCCCTGCTGGGTGCGCGCGACCTCGTCGCCGGCCAGCAGCATCGGGATGCCCTGGCTGGTGAAGAGGATGGCCAGGGCGTTCTTCATCTGCCGCAGCCGCAGCCGGTTGACCTCGGGGTCGTCCGTCGGTCCTTCGGCCCCGCAGTTCCAGCTGTTGTTGTCGTTGGCCCCGTCGTTGTTGCCCTCGCCGTTCGCCTCGTTGTGCTTGTCGTTGTACGAGACGAGGTCGGCCAGGGTGAAACCGTCGTGGGCCGTGAGGAAGTTGACCGAGGCGGAGGTGCCGCGGCTCGAGTACAGGTCGGGCGAGCCGGCGATCCGGGTGGCGAGCTCCCCGGTCACCCCGGGGTCGCCCTTGAGGAAGCTGCGCACGGTGTCGCGGTACTTCCCGTTCCACTCCGCCCAGCGGCCGTACGCCGGGAAGTTGCCGACCTCGTAGAGCCCGCCGGCGTCCCAGGCCTCGGCGATGAGCTTGGTGTGCCGCAGGACCGGGTCGTACGCGAGCAGCTCCAGCAGCGGCGGGTTGGGCAGCGGAGTGCCGTCCAGGGCCCGGCCGAGGATGGCCGCGAGGTCGAAGCGGAAGCCGTCGATGTGGTAGTCGGCGACCCAGTGGCGCAGGCAGTCGAGCACGAAGTTGCGCACGACGGGGTGGTTGCAGTTGACCGTGTTGCCCGTGCCGCTGAAGTTGAAGTAGTACCCCTCGGGCGTGAGCATGTAGTACGTGGCGTTGTCGAGCCCCTTGAAGGAGATCGTCGGGCCCTGCTCGTTGCCCTCGGCGGTGTGGTTGAAGACGACGTCGAGGATGACCTCGATGCCGGCCGCGTGCAGGTCCTTGATCAGGGTGCGGAACTCGTCGCCCTGCATCCCGTAGCGTCCGGTGGCCGCGTAGCCGGCCTTGGGCGCGAAGAACGAGACGGTGTTGTAGCCCCAGTAGTCGAAGAGGTGCTCGCCCGTTTCCGGGTTGGAGCGCATGTTGTCGCTCTCGTCGAACTCGAACACCGGGAGCAGCTCGATGCAGTTGATCCCGAGCTCCTTCAGGTACGGGATCTTCTCCCGCAGCCCCGCGAAGGTGCCGGGGGCGGTGACCTGCGAGGACGGGTGCCGGGTGAAGCCGCGCACGTGGGTCTCGTACACGACGAGGTCCTCGGCGGGGAGCCGCAGCGGCGTGTCGTCGCCCCAGTCGAAGTCCTGGAGGCAGACGCGCGAACGGTACTGGTAGCCGCGGCTGCGGTCCGGCTCCACGCCCCACACGTCGCGGCCGGCGATCAGCCGGGCGTACGGGTCGGAGAGGACCTGCCGGGCGTCGAAGCGGTGGCCGGTGACCGGGTCGTACGGGCCGTCGGCCCGGTACCCGTACTCGATGTTCTCGTGGTCGAGGCCGAAGACCGTCATGGCGAAGACGCTGCCGGTGCGGAACTCCTCGGGGAATTCCAGCTCGGCCATCGGCTCGGGCTCTCCGCGCTTGAAGATGACCAGGGTCATGGAGGTCGCCTGGTCGGAGAAGACGGAGAAACTGACCCCGCCGGGGACCACGTTGGCCCCGAAGGGGAACGGCTTGCCCGCGCGGACGCGGTACCCGCCCACCTCGTGGGTCGGGTACGCGTCGACGCGCAGGACCTGCTCGGACTGGGCCTCGCTCATCGTGCGACCACGTCTTGCATGGGAGCGGCTTTCAGTGCCGTCTTGGACTTGGACTCCGCGGCCGCCGCCTCACCGCTCTCGAAGAAGTCGAGGAAGCCGGTGGCCGACATGACGAACCGGACTTCCTCGCTCACCCCGTACAGGGTGACCGCGACCCCGGCGTGCTGGGCCTCGCGGTAGACGACGAGCAGGGTGCGCAGGCCCGCGCTGGACACGTACGTGACGGCCGTGAGGTCGATGCGCAGCGGCCGGCCCTCGCGGACCAGCGGCAGCAGGGCCTGCAGCAGCTGTCCGGAGGTCTCACTGTTGATCTCGCCGGTGGCGACGAGGACGGTACCGCCCTTGTTGCGGCGTTCCTTGACGTTCAGAGACATGGCTTTGCTTCCCCTCTTGTCGGGGCGCCCCCCGTTGAGCGCTATGAAGTCACCGGGCGCAGCCGGACCTTGACCTTGACCCGCCCCTGGACGTCGGGCAGCCGGACGGTGAGACCGTCGGCGTCGAAGTCCCGGTACGGCTTCTCGTCGATCTCGACGGACGCGATCTGTACCGAGCCCGCGGGCAGCAGGTCGGGCGAGACGCGCAGCACGCGGTCGGGCAGGTTGGTCGGGTCGGGCTTGAAGTGGAAGTCCATTTCCCGCCCGTTGATGAGCAGGTTGTTGTAGACGGCGGACAGGTAGCAGAGCTCCGCCGAGTGGTACATGGACATCGAGTGGCTGCCCTTGAGCCGCTCCGTGCCGAGCAGGTACGGCGTACCGCTGGCGAGCACGTTGAAGTAGACGGCTCCCTCGTCGTGGTCGAGGAAGAACGTGTTGTAGAAGGCCTCCGCCTGCCGGGCCTCGCGCAGGAAGGCGTCGCCGCCGACCGTGCCGTTCAGGATGAGGTAGGCGAGGATCGCCTGCTCCTGCTGCCACCAGGCCTTGCGGTCGTGCCAGGCGAAACGATACGCCTCCTGGTCCCCGTCCTTCACACGCTCCACGACGTCGTACCAGCCGCCGCGCTGGACGTCGCTGCCGACCGCCGGCATGATCTCGCCGATCTTCTTGGCGAGCTCCTCGTACGCCGGCTTGGCCTTCAGCGAGTTCATCCGCATCAGGTTCCAGGCGATCTTCAGGTTGTGCCCGACGACCGCGCGGTTCTGCTGCCAGCTGTGCGCGGTGTCGTGCGACCAGTCGCGGAAGAAGCGCTCCTGGACGAACGGGCTGTTCTTGTAGTCCGGGAACTTGTCCGCGATGGTGTCGAAGGTGTACTCGAGGAAGTCGGCGTACTTCTGCTCGCCGGTCGCCAGGTACAGGTTGATCAGGTACGCGGGCGCGTGGTCGCCGACCGAGTTCCAGTTCTTGCGCTCGGCGTTCTCGCCGAGGGACTCGTGGTCCGCGCTGAACAGGATCGGGTCGATGTGCGAGTAGTAGCCGCCCTGCTCGCGGTCCAGGAAGAACTTGTCGAACAGCCGGATGGTGGCGTCCGCGTCGTTCTTGATCCGGATGTCACCGGTGACGCGGTACGTCTGGATCGGGCCCGCCAGCGCGTAGATCTGCTCGTACATCGGGATCGCGTCGTAGTCGTCGGAGAACTCCGAGGTGAACAGCTTGCGCTCGCTGTCCCCGTCGACGCTGATGCCGTGGTACCAGAAGACCACGTCCTCCTCGCTGTCCACGACCCGCATGTGCTTGCGCAGGTACTCGGTGCCGCGCTCGGCGACCTCGAGGTACTCGTCCTTGCCGGTCAGCAGGTAGGCCGAGGCCATGCCGTAGACGAGGCGGGAGATCGTGTCGGTCTCCTGGACGTGACTGGCGGTCTTGTCGCCGCCGAGCCGGATCTCGGTGCGGTACTCGGTGAAGTCCACCGGGCCCTCGCCGAACTGCGCCCGCTTGTAGAAGTCGGCCAGCGACTCGATCTGCTTGACCCACCAGCTGGCCTCCTCGAACCGGTAGTCCTCGGCGCCGCGGCCCAGGAACACCAGGCGCTTCGCCTCGAAGCGGCCCCCGTGCTCCGGGTAGTGGACGCCGTAGACGAAGAGGAACCGGCCCGGCGAGAGCATCTCGTCGATGTGCCCGGAGGCGTCGATGTACGGCTCGTCCAGGTTGCGGACCAGCTCGGCACTCGGGTCCCCCGCGAGGGAGACGTCGAACTCGCGGCCGTCCGAGGTCTTCAGCCGCAGCACGCGGGACTCGGAGTCGAAGCGGCCGACGTAGCCCGCGATGGTGTCGGAGAAGGAGAAGCTCACGGCGTCCGCCATGTCATGCACCGTCCTTGTCGTGTGAGCGGTCGTCCTCGAATCCCTGACTGACCTCGACGATCACCCCGTCGGGATCGCGGACCCACACGGTCCGCCAGCCGCAGATGAAGTCGTCGAAGTCCAGCGGGCCCAGGGTCACTTCGGCCGCGTCGCCCAGCTCCGCCAGGAACGCGTCCACGCTGTCGGTCTGAAAGGCCAGGTGGCGCATCCGGCCCGGGGCCTGCGGCCCGTCGTCGTGCGCCTGGCGGGCCGGTTCGGTGCCGGCCGCGAAGAGCTCCAGGTACGCGTCACCGCGGCGCAGGAACACGATCTGCGCCTCCCCGAGATCGACCACCCTGGCCCGGGTGAAGCCGAAGTACCGGGTGTAGAACTCCTCGGTGGTCTTCTGGTCCGTGCAGTTCAGGCCCACGTGCGACCAGACCATGCCGGCCATCAGGCGGCCCCCCGGCCCCGCCCCGCCGCGATCAGCTCGATGATCCGGCGGGCGAAGAGGTGGTGGTGGGCGCCGGTGCGGCCGGTGACCAGGTCACCGTCGACCACCACGTCCTCGTCGACGTACTCGCCGCCCATGTTGCGGACGTCGCCGATGAGGTTGTTGTGGCAGACCACCTTGCGGCCGCGCACCTTGCCCGGGATCGAGGAGGCCAGCCACATGCCGTGACAGATGATCCCCTTGAGGACCGTCGGCTCCTCGAAGGCCCGGCGCAGCAGCTCGGTCGCCGGCGCGAGGACGTCGACGTCCTCGGTGTAGCGCAGCCGGTCGGCCACCATGCCCGAGGGCACGATGATCGCCGCGTACCGGCGCAGGTCCTCGTCGCTGAGCCCCTCCAGGGACTTGTCGGCGGTGAACGGCGCCCGGTACTCGTGCCCGGAGAAGGTGATGGAGTCGTTGCCCCACAGCCGGGTCAGGAAGTCGACCTCGGCGCCCTCCTCGGCGAACCGGTGCTGGTAGTAGAAGATCTCCGGCTCGTAGAAGTCGCTCTCGACCAGGACCGCGATCCGGGTCCCGCTCAGCGCACCCTCGCGCAGTACGACGTCAGGCACGGGACACCCCCCTCAGGAAGTCCGCCGCGCGCTCGGCGATCATCGCGATGGCGGTGTGGCAGTTGCCCGACGGGACCGCGGGCATCACGCTGGCGTCGACGACGCGCAGGTTGCGTACGCCGTGCACGCGCAGCTCGGGGTCGACGACCGAGAGGTCGTCGATGCCCATGCGGCAGGAGCCGGCCTGGTGGTGGTAGCTCTCGGACTTCTGCTTCGCGAAGGTCCGCAGGTCCTCGTCGGTGCCGTAGCCGGGACCGGGCTGGAGCTCCTGCTTGTACCAGGGCGAGAAGGCCGAGGTCGCGAAGATCTCGCGGGCCAGCTTGATGCCCTGCACCATCCGCTCGAGGTCCCACCGGTCGCCCAGGTAGTTCGGGTTGATCAGCGGGTGGGCCAGCGGATCGGCGCTCGCGAGCCTGATCCAGCCGCGCGAGACGGGCCGTACGACACCGGGCAGGATGCTCACCGTGTTCGGGTGGTCCTTGCCGACGATCACGTCGAACGGCACGTGGACGAAGGCGATCTGCAGGTCGGGCGCGGGCAGACCGGGCTGGGACGAGAGGAACAGAGCGCTCTCCGACAGGTTCTGTGCCGGCGGCGGGAGTTCCTGGGTGACCTCGGCCATCAGCCCGGTCAGGACGTGGTTGTGGAAGTTCTCGCCGACCCCGGGCAGGGCCGCGACCGTCTCGATGCCGTGCTCGCCCAACTGCTCGGGGTTCCCGATGCCGGAGAGCAGCAGAAGCTTCGGGGACTCGATCGCCCCGGCGGCCACGATCACCTCGCGGCGGGCCCGTACGGAGTGCAGTCCGGGCTCTGCGGTGGCGCTGTGGCCGTCGCGCACGGTACGGCCGGGGAATTCGGCGGGCGGTGCGAGCTGCACGTACTCGACGCCCGTGCAGGTGTCGCCGTCGAAGAGCAGCCGGGTGCTCTGGGCGCTGGTGCGCAGGGTCAGGTTGGGCCGTTCCAGCACCGGCTCCAGATAGGCGGCGAGGGTGCCCTGGCGGCGCCCGTCGGCCACGTCGATGTGGTGCCAGCCGGTGCCGAAGAGGCCGCGACGGGGCCCGTCGGTGTTGAAGTCGGCGATCTCCTGGTGGCCGAGTTCGACGGCCGCGTCGATGAAGGCGCGGGAGACCGGGTTGGGGCCGTGCTGCCCGGCGTTGGTGATGCGCTGCGGGCCGCGGGTGCCGGTGGTGGGCGCGGTGGCGTCCTCCTGGCCCTCCAGGAGGGCGAAGTACGGCAGGACGTCCTCGTAGCCCCAGCCGGCGGCGCCCTGGTAGGCCCAGTTGTCGAAGTCCGAGGCGTGGCCCCGGATGTGCATCATGATGTACAGGTTGCTGCTGCCGCCGGGGGCCTTGCCGCGCGGTTCGTACGTACGGCGGCCGTCGAGTCCGGGCTGCGGGACGCTGGTGTAGCCCCAGTCGACGGGCCCGCCGAGCAGCTTGTACCAGGAGGACGGGTCGTCCACCTCGGGCGGGATGCGGTTGCCGCCCGCCTCCAGGACCAGGACGGAGACGTCCGGGTCCTCGGAGAGCCGGTTCGCGAGGACGCTGCCCGCGGTGCCGGATCCCACGATGACGTAGTCGTACTCTTCTCTGTCGGCGATCGCCACGAGTCGGCCTCCCTCAGCCCTGGCTCAGCACCTGGAAGGGGACGGTGTCGTGGTAGTTCGCCATGTAGGCGATCTTTCCGTCCACGATCCGGAAGAAGTTCATGACCTCGGCCTCGATCGCCTCGCCGGAGGCGCTGACGGCGCTGAGGTGGGAGACGGCCGCGGCCTTCTCCCCGTCGACGAGGAAGTGCACGGGCTTGTTCCGGAAGACGCGGTACATCGTCCCCATGCCCTTCATCATCGAGCGCAGGACCTCCAGGCCCTCGATGTGTCCGGCGAGCTGCTCGTCCATGACCTGGTCGTCGGCGAACAGGTCGCACCAGCGGTCCCAGTCCCCGGCGTTGGCGTACTCGTAGTACTTCTCAAGGATCTGTCGTGCGTCCACAGCGCTCATCGCGCTCCTCCCCCTATCGGTCCCGGCGGGTTCCGTCGGGCGCGAACGGCGCCCAGAACTGGCTGAATGCGGTCGCCGAGTCCCCGAAGAGCCCGTCACGGCCCTCGACGATCCGGCCGTCCCGCCACCGCATGAAGTGGAAGACCGGGTAGTCCATCCGCTCGTACGGCGAGCTGCTCCCCTGGTGCGCGCCGTCGCGCAGGGCGACGTTGCGGCAGACGTCGGCGCTGCAGTCCTCGCCGACGAGGACGGACTGGATGTCCATGCGGAAGGTGCCGCCCGTGAGCTTGTGGGTCTGCCCCATCAGCTCCAGGAAGGCGTCCAGGCTCTCGTACCAGCCGGCCAGCGGGTGGTTGCCCGGCACCAGCCAGCGCAGGTCCTCGGAGTAGTACTCGAGGATGCGGGCGCGGTCGCCGGAGCCGAGGGCGGCGTACGCCGCTTCGACCCGCTCCCGTGTCACTTCGGTCATCGTCGCTTCTCCTTCGCCGGCGCCCGTGCTCAGAGCGAGCCGGAACCGGGCATCGGGGCCAGGTCGTTGACGGTGTACTGCTTGATGAGCGGTCCGTCGGGACCGGCCACGACCGTCCAGGTCTGGTCGGCGTCGAAGCCGAGCCACTGACTGCGGGCCGCCGGCGGGTCCCAGATCTTGGCCTGCCAGTTGACGAGGACCCGGACGATCGCCCGGTCGCCCTCGATGACGGGCTCCACCTTGGTGACGGTGTGGACCTCGTCGAAGAAGCGGTTCGTGACCGCCGCGTACCAGCGGCCGAAGCCCTGGTGTCCGAGGAAGGTGTCCTCGGGGACCTTGAACTCCAGGTCCTCGGTGATGAGCGGGAGCACCCGGTCCAGCGGAAGGTGCTGGTCCAGGGCCACGTACCAGTTCTCCGCGAAGGTGCGGATCGCTTCCTCGGTCAGCCGCTCGGCGGGCATGCGGTCTCCTCCTGTCCGTGGTGGTGTGCTGTGCGGTGGGTCTGGTCGCAGCGGTGCGTCAGATCTGTACGTCGACGAGGAACGGACCGGGGTGGTCGAGCATCCGGGCCACGGCGGCGACCGCCTCGTCCGGCTTCTCCACCCGCATCCCCTCGGCGCCGAGCGCCCGCGCCAGAGCGGCGAAGTCGATCTCGGGGTGGGAGAGGTCGAAGGAGCCCGGGAAGCCGTGCTCCGGGATGTCCCGCTCCCGCCAGTACTGGGCGATGTTGTCGTCGAGCAGCCGGTACTTGCGGTTGTTGCAGACCACGAACTTGGCGTCGATGCCGTGCCGGACCGCGGTCCACAGCGCCTGGTACGTGTACATCGACCCGCCGTCGCCCGCGAACCCGACGACGAGGCGGTCCGGACGGGCCAGCTTGGCGCCGACCGCCCCCGGGAAGCCCACGCCGAGCGAACCGCCCCGGGTGAGGTGGTAGTCGCCGGGCCGCTCCGGCGGCAGGTACCGGGTGACCAGCGGCGAGGTGGTCAGCGCCTCGTCGAAGACGATCAGGTCCCCGCCGGTCCGCTCGGCCAGGGTCCGCAGGAAGACGGCCATCGGCGTGCCGTCCTGCTCGGCCTCCCCCGACCGGGCGGACAGCGCCCGCTCACGGGTGCGGGCGTCGAGCCGGGCGGCCGCGGCCGCCCGCCGCTGCGGGGTCAGCAGGCGTTCCAGTACGCCGGCCAGCGCGCGCAGCGCCTGCCGGGGATCGGCGGCCAGGCCGAGGTCGACCGGGTGGTTCTTGGCGATCTCGTACGCGTTCAGGTCGATGTGGACGACCTTCGCGCCGGCCCGGAAGGGGCTCTCCAGCTCGGGGAACACCTCCGGGAAGACGTAGGTGCCGACGATCAGCACCCCGTCCGCGTCGGCGACGAGCTCCTTGCTGTGCGGGCCGAACATGTGGCCCGTCTGGCCGCGGCGCAGCGGGTGCGAGGCCGCGATGTTCACCTCGGACGAGTCCACCTCGTAGACGTCGGCGCCCAGCAGCTCGGCGACGGCGACCAGTTCGCGCTGGGCCCCGGAGAGCGACACCCCGTCACCGACGAGGACCACGGGCCGCTCCGCGGAGGCGAGCAGCTCGGCCGCCCGGCCCACCGAGGCCGGCGAGGGCGCCACGTCCGTGAGGGGCACCGCGGCGGGCAGGACGGGCTCGGAGTTCAGCTCGTCCAGCACGTCCATCGGCAGCGCCACGAACACCGGGCCGCGCGGCGGGGTCAGGGCGATCTTGACCGCCCGGCGGATGGTGCGCAGTACGGAGTGCCGGTCGGTGACCCGCGTCGCGTACTTCGTCACCGGCTTCGCCATGGCCACCAGGTCGGACGCCATCTGCGCGTCCATCGCGTCGTAGCGGACCCCGGCGTCGCCGGCGACCACGACGAGCGGGGTGTGGCCGCGCAGCGACTGGTAGAGCATCCCGATGCCGTTGCCCAGCCCCACTCCGGAGTGCAGCTGGAGCAGGGCCGCGCCGCCGGTGGCCCGGGCGTAGCCGTCGGCGATGCCGGCGGCCACGGTCTCCTGGAGGGCGAGGACGTAACGGAAGTCCTCCGCCGCGTCCACCGCGTCGAGGAATCCCTGTTCCACCGTCCCCGGATTTCCGAACATCACATTCAGGCCGTCGGCCTTGAACTGCTCGATCAGCCTTTCCCGTCCGGGAGTGGCTTCCATGAATTCCCCCTCATTCTCACGGTTTCCGGATCACGGGTTTTCCGGATCATGGATTTCCGGTGGCGGGTTTCCGGATCACCACCCGTAGCGGGTGAGGCCTTCCTCCAGGACTTCCACGATCTTCTGCCCCGTGAGATACGAGTCGGGGGTGGAACGGCCGGTCACGAACGGGAAGTCGACAATCACCGAGAGCGGGTGGCCGAAGTTCCCGTGGTACGCCCCGCGCGGGCCGGTCGCGTCGCGCAGGATGTACTCCAGCGGGTACGGCGGCGGGCCCATGTTGAAGTCGGTACCGAGGAATCCGGTTCCGTCCTTGTAGTCGTACTCCTTGCAGTGGCCGGTGACGTGCTTGCCCCAGATGATGCTCTTGCGGTCGCCCCAGTCCCGGGCGAAGGCCAGGCAGGCCACGCCGTAGCACTCGGCCGCCACGACCTTGCCGGCCTTCTTGAAGGCCAGGATCAGGGCGTGCACGCGCTCGTTGTTGGCGAGGTCGACGATGGGCCCGCTGCCGCCGACGATGAGGACCGCGTCGTAGCCGGCGATGTCGGCCTCGAGCTTGTCCAGATCGCGGTGGTACTGCTCGAGCTTGCGCAGATAGCCCTCGTCGCTCGTGTACGGGCGCTCGGGGACCCACGCCTCGATGTCGAGCGGCGAGTCCAGCCGGCTCGACTGCTCGAACTCCCGGCCCAGCCGGGCGTTCTCCTCGGTGGTGACCGACCGTCCCAGTGGAGGATCGATGAAGTTCGCGTCGAGGCTCGGCGGAAGAGCGTGGGCACGCTTTCCGGTCGGCGTGGCGAATACGACTTCGTAGCCCCGCTCATCGAACTTCGATACGGGGCCTATCAGTTCTTCGGCCCAGTAACCGTGTTCGGAGACAATGACCAGAATCTTTCTGCTCACGGATTCCTCCAGGCGCCGCCTGTTGTCGTTGGCGTGACCCACACTGCTTGTGCCCGGAGCCTGCGTCAAAGCGCCCGTATGCGACTTCGTGAGGTAGGAAGGCAGGTCGCACGGGCACCTCACGTAGTCGCTGCCGGAGGTCATGAAGTAGCCCCGGGACTTCCTGACTTCGGCCGAATCAGTGAACCATTACCGGGGCACCGCCCTATGGTCTGGACGCTCCGTGAATCACGGGTGCGCGAAGGACCGAGGAGAGGGACGGGGACGATGACGACGGACCTGTTGTGCACACACATCGATCAGATACGTCCGGTGAAGCCAGGCACCGAGGGCTGCGAGGAGTGCCTCGCCCTCGGCGACACCTGGGTGCACCTGAGGATGTGCCTCAGCTGCGGGCACGTCGGATGCTGCGACTCCTCAAAGAACCGCCACGCCACCAAGCACTACCGCAGCAGCGAGCACCCCATCGCCGCGTCGCACGAGCCCGGTGAGACCTGGGCCTGGTGCTACGCCGACAAGCTGATGCTGGACGCGGCATGAGTGCGGCCCCGGAGAGCGCCACGGCCCACCCCGCCACCGCGGCCGCCGGGGCCGCGGCGGAGCGCGCGGAGAGCAGGAAGCCCGTCATCCTGGCCGTGGACGACGATCCGCAGGTACTGCGGGCCGTGCGCCGTGACCTGCGCAGCGCCTACGGCGACCGCTACCGGGTGCTCGGCGCCTCCTCCGCCGCCGACGCCCTCAAGATCCTGGACTCCCTCGACGAGCGCGGCCACGACCCGGCGCTGTTCCTCGTGGACCAGCGGATGCCCGACGTGACCGGCGTCGAGTTCCTCCTCGAGGCCGTCAGCCGCTTCCCCGACGCCCGCCGGGTCCTGCTCACGGCGTACGCGGAGACCGACGCGGCGATCACCGCCATCAACCGGGTCCGGCTGGACTACTACCTGCTCAAGCCGTGGGACCCGCCGCACGAACGGCTCTTCCCGGTCCTGGACGACCTGCTCTCCGACTGGCTGGCCACCTACCGCCCCGCGTACGACGGCATCATCGTCGCCGGCCACCTCGTCTCCCCCGGCACCCACGCCGTCCGGGACTTCTTCACCCGCAACGGCCAGCCGTTCCGCTTCCTCAACGTCGAGCGGGACCCGGAGGCCCTGACCCTGATCGCGGCCCAGCCCGACGCGGCGCTCCCCCTCGTCCGCTTCCCGGACGGGACGGTGCTCTCCGCGCCGTCCGACACCGCGCTCGCCCAGCGGCTGGGGCTGGCCACCACCGCCTCCCGCCCGCACTACGAGTGCGTCATCGTCGGCGCGGGCCCCGCGGGCCTGGCGGCCGGCGTGTACGCGGCTTCGGAGGGCCTCTCGACGCTGATGCTGGACTCCCGCGCCCCGGGCGGCCAGGCCGGCACCTCCAGCCTGATCGAGAACTACCTCGGCTTCCCCTCGGGCCTCTCCGGTGGCGACCTGACCCGAAGGGCCACCATCCAGGCCTCCCGCTTCGGCGCCGAGATCCTGCACCCGGTGGAGGTGGTCTCGCTGACCCGGGACGACCCGGCGAAGATCCTGGTCCTGGCCGACGGCACGGAGATCAGCGCCGAGACGGTGCTGCTGGCCACCGGGGTCTCGTACAACCGCCTGGAGGCCCCCGGCGCGGACCGCTTCGAGGGCGCCGGGCTCTACTACGGCGCGGCCACCACCGAGAGCTCGGCGTGCATCTCGCAGCACGTGTTCATCGTGGGCGGGGCGAACTCGGCCGGCCAGGCGGCGGTGCACTTCGCCAAGTACGCCGCCAAGGTGACCATCCTGGTCCGGGCGGAGTCCCTGGACGCGAGCATGTCCCGCTATCTGATCGACGAGATCGACCGCACCCCGAACATCGAGGTCAAGGTCCGTACGACGGTGGTCCGGCTGGACGGCGACGAGCACCTGGAGAAGCTGACCCTCCACGACTCGACGACGGGCGAGGACACGGAGGTCCCGGCCCGCTTCATGTTCACCTTCATCGGCGCCCGCCCGCACACCGACTGGCTGTCGGGCGTGGTCGAACGCGACGAGTACGGCTTCGTGCTCACCGGGTCCGACCTGATCGCGAACGGCGGCGAACTCCCGGCGGAGTGGAGCCTGGAGCGCGCCCCTTACCCGCTGGAGACCAGCGTCCCGGGCGTCTTCGCGGCCGGCGACGTCCGGGCCCACTCGGTCAAGCGCGTGGCGTCGGGCGTGGGCGAGGGCGCGATGGCGGTCTCGCTGATCCACCGCTACCGGTCGATGGGCTGAGGGCGCTGGGCTGAGAGCGAACGCGAATCGCTTGCGATCAAGCGGCTGCCGGATGCAACGTTGATTACATGATTACATCCGAGCAGAGCGAGCAGCTTCGCAAGTGGTTCGCGGACCGCCTTCCGGTGGACGTGTACGAGTCCCTGGTCGACGTGGCGGTCGACCGCGAGGAGATCACGGTCGTCGGAGCCATCCCGGCGACCGAGTCGGTCAAGGAGTTCCGCGAGCGCACCCGCGAGCAGCGCATCGAGGTCGCACGGGAGGCGGAGGAGCTCTACCGCCGCAAGGTCGCCTGGGCCGTCCAGTCCGGCGACGACCGCGTCCTGTTCACGCACCTGGCGGTCCCGGTGATGACGCGCCTGCGCCAGCCGGAGCGCCAGGTCCTCGACACCCTGGTCGCGGGCGGCGTCGCCCGCAGCCGGGCCGACGCCCTCGCCTGGTGCGTCCGCCTCGTCGGCCGCAACACGGACGAGTGGCTGACCGAACTGCGCGACTCGCTGGCGAAGGTCCAGCAGGTCCGCGCGGCCGGCCCCGACGTCCCGGACTCCCAGAAGTCTGAGTCGGAATGACGAAAGTCCTCCCCACCCGGGCATGATCACGCAAGTCTGACAGCGAGCCGGCCGGCAACCGGCATCAGGCACCCGATCACAGGGAGAGGCACGTCCCATGACCACCACCGTCGAATACATCCGCTACCGGATCGCATTGGACGACCAGCAGGCCTTCGAGGACTCGTACCGCCAGGCCGCTGAGGCCCTGGCCGCGTCACCCGAGTGCATCGACTACGAGCTGGCCCGCTGCGAGGAGGAGAACGACCGGGAGCACTACATCCTCCGCATCCGCTGGACGTCGGTCGACGCCCACCTCAACGGATTCCGCAAGGGCGAGCACTTCCCGGCGTTCTTCAGCGCGATCCGCCCGTACGTGAAGGCCATCGAGGAGATGCAGCACTACCGCGTCACCGACGTGGCCGGCCCCGGAAAGGCCGCACCCCAGTCATGAGCACCACACCCGGCACCACTCCCACCATCTACGAGTGGATGGGCGGAGCGGAGGCGATGAACCGCCTCACGGACGCCTTCTACGCGCACGCCCTGCAGGACGAGATCCTGGCCCCCGTCTTCGCGGGCATGGACTCCGAGCACCCCCAGCACGTCGCCGTCTGGCTGTCGGAGGTCTTCGGCGGCCCGGCGCAGTACACGGCCCACCACGGCGGCCACCAGCACATGGCCACCAAGCACCTGGGCCGCGGCATCACCGAGAAGCAGCGCCGCCGCTGGGTGGACCTGCTGATGGACACGGCCGACGAGGTCGGCCTGCCGACGGACCCCGAGTTCCGAGCGGTGTTCGCGTACTACATCGAGTGGGGCACCCGCATGGCCCTGATCTACTCGGGCCTCAACCCCCCACCGGTGGACGCGGCGAAGATCCCGGTCTGGTCCTGGGGCCAGACACCCCCGTGGATCCCGAAGGGTTAGTGCCCCGTGGGGGCGGAGGCCGAGCCTCCGCCCCCACCGTCGTATCCGGTCCTCACCCGGCGGGCGGCGGCTCGGCCAGAAGCACGGCCAACGCCCCGTCCTCCGCGTCGCGCCAGTACTCCACCGCCCCCTCGAGAACCTCCTGCAGCGTCTCCCAGTCCCCCGGCCGCGCCCCCGCGTACGAGGACCACGACGTCACCACCACCAGCCGCCCCGGCACCTGCGGCAGCCACGACAAGTCGATCAGCGCATCGGCCAACGCATCCCAGTTCCCGCCGAACCACGCCGGCACGGCCAACGCCGCTCCCCACCGCCGCATCAGCTCGGCCTTGCTGCGTACGCCGGCCAGGTCCACCCGGAGGGTCGTCCAGCCCGCCTTCTCGGCGGCGGCCACCGCCGGGGCGGGCGGCTGCGGGTCCAGGGTCATCGCAGAACCGCCTTGAACGTGTCGTAGTGGTCGTCCGTGTAGAAGAACTCCCCGCCCTCACCGGTCACGATCCGCCGGGCCCCGCGGTCGCGCTCGCCCGGTGTCTTCACCGTGAACTCGTGGTAGTAGCCGCGCTTCTGCTTCGGCAGGACCTTCTCGAAGTTCCCGAAGACGGTCCCGTCCTGCCGGTACGGATAGGGGCCGCCCTTGTCGATGAGCACGAGCACGTCCCGCGCCTGCGAAGGCAGCGCATCGGCCCGTACGGTGGCCATCCCCTTGGCCCACACGGGCGCAGCGGCATCAGCCCCCGAACTCACCCCGGCCGCGGCGGACGGCGCGGCCTTCTCCCCACCGCACCCCGCCACGCCGACCAGCGCGACGCAAAGGAACACCGCCCCCACGACGCAACGCAGCAACGACCGGGGCACGTCCCTGAAGATCATGCACCGATCGTGCCAAATATCCGATTCGCTCGCGAATCGCGTGGTAACGGTCTCCGCGACGGCGGCACCCTCAGAGTGCGGCCATCTTGGTGTAAGGGCTCAGAATTCTCTTCTGGACCGACCCGAAGTCGACCAGGACAGCGATCCCCTCCTCGATACCGACGACACGGCCGAGGCCGTGCTCATCGTGAGAGACCCGGTCGCCGACGCTGAACTGCCGGAGCGGCGGTTCCACGGGGGCCTTGAACGGGCTGGACGGCAAATGGCGGCGAGGTACTGCTGACTTTGTCATTGGGACCAGTATGCGCCCCACAGGCCGCCGCACGGGCCGCTGTACGGATCTCAATTCCGGCACCATCCGCCTCACGGCGTCCCACGACGCCCGCCGCAGGACCCGCCGGCCCGGATCAGTCGTCCGGGTCGGCCCGCTCCAGCGCCGGCCGCAGCCCCGGGGCCGACTCGGTGAGCAGGTAGTCCGCGACCGCCGTGTCCGTGACCAGGCTGGTCACCAGGCCGGACCGGAGCACCGCCCCGATCGCGGAGGCCTTGCGCAGCCCGCCCGCGATCGCCACGACCTCGGGGATCCGGCGCAGCCGGTCCGCCTCGACGGTGATGCAGCGCTCGCCCAGGTCCCGTCCGACGCGCCGACCCTCGGAGTCGAACAGGTGGGCGGACATTTCGGCGGCGACACCCAGCGAGGCGTAGTGCGCCCGCTCCTCGTCCGTGAGCATGTCGTGGACGGTCGAGATGCCCGGCTCCCAGGACCCGATCGAGACCGCCGCGACGGTCACCTTGTCGAAGTACTCGAAGGCCCGGGCGATCCCCGTCTGGTTCCGCAGCGCGGCCGCGGTCGCCGGGTCGGGGAGCAGCATCGGCGCGTAGATCGGGTGCGCGTCGCCGCCCGAGACCTGGGCGGCGCGCCGTACGGCCTCCACGGACCCTCGCTCGGCCGTACCGGCGTCGTACACGCCCGTCAGCTGCACCACGGTGCACTGCGGGAGCCGGTGCAGGGAGGCGGCCATGTGGATGGTCGACCGCCCCCAGGCCAGGCCCAGTACGTCGCCCTCGTTGACCAGCTCGCCGAGCAGGTCGGCGGCGACCGCGCCCAGGTTCTCCGGATCCGGCGCGTCCTCGGTCGCATCGGCCGGGGACTCGACCACCACGGCGTGCCGGAGCCCGTACCGGGCACGCAACGCGTCGGACCGCTCCGCATCGAGCTCGGCCGGCACCCGGATCTCGATCCGTACGAGGTCGCGCTCCAGGGCGGTCTCCAGGACCCGGGCCACCTTGAAGCGGCTCACGCCGAACTCCTCGGCGATCTGGATCTTGGACTTGCCCTCCAGGTAGAAGCGGCGCGCCATGGCCGCCGCCTGCACCAGCTCCGCGGGTCCCATCCGCAGGGCTGACCGTCCCGCCGACATTGCAGACACCGCGTTCTCCTCACTGCTGTTCACACTCTCGACTCGCCGTTCATCCTGTCAGATCCGGCGGCCGTTGATCAGCCTGGACAGCTTCCGTTCACCGAGCTGTTCACCAACCCTTGTCTCAGTGGTCGCAGGCCCAGGGCGCCGCGGCGATCGCGACGTTCGCCTGCTCCCGCAGGGTACGCACGGCGGCGGCGGGGTCGACCGCCCCGTAGACCGCGCTCCCCGCGACGAACACGTCGGCGCCGGCCTCGGCACACCGCTCGATCGTCGAGGCCGAAACCCCGCCGTCGACCTGGAGCCACAGCTCCAGGCCGTGCTTGGCGATCAGCTCCCGGGTACGGCGGATCTTGGGGAGCATGATGTCGAGAAAGGGCTGGCCGCCGAAGCCCGGCTCGACCGTCATGATCAGCAGCATGTCGAGCTCGGGGAGGATGTCCTCGTACTGCTCGATCGGCGTGGCGGGCTTGAGCGCCATCGACGCCCTCGCCCCCTTGGCCCGGATCTCCCGGGCGAGCCTCACGGGCGCGGCGGCGGCCTCGGCGTGGAAGGTGACCGACCCGGCTCCGGCCTCGACGTACTGCGGGGCCCAGCGGTCCGGGTCCTCGATCATCAGGTGCAGGTCCAGCGGGATGTCCGTGGCGCGGCTCAGGGACTCCACGACGGGCATACCGAGGGTGAGGTTGGGGACGAAGTGGTTGTCCATGACGTCGACATGCAGCCAGTCGGCCCCTTCCACGGCCTTCACCTCGTCGGCGAGGCGCGCGAAGTCGGCGGACAGGATGCTGGGATAAATCTGAGCGGCCATGCCCCAAGCCTGCCATGCCTCCGCGCAGTTCCGGCCACGACCCCGGAACTCGAGACGGACGTAGCGACGCTTAACAAATTCCGGAGAACAATTAACTTGTCCTTAGAGATCGTCTTCCGGCACGGTTCTCCGCATGACACCCGCCACCGAGACCGAGACCGGGCCCGGGACCGCCGACCCCTCGCCCTGGCGCACGAAGGACTTCCGCACCCTCTTCTCCGCCACCACACTCAGCCAGCTCGGCACCAACACCGGCCACGTCGCCGTCCCGCTGCTCGCCCTCACCGCCCTCGACGCCACCGCCGGCCAGGTCGGCACCCTCGCCGCGCTGTCCACCACCGCGTTCCTCCTCATCGGGCTGCCGGCCGGAGCCTGGGTGGACCGCCTGCGCACCCGCCGGGTCCTGATCGCCGCGGACCTCGCCCGCTCGGCACTGTTCGCCTCCCTCCCCGTCGCCTGGTGGCTGGACCTGCTCACGCTCACGCAGCTGTACGCGGTCGTGCTGCTCGGCGGCTGCGCCACCGTCTTCTCGGAGGTCGGCGCACAGAGCGTGCTGCCCCGGCTGATCGGCCGCGCGGGGCTGGTCCGGGCCAACGCGGCCGTCGTCACCCTGATGGCCGCCGCCAACATCGCCGGCCGCGGGGCGGGCGGAGCCCTGGTCGCCGCCCTCTCGGCACCCCTCGCGCTGGCTTTCGCCTCGGCCGCGTACCTCGCCTCCGCGCTCCGCCTGACCCGCATAGACCCCGCCCCGGCCCCGCAGACCTGCGACCGGACACCGCTGCGGGCCCAGATCCGGGAGGGGCTGCTGCACGTACTGGGCCACCCCGAGCTGCGGGCCCTGGCACTCAACGCCGCCCTGAGCAACCTGGGCGGCGCGATCATCAACACCATGCTGCCGGTGCTGTTCGTACGGGAGCTCGGGCTGTCCCCGGCCACCCTCGGCCTCTTCTGGGCCACGGGCGGCGTGGGGCTGCTCCTGGGGGCCCGGCTGGCCCGGCCGTTCGCGGCCCGCGTGGGCTACGGCCGCGCACTGGTCCTGAGCCTGACCCCGGCGACCCTGCTGGTACCACTGCTGGACCGTGGGGTCTGGCTCTGGGTGGCGGGCGCGGGGTGGCTGCTGGCCATGATGAAGATCGGCTCGAACAACGTCCTGGGCGTCAGCCTCCGCCAGCACCTGACCCCGCACGCCCTGCTGGGCCGCATGAACGCCACGTTCCGCTTCATGCTGACCGGCGCCCTGGCCCTGGGCGCAGCCCTGTCGGGCCTCCTGACGGACCTCACGACCCTCCACACCACCCTCTGGACGGGAGCCACGATCATGGCCCTGGCCTGGCTCCCCCTGTCCCTGTCGCCGATCAGGGGGCGGGTGGAAGGGGTGTGAGGGGGGCGCGGGGCGCGGGGCGGGGGCGTGGGGGGCCGGGGGCGCGGGACGGGCGGGAGACGGCCGGCCGGGGGCGGGGCCGGGCTGGCGCCGCCCCGTCGGGGGCGGACACGCCGGGCAGGGAACAACGGACGGGAGCCACACACGCGGCGCCGACCCAGACATCGGGGGCGGGGCTTTGGCGGGGTCTGTGTGAGCGGCGTCGGTGAGGCCGGTCGGGAGGTCGGGGCGGGTCTGCGTGTTCGGGGTCGAGACAGTGGATCGGGGGCCGGGGCGAGGTCCGTGTGCTCGGCGTCAGGACAGTGGATCGGGGGCCAGGGGCGAAGTCCGCGCCCCCGGCATCAGGACAGCGGATCGGAGGCCAGGGGCGAAGTCCGCGCCCCCGGCATCAAGACAGCGGATCGGAGGCCAGGGGGCGGGGTTCGCGAACTCGGCGTCGGTGTGTGTCCGGGGGCGTCCCGTCAGTCCACTGTCCTTCCGTGTCGTGCCGGCCCGTCAAGGGCGCTCCTTCGTCGCGTCGCTTCGCGATGGCCTTCGGCCACCCTTGACCGACCGACCCGCCCCGGAATGCCATAAGACTGCCGGGAAGCCCCCGAAGGAATGGCCGGGAGTTCATGTTCCGATGAGGGCCCATCAGAGATGCCGAGCAGGGGCCCCTGTCCATCCGGAGTCAGTCCCCAGGACCACGGAGGTGGACCAGGATGGGGCCCGGGGGAGGCCACAGTCCCCTGAAGGGCCCACAGACACCCGTCCCGGACCCGGGCAGGGTCAACCTGCACCAGACAGCGGCCAGATGACCACGCCGGCAGGCATCGGCCCGCAGGCGCCCCCAGATCGCTACGCGCTCCTCATCTCTCGGCGTCCGACGGCCGTCTGGGGCTGGACATAGGCCGCCCAGACGCCTCCGTGGCCGGGTTTTCGGGCGTCTGCGAGCCGTTCGGGGCGAAAAGCGGGCCAGACGGAGTCTGATGGCGGATTTCTCAACCTCTCACTCCGACAAGCGCCCCTTCACGTCTCAACCGGTCGCCAAAACGGGACAAACGACCCGCAGGCGCTTCCCGGGCCGGCCTGTGCCGGTCGTGGGCGGCCTATGTCCAGCCCCGGACGGCCGTCGGACGCCGTGCAGAGAGGGGCGCGTAGCGATTTGGGGCGTCCACGGCCCGACCGGCACCGCAGCGTCATCTCTTCGCTGTCTGGTGCAGGTTGACCCTGCCCGGGTGCGGAAAGTGCTTCCTATGGGCCCTTCAGAGGACCTTGGCCTCCCCGCAGGCCCGGCACCGGCCTGGATCGGTGGTCCTGGTGGCCTGGGTGCGGATGGACAGGGGCCGCCGGTCAGGATCTCTGATCGGGGCTGGTCGGAATCCGAACCCCCCGGCCATCCTTCGGGGGCGTCCCGGCAGTCTGTTGGCATTCCGGGGCGGGTCGGTCGGTCAAGGGTGGCCGAAGGCCATCGCGAAGCGACGCGACGACGAAGGAGGAGCGCCCTTGAGGGACCGGCACGACACGGAAGGACAGTGGACTGCCGGGACGCCCCCGTACCCACACCGACACCGAGTCGGCAGACCCCGCCCCCTGGCCCCCGATCCACTGTCCTGATGCCGAGGGCGCGAACCCCGCCCCTGGCCCCCGATCCACTGTGTCCCGACCCCGAGCGCACAGACCCCGCCCCCAGCATCCCGGCAGACGTCACCGACCCCGCTCACACAGACCCCGCCCCCCGGCCTCCCGATCCACCCTCCCGACGCCGAGCACACCGACCCCGCCCGAGGTTCCCGACCGACCTCACCGACGCCGAGCACACCGACCCCGACGTCAACCGGTTCTGCGGCGCCCTGCTGGGCGGCGACCTCCTCGCCCCCGAACGGCTCGCCCAGATGCGCACCACCGTCCCCGCCGGGTACCTCGGCCGCGGCGCCCCTACGGGCTGGGCCTGGTCAGCAGGCCGCTGTCCTGCGACGGCGTGCACTGGGGCCACGGCGGCGACATACCGGGGTACGAGACCCGTGGGGGCGCCACTGAAGGCGGCCGCGCCGTCTCCGTCGCCGTGACCGTCATGCGAAGGACGAGGCGGCCGCCCACCGGGTGGAGGCCGTGGTGGACAAGGCCTTCTGCCGCTGACCGGGGCAGCGCCCCGGCCCGCACCGTTAGCCCGTACGCCTAACCCGTACGCCGGATCAGTGCCAGGTACATCGCGTCCGTGCCGTGCAGGTGCGGCCACAGCTGGACGTCCGGGCCGTCGCCCAGGGCCGGGACGCCCGCCATGTACGGCCTGGCGTCGATCAGTTCGGCCATGACCGGCGAGGCGCCCGCGCCGCGGCCGCGCAGGACGTCGTCCACCACGACCCGGGTCTCGGCCAGGTGCGGGGAGCACGTCGCGTAGCCCACCACGCCGCCCACCCGGACGGCGGACAGCGCCTCCCGCAGCAGCGCGCGCTGCAGCGGGGCGAACCCCTCCAGGTCCTCGGGGCGGCGCCGCCACCGCGCCTCCGGGCGACGGCGCAGCGCGCCCAGGCCGGAGCACGGGACGTCCATCAGGACCCGGTCGAAGGAGCCCGGCCGCCACGGCGGCCGGGTGCCGTCCGCCGCGATGACCTGGTACGGGCCGGGGTTGCCGGCCAGGGCGCGCTCCACGAGCCTGGCCCGGTGCGGCTGCTTCTCGGAGGCGAGCAGGAACGCCCCGCGCTGCGCCGCCAGGGCCGCCAGCAGGGCCGCCTTGCCGCCGGGGCCCGCGCAGCCGTCCAGCCAGCGCTCGTCGCTGCCTTCGACCGGCGCGGCCGCGAGGGCCATCGCCACCAGCTGGCTGCCCTCGTCCTGGACACCGGCGCGTCCTTCGCGGACCGCCTCCAGTGCTCCGGGCTCGCCGCCCTCGGCCATCCGGACGGCGTACGGCGACCAGCGCCCCGGCAGGGCCGAATCCTCGCCGACCGCCTCCACCAGCTCGTCCGTCGTGGACCGCCCGGGCCGCGCCACCAGCGTGACCTCGGGCCGTTCGTTGTCGGCTTCGAGCAGGTCCTCGATGCCGGCCCGGCCGCCGCCGAGGGCGTCCCACAGGGCGCTGACGACCCACCTCGGGTGCGAGTGGTACACCGCGAGGTGCTCCTCGGCGTCTTCCTCGTACGGCGGGGCCACCCGCTCGAGCCAGCCGTCCAGGTCGTGCGCGGCGATCTTGCGGAGCACGGCGTTCACGAACTTGGCGCGCCCGTCACCGAGCACCACCCGGGCCAGCTCCACGCTCGCCGACACCGCAGCGTGCGTGGGGATCCGGGTCCCCAGCAGCTGGTGGGCACCGAGCGAGAGCACGTCGAGCACCGGCGGGTCCACCTCCCGCAGCGGCCGGTCGATGCAGGCCTTGATGACCGCGTCGTACGTGCCCTGCCGGCGCAGCGTCCCGTACACCAGCTCGGTGGCCAGCGCCGCGTCCCGCGCCTCGAAGCCCTCCGTCTGGCGGGCCTTGCGCAGCAGCGGGGGCAGGACGAGGTTGGCGTACGCGTCGCGCTCGTCCACCGCCCGCAGCGCCTCGAAGGCCAGCAGCCGGACGGGGTCCTTCTTGGGGCGGCGGTACGGCTTGGCCTGCCGCTGGCCTGCGGCGCTGCGCGGGGGACGGGACTGATCGCTCACGTGAAAGGTGCTCCGGGTTTACGGGGTGTACGAGATGCAGCAGAAATCTTCGGGTACGGATCAGCCTACGTCCGTGCCGCCGACACGCTCACCGGGAGCGATCCGCACGCCGCGCGCCCAGTCGGCGCCGCGCATCGGCTTCTTGCCCTGGGGCTGCACCCAGAGCAGCTCGACGGCGTGCGAGCCGGTGCCGACGTACACGTTGTTCTTGGCCGGGGCGAGCTCGCCGGGCGCCAGGTCCGTGCGGTCGGCGACCAGGCCGACGGAGATCAGCTTGAGCCGCTCCCCGCGGAAGACGGTCCACGCGCCGGGCGCGGGCGTGCAGCCGCGCACCACGCGGTCGGCGCGCATCGCCGGGGCCTTCCAGTCGATCCGGGCGTCCTCGACGGTGATCTTGGGGGCGAGCGAGATCCCGTCGGCGGGCTGCCCGACGGCGCGCAGGGTGCCGTCCTCGATGCCGTCCATCGTGGCGGCCAGCAGCCCGGCGCCTGCGAAGGCGAGGCGGGTCAGCAGGTCTCCGCTGGTGTCGGTGGGCCGGATCTCCTCGGTCAGGTGCCCGTAGACGGGGCCGGAGTCCAAGCCCTCCTCGATGAGGAAGGTGGAGGCGCCGGTGACCTGGTCCCCCGCCATGATCGAGTGCTGTACGGGCGCGGCTCCGCGCCAGGCGGGCAGCAGCGAGAAGTGCAGGTTGACCCAGCCGTGGCGGGGGATCTCGATGGCGCTCTTGGGGATCAGCGCGCCGTACGCGACGACCGGGCAGCAGTCCGGGTCGATCTCGCGCAGCCGGGCCTGGAATTCCGGGTCCCGGGGCCGGACCGGCTTGAGGACCTCGATGCCGGCCTCCTCGGCGCGCTCGGCGACCGGGCTGGCGATGAGCCGGCGGCCGCGGCCGGCCGGTGCGTCGGGCCGGGTGACGACGGCGGCGACCTCGTGGCGCCCGGAGGCGATCAGGGCGTCCAGGGCGGGCACGGCGACCTCGGGGGTGCCTGCGAAGACGAGCTTCACTGGGGTCCTACCTCGCTATCTCGGCTGTCAGCAGCGCACCAGTCTATGTTCCCGGTGCCGTTGGGGGTGCCCGGCCCGATCGGCGGGTGCCCCCGGGGCCCGTTCAGGGGTCCCGGACGCCTCGTCAGGGGGCGTGGGCACACACGCGCGCCTCTCGCATATGCCGACACGCCCCTGGTGCGTGACTTCCGTGCCGTATGACGCGTTGGTCAAGAGAGATTGACCGAAACCGGGCCGCGATGAGAACGGTGTCTGCGGCCCGATCCGCTCTTCAGCACCGGTTCGAGAGGCTTCTTCATGGCCGACCACGCCACCCACGACGCCCAAGCACGGGCCAGCCTGCATCTCCTGGTGCGGGACATCGAGCGGGTTCGCCGGCAGGTGGATGCTCTGCGTACGCTCACCGCCCAGCTCGGCAACGTGTACCGCCCGCGCCGCTCCGGGCCCTCGACGGGCTTCGTCGTCTATGGCCGGGCCCCCGCGCCCACCGTCCGTCTCGCGCAGGAGCTGCGGGACAGCGTCGAGACGCTGGTGACCGCAGCGGTGGACTTCGACCGCTCGCTCGGCTTCTCGTGGGACGCGGTGGGTTCCGCGCTCGGCGTCACCAAGCAGGCCGTGCACCGGCGGTACGGGGCCCGGCGGGCCCAGGCCGCGGAGTCCGCGGAGCCGCCGGCCGAGGGCACGACCACCCGGACCCTGGGGCCGCTGCCCACGGTCCCGGCGGCCCGCTCGGTCCCGCCGCAGCCGGTGCGCGAGGAGTCCCAGCCCGCGGCCGCGGCCCGCTCCGGTGCCTTCCCGGGGCCCCGCAACGGCTGACCCGGCACGGCCGGACCGCCACGGCTGAACCTCGCCGGCCGCCGGGACGCCGACCTCCGACGGCCGGCCGGCCTGACGCCGTACCCGCATCCCGCCCCCGGCGGGGACGACCCCCACGGTCGTCCCCGCCGGGGGCGTTCGGCTGCGGCCCGGCACCCCCTAGCCGATGTCCGGCGGGTCGATCCGGACCCGGACCGCCTCCGACGCCGGGACTCCGCGCGCCAGCCGGGCCGCCTGCGCCGACTTCAGGGCGGCCGCCAGCGCCGCCCCGCTGCCGGGCGGGACGCGGACCAGGGCCCGGTCCCCGGGCGACGGCTCCCCGCGCCGGCCCGGCACCGGGACCGGGCCCAGCACCTCCGCGTCCGGCGGCAGCCCGGCTCCGGCCAGGAAGGCCTCCACCGCCTCGCCGCGCCCGGCGACGGCCGCCATCCGGGACACCGGCGGGAAGCCCAGCTGGGCCCGCTCCGCGAGCTCCCGTACGGCATGGCCCACCGGATCCCACCGCACGAGGGCCTGGACCGGCCGCAGCGTCGGCTCGGCGACCACCACCACCTGCCCCTCCCCCCGGACCAGCGAGGCGGCCGCGATCCACCGGCGCAGCGCGTCCTCCCCGGCCCGTAGGTCGGGCCGGGTCAGCATCGCCCAGCCGTCCAGCAGCAGGGCCGCCGCGTACCCGGCGCCCGCCGCGACGGGCTCGGCGCCGGGCGTGCACACCACCAGCGCGGGCCGGTCGGGCACCTCGTCCAGGACGTGGTCGCGGCCGGACGTGCGCACGGGCACGGCCGGGAAGGCCCGCCCGAGCTCCTCGGCGGTCCGCCGGGAGCCGACCACCTGGGCGCGCAGCCGGAACGATCCGCACTCCTCGCAGTGCCAGGCGCTCTCCTGCCGGCCGCACCAGCCGCAGTGCAGGTCCCGCGCGTCCGGAGCCTCCAGCGGCCCGGCGCACACCTTGCAGCGGGCGGGGGTGCGGCAGCGCTCGCACGCC
Source organism: Streptomyces sp. R33 (assembly GCF_041200175.1). NCBI lineage: Bacteria > Bacillati > Actinomycetota > Actinomycetes > Kitasatosporales > Streptomycetaceae > Streptomyces > Streptomyces sp. R33. The sequence goes on along the minus strand of NZ_CP165727.1, from coordinate 6,864,077 downwards.
AGCCTCGGCGCATAGCCGCGCCGGGGCACCTGGACGAGCACGGGCCCGGACTTCAGCCCCTCCCGTACGGTCTCCCAGGCCAGGCTCGGCAGCCGGGCGGCGCGGGCCGCCTCGTCGCGGGCCAGCAGTTCGTCGCCCACGGTCCGGATCCGGGGCGCGCAGGCCCGTACCGTCTCCCGGTCGGCGACGAGCGGCCGCGCCCAGCCCGTCTCGACCAGCTGGGCGGCCTCCACGGTGCAGCTCGTGCTCCCGGCCAGGAACCCGCAGCCGTCGCCGACGGCCCGCAGCTCGAGCACTTCCCGTACGTGCGGGAAGGGCGCGTTGTCGTCGCTGTGGCTGGAGTCGCCGTCGTCCCAGACGGCGACCAGCCCGAGGTCCCGTACGGGCGCGAACATCGCGGCCCGGGTGCCGATGACGGCCCGTACCGAGCCGCGGTGCACGGCGAGCCACTGGCGGTAGCGCTTCTCGGGGCCCGATTCGGCGGTGAGCAGCGCGTGCCGCCCCTCGCCGAGCAGGGCGGTCAGCGCCGCGTCGACCCGGGCTGCGGTGCGCCCGTCGGGCAGGACGGCGAGGGCGCCGCGGCCGGAGGCGAGGGTGGCGGCCATGGCCCGGGCCAGCTCGTCGGCCCAGCCGGGGCCGGGCAGCGCGGTCCAGACGGCGCGCGGGGCGCCGCCGGTGGCGAGGGCCCGCAGGAAGGCGGGGCCGGAGCCGTACCGCGCCCAGCCGCCCGGTTCGGGCGCGGCGGGCGGGGGCAGCGGCTCGGGTGAGGGTTTGGCTTCGGCGCGCGCGTTGCGCGGGGGCAGGGCGAGCTGGAGTACGTCGGCCAGGCTGCCGGCGTACCGGTCGGCGACGGCCCGGGCCAGGGCCAGCATGCCCGGGGTGAGGACGACCTCGGGCGAGACGACGTGGGCGAGGGCGGCCAGTGCACCGTTGTAGTCGGATTCGGCGCGGCGCTCGACGATGAACCCGTCGATGAGGCCGCCGCCCTCACGGCGGCCGCCGTGCACCTGGTGGGAGCCGGCCCCGAAGCGGACCCGGACGCGGACTCCGGGCTGTGCCGCCTCGGAGAGCTCCTCGGGGACGGCGTAGTCCCAGAGCTGGTCGAGGTGGAGGACGCCCTTGTTGACGAGGATCCGGGCGACCGGCAGCTCCTTGGCGAGGGCGGCGCCCCGCCAGGTGCGCGGCTTGGCCTTGGGGGCCTTGGCCTTCGCCTCGGCGACCATCTCCCGTATCAGCGCGAGCTGCTCGGGCGGGCCGCCCGCCTCGGTTTCGCTCTCGCCGTTGTCCCTGCTCACAGCAGCATTCTTACCAAATGCCACCGACAGTGGGTGCCCTCCCGAGATCTGGGCGGGCGGCGGCGGGTGGAACCGTCCTTCAACGCCGGGCTCGTGCCCGGCTCCAGATGAAGCCGTCACCCCGCGCACCGGGAGGGCGTGTGCAGCATAGGCACCGGGGCGCCGGACGATCAACGCAATACGGCCCCGGACCAGCGGGGGTCCGGGGCCGTACGGGTCCGCCGTGCGGCGGGGCGTGCTTACAGGCCGGCGGCCGTGCGCAGCGCGTCGACGCGGTCGGTGCGCTCCCAGGTGAAGTCGGGCAGCTCGCGGCCGAAGTGGCCGTACGCGGCGGTCTGGGCGTAGATCGGGCGCAGCAGGTCCAGGTCGCGGATGATCGCGGCCGGGCGGAGGTCGAAGACCTGGCCGATCGCGTCCTCGATCTTCTGGACCTCGACCTTGGCGGTGCCGAAGGTCTCGACGAACAGACCCACCGGCTCGGCCTTGCCGATGGCGTACGCGACCTGGACCTCGCAGCGCGAGGCGAGGCCGGCGGCGACCACGTTCTTGGCGACCCAGCGCATCGCGTACGCGGCGGAGCGGTCGACCTTGGACGGGTCCTTGCCCGAGAAGGCGCCGCCGCCGTGGCGGGCCATGCCGCCGTACGTGTCGATGATGATCTTGCGGCCGGTCAGGCCGGCGTCGCCCATCGGGCCGCCGATCTCGAAGCGGCCGGTCGGGTTGACCAGCAGGCGGTAGCCGTCGGTGTCGAGCTTGATGCCGTCCTCGATGAGCTGGGCCAGCACGTGCTCGACGACGAACTCGCGGATGTCCGGCGCGAGCAGCGAGTCCAGGTCGATGTCGGAGGCGTGCTGGGAGGACACGACGACCGTGTCGAGGCGGACGGCCTTGTCGCCGTCGTACTCGATGGTGACCTGGGTCTTGCCGTCGGGGCGCAGGTACGGGATGGTCCCGTTCTTGCGGACCTCGGACAGGCGGCGCGAGAGCCGGTGCGCGATGTGGATCGGCAGCGGCATGAGCTCGGGGGTCTCGTCGCACGCGTAGCCGAACATCAGGCCCTGGTCGCCGGCGCCCTGCTTGTCGAGCTCGTCCTCGTCGCCCTCGACACGCTTCTCGTACGCGGTGTCGACGCCCTGCGCGATGTCCGGGGACTGCGCGCCGATGGACACCGAGACGCCGCAGGAGGCGCCGTCGAAGCCCTTCTTCGACGAGTCGTAGCCGATCTCGAGGATCTTGTCGCGGACGAGCTGCGCGATCGGCGCGTACGCCTTCGTCGTCACCTCACCGGCGATGTGGACGAGACCGGTGGTGATGAGGGTCTCCACGGCCACACGCGAGGTCGGGTCCTCGGTGAGAAGTGCGTCGAGGATCGTGTCGCTGATCTGGTCAGCGATCTTGTCGGGGTGACCCTCGGTGACGGACTCCGAGGTGAACAGGCGACGGGACACAACGCTCCCTGGGGTTGCAGCGGCTGCTGGCTGATCATTTGGCGGAACCACACCGGGGGCTGCGCCCGATCACGTTCCGAATGCAGTTTATCGGTCGCCACCGTTTGCCGGACCACCCGTCTCGCCCTATGGGAGCCATGTGACCTGCGGCACTCACATTCTGGCTCATGGAATCCGTTACGAGAAGAGTCGTCGCTCAGGCGCGTCGGGGAGCGAGTCGCGGGGCGACCTGGTCCCAAATCACTTCGGCCAGCGCCTCCTTCGGACCGTAGGGAACCGGGGTCTCCGCCCCGTCGGAGGCCAGGATCACAGCCTCGTTCTCCTCAGAACCGAAGGTCTTGGCTGCGCCCACCTCGTTCACGACGAGAAGATCACACCCCTTGCGGAGCAGTTTTCTCCGGCCGTTCTCGAGTACATCGTCAGTTTCGGCGGCGAAACCGACCACGACCTGGCCTTCCAGGGCCCGGTCGGCCGAGATCTCGGCGAGGACGTCTGGGTTGCGGACGAGCGCCACCGGGGCCGGATCCTGCCCGTCCTTCTTCTTGATCTTGCCGTCGGCGTACTCGGCCGGCCGGAAGTCGGCCACGGCCGCTGCCATCACCACGGCGTCGGCGTCCGCCGCCGCCTTGAGGACCGCCTCGCGCAGCTGGACGGCCGTCCCGACCCGTACGACGTCCACCCCGGCCGGGTCGGCAAGCGCGGTGTTGGCCGCCACGAGGGTGACCCGGGCCCCGCGGGCGACGGCCGTACGGGCCAGTGCGTAGCCCTGCTTGCCGGAGGAGCGGTTGCCGAGGAAGCGGACCGGGTCGAGCGGTTCCCGCGTGCCGCCCGCGCTGATCACCACGTGCCGGCCGGCCAGGTCGGGCTCGGCCACGCCGCGCGCCAGCACCCTGCGGCACACCTCGTAGATCTCCTCGGGGTCGGGCAGCCGCCCCTTGCCGGTGTCCTTGCCGGTGAGCCGGCCGACGGCGGGCTCGATGACGAGGGCGCCGCGGCGCCGCAGCGTGGCCACGTTCTCCTGGGTGGCGGGGTGCTCCCACATCTCGGTGTGCATGGCGGGGGCGAAGACCACCGGGCAGCGCGCGGTGAGCAGCGTGTTCGTGAGGAGGTCGTCGGCGAGGCCGTGGGCGGCCTTGGCGAGCAGGTCCGCGGTGGCCGGGGCGACGACGACGAGGTCGGCGCTCTGCCCGATGCGGACGTGCGGGACCTCGTGGACGGTCTCCCAGACCTCGGTGCCGGCCGGGTTGCCGGACAGCGCGGCCCACGTGGCCTCGCCCACGAAGTTCAGGGATGCCGCCGTGGGCACCACCCGTACGTCGTGTCCGGACTCGGTCAGCCGGCGCAGCAGCTCGCACGCCTTGTACGCGGCGATCCCGCCGCTGACTCCGAGCACGACCTTCGGCTTACCCACCACACACGCCCCTTCGGCTGATCGTCGTACCTGTCTATGACACACCACAGGCCCGGCAGATGTTCTGCCGGGCCTGTGGTGAAAGGAATGCTCGGTGCCTTACTGGGCCGGGGCCTCGATGGCCTCGGAGGTCAGCAGACCCGCGTTGATCTCGCGCAGCGCGATCGAAAGCGGCTTCTCGTGGACGTGGGTGTCCACCAGGGGGCCGACGTACTCGAGCAGGCCCTCACCGAGCTGCGAGTAGTACGCGTTGATCTGACGCGCGCGCTTGGCCGCGTAGATCACGAGGCTGTACTTCGAGTCCGTGGCCTCGAGCAGCTCGTCGATCGGCGGGTTGATGATGCCCTCGGGCGCAGTGATGGAAGAGGACACGCTCTACCTTCCGAAGAATGGGTGAAAGATCAAGCATTGATCGAAATGAACATCGATCAACGATCAGACAACTTCCATCAAGGCTAGCAGCTCGCGCGCCACGTCCTCGACGGAGGTGTTCACCAGGGTGGTGTCGAACTCGGACTCGGCAGCGAGCTCGACCTTGGCGGTCTCCAGCCTGCGCTGGATGACCTCGGGCGATTCGGTGCCGCGGCCGGTGAGCCGGCGGACCAGCTCGTCCCAGCTCGGCGGCGCCAGGAAGACGAGCTGGGCTTCGGGCATGGACTCGCGGACGAGTCGCGCGCCCTGGAGGTCGATCTCCAGGAGAACGGGCTCGCCGTTCTCGAGTCGTTCCACCACCGCGCCGCGCGGTGTGCCGTAGCGGTTGCCCGCGAACTCGGCCCACTCCAGCAGCTCGCCGTTGGCGATCAGCTTGTCGAACTCGTCGTCGTTGACGAAGAAGTAGTGGACTCCGTGTCGCTCACCGGGCCGCGGCTTGCGGGTGGTGGCCGACACCGAGAGCCATACCTCGGGGTGGACCTTGCGCATATGCGCGACGACCGTGCTCTTGCCGACCCCCGAAGGGCCGGAGAGCACGGTCAGCCGCGGACGAACCTCTGCTGCCATAAAGCGATTATCCAGGTTCTCGGGACTGCCTGAGAACGCCGGGAGAACTTCAGGCAACGCGTCAGCCGGCAGGAGTGCCGAACTCACGCTCCAGAGACGCGATCTGGTTGGAACCGAGACCTCGGACACGCCGGGACTCGGAGATGCCGAGGCGCTCCATGATCTGCTTGGCGCGCACCTTGCCCACGCCAGGCAGGGACTCCAGCAGGGCGGAGACCTTCATCTTGCCGATGACGTCGTTCTCCTGGCCCGTCTTGATGACCTCTTGGAGCGAGGCGCCGGAGTGCTTGAGTCGATTCTTCACCTCGGCCCGCTCCCGGCGAGCCGCGGCGGCCTTTTCGAGCGCGGCTGCGCGCTGTTCAGGGGTAAGGGGCGGAAGAGCCACGCCTACGTCACCTCGGATGTCGAACTGTCGGATACGGACCGGTGGGGAACCCTAGGGCGCCACACCAGGCGAATGCCCGAACAGCGGTGGAACTCGTTCGCTGCTCGTCACTCTGATCGGAGACTAGCGGCCAAGGCCGCTCCAGTCAGCGAGAACGGACGAAAAGTCCTGGTCAGCCTCCACTGAACCGTACATCACGGACAAACCACCCCGGTTTTGTCCGGTGAAAGACGTTCGATTTTCGTCAGGCCGTACGACGTGCGGTGCGACCGGAGTGCCCGGAGGCACTCCGGAACGGGCTCAGGCGGAGACGGCCTCGCGGATCTCGTCCGCGAAACGGGTGGCCGAGGCGCGCAGGGCCGCGGCGTCCGGACCGTGCTTCAGCACGCCCCGCGAGACGTTCGGGACCACGTTGCGGACCGCCGCGCCGAAGACCGCCGGCAGATCGGCCGCCGTCGCACCCTGCGCACCGATGCCGGGCGCCAGCAGCGGCCCGTTGATGTCCAGGTCGAAGGACGACAGGTCGCCCAGCGTGGCACCGACCACCGCGCCGAAGGAGCCCATGGGCGCCGCTCCCGCGTTCTCCGCCGCGAGGTGCCCCAGCATCGTCGCGCCGACCGTGCGGCCGTCCTCACGCACCGCGCGCTGGACCTCCGCTCCCTCCGGGTTCGAGGTGAGCGCGAGGACGAAGAGACCCGCGCCCGAGCGGCGGGCGAGTTCCACCGCCGGCTGCAGCGAGCCGTAGCCCAGGTACGGGGACACCGTCAGGGCGTCGGAGAACAGCGGCGAGGACGGCGACAGGAACGTCTGCGCGTACGCGGCCATCGTCGAGCCGATGTCACCGCGCTTGGCGTCCATCACGACCAGCGTGCCCGCGGCCCGCGCGTCGGCCACGGTCTGCTCCAGCACCGCGATGCCCTTCGAGCCGAAGCGCTCGAAGAACGCCGCCTGCGGCTTGAAGACGGCCACCGAGTCGGCCAGCGCCTCGACGACCGTGCGGGAGAACTTCTCCAGGCCCGCGACGTCGTCGTTCAAGCCCCACGACGACAGGAGGGCGGCGTGCGGGTCGATGCCCACGCACAGCGGGCCGCGGGAGTCCATCGCCGCACGCAGGCGGGTGCCGAACGGGGTCACGGCGCTCTCGTTCACGGGGGTCTCGGTCACTGGGCGGCCTTTCGGGTTTCGGCGCCGACGGCCTCGGCGAGGGTCGCGTACGGGCTGACGGCCAGGCGCGCGGCCAGGCCCTTGTGGATGGCGCGGGCGTAGAACGGGCCCTCGTAGATGAACGCGCTGTACCCCTGGATCAGGGTCGCGCCGGCCAGGATCCGCTGCCAGGCGTCCTCGGCGTTCTCGATGCCCCCGACGCCCACCAGCACCAGGCGGTCGCCCACACGGGCGTACAGGCGGCGCAGGACCTCCAGGGAGCGCTCCTTGACCGGGGCGCCGGACAGGCCGCCGGTCTCCTTCACGAGGGACGGGGCGGACTTCAGGCCGAGCCCCTCCCGCGCGATGGTGGTGTTCGTCGCGATGATGCCGTCCAGGCCCAGCTCCAGGGCCAGGTCCGCGACCGCGTCCACGTCCTCGTCGGCGAGGTCCGGCGCGATCTTCACCAGGAGCGGGACCCGGCGGTCGGTCACCGTGCGGTCCGCGGCCTCGCGTACGGCCGTCAGGAGCGGCCGGAGGGACTCGGTGGCCTGGAGGTTGCGCAGGCCCGGGGTGTTCGGCGAGGAGACGTTCACGACCAGGTAGTCCGCGTGGCGGGCCAGGCGCTCGGTGGAGACGACGTAGTCCGCCACCGCCTCCTCCTCGGGCACGACCTTGGTCTTGCCGATGTTGACGCCCACGACCGTGTTGAAAACGGGCACACGGGCCGCCAGACGGGCAGCCACGGCAGCGGAGCCCTCGTTGTTGAAGCCCATCCGGTTGATCAGCGCGCGGTCCGGCACGAGCCGGAACAGCCGCTTCTTGGGGTTGCCCGGCTGCGCCTGCGCCGTGACCGTGCCGATCTCGATGTGGTCGAAGCCGAGCATGGACATGCCGTCGATGGCGACGGCGTTCTTGTCGAAGCCCGCCGCGAGGCCGAAGGGGCCGTGCATGCGCAGCCCGAGCGCCTCGGTCCGCAGCTCCTTGTGGCGCGGGGCCAGGGCCGCCGCCACGAAGGTGCGCAGCACCGGGGTGCGGGCCGCGAGCCGGATCCAGCGGAAGGCCAGGTAGTGGGCCTGCTCCGGGTCCATCCGCTTGAAGACGAGGTCGAAGAAGAGTTTGTACATGTGGAGAAGATCCCCTCGTGCGCTCATGAAGAGGGGGACACCCGTCGCTTGCGCGAATCCGGTGTCCCCCTCCCCTGTACGGGCTGCTAGTCGCGGGCGGCGGTCAGGTGCTCCGCGTGCTCCTGGAGGGAGCGCACGCCCACGTCGCCGCGGTTGAGCGCGTCGATGCCCTGGACGGCCGCGGCGAGCGCCTGGACCGTGGTCAGGCACGGGACGCTGCGCGCCACGGCCGCCGTGCGGATCTCGTAGCCGTCGAGGCGGCCGCCGGTGCCGTACGGGGTGTTGACGATCAGGTCGACCTGGCCGTCGTGGATCAGCTGGACGATGGTCTTCTCGCCGTTCGGGCCCTCGCCCTCGCTGAGCTTGCGCACCACGGTGGCGTTGATGCCGTTGCGGCGCAGCACCTCGGCGGTGCCGGAGGTGGCCATCAGCTCGAAGCCGTGGGCGACCAGCTCGCGCGCCGGGAAGATCATCGAGCGCTTGTCGCGGTTGGCGACGGAGATGAACGCGCGGCCCTTGGTGGGCAGCGGGCCGTAGGCGCCGGCCTGCGACTTGGCGTACGCCGTGCCGAAGACGGAGTCGATGCCCATGACCTCGCCGGTGGAGCGCATCTCCGGGCCGAGGACGGTGTCGACGCCGCGGCCGTGGATGTCGCGGAAGCGCGACCACGGCATGACGGCCTCCTTGACGGAGATCGGCGCGTCGAGCGGCAGGGTGCCGCCGTCGCCGGTCTTCGGCAGCATGCCCTCTTCGCGCAGCTCGGCGATGGTGGTGCCGAGCGAGATGCGGGCGGCGGCCTTCGCGAGCGGGACCGCGGTCGCCTTCGAGGTGAAGGGGACGGTGCGGGAGGCGCGCGGGTTGGCCTCCAGGACGTAGAGGATGTCACCCGCCATCGCGAACTGGATGTTGATCAGGCCGCGGACGCCGACGCCCTTGGCGATGGCCTCGGTGGAGGCGCGCAGCCGCTTGATGTCGAAGCCGCCGAGGGTGATCGGGGGCAGGGCGCAGGCGGAGTCGCCGGAGTGGATGCCGGCTTCCTCGATGTGCTCCATGACGCCGCCGAGGTAGAGCTCGGTGCCGTCGTAGAGGGCGTCGACGTCGATCTCGATGGCGTCGTCGAGGAAGCGGTCGACCAGCACGGGGCGCGTCGGCGAGATCTCGGTGGACTCGGCGATGTACGACTCCAGGCGGGCCTCGTCGTAGACGATCTCCATGCCGCGGCCGCCGAGCACGTACGAGGGGCGGACGAGGACCGGGTAGCCGATCTCGTCGGCGATGGCCTTCGCGCCTGCGAAGGTGGTCGCGGTGCCGTGCTTGGGGGCGGGCAGGCCGGCCTCGGCGAGGACCTGGCCGAAGGCGCCGCGGTCCTCGGCGGCGTGGATGGCCTCGGGCGAGGTGCCGACGACGGGGACGCCGTTGTCCTTGAGGGCCTGGGCGAGACCGAGGGGGGTCTGGCCGCCGAGCTGGACGACGACACCGGCGATGGGGCCGGCGAGCGACTCGGCGTGGACGATCTCCAGCACGTCCTCGAGCGTCAGCGGCTCGAAGTACAGGCGGTCGGAGGTGTCGTAGTCCGTCGAGACGGTCTCCGGGTTGCAGTTGACCATCACGGTCTCGTAGCCCGCGTCGCTGAGCGCGAAGGAGGCGTGGACGCAGGAGTAGTCGAACTCGATGCCCTGGCCGATGCGGTTCGGGCCGGAGCCCAGGATGATCACCGCGGGCTTGGTGCGGGGCGCGACCTCGGACTCCTCGTCGTACGAGGAGTAGAAGTACGGGGTCTTCGCGGCGAACTCGGCGGCGCAGGTGTCGACCGTCTTGTAGACGGGGCGGACGCCCAGCGCGTGGCGGACCTCCCGGACGACGTCCTCGCGCAGGCCGCGGATCTCGGCGATCTGGGCGTCGGAGAAGCCGTGCCGCTTGGCCTCGGCGAGGAGCTCGGGCTCGAGCTTCTCGGCGCCTGCCAGCTCGTCCGCGATTTCCTTGATCAGGAACAGCTGGTCGACGAACCAGGGGTCGATCTTCGTGGACTCGAAGACCTCTTCCTGGGTGGCGCCGGCGCGGATGGCCTGCATGACGGTGTTGATGCGGCCGTCGGTCGGGCGGACCGCGGTGGCCAGCAGTTCGGTCTTGTCGCCGGGGTCTCCGACGAAGGTGAACTGCGAGCCCTTCTTCTCCAGGGAGCGCAGGGCCTTCTGGAGGGCCTCGGTGAAGTTGCGGCCGATGGCCATGGCCTCGCCCACCGACTTCATGGTGGTGGTGAGGGTGGCGTCGGCCAGCGGGAACTTCTCGAAGGCGAAGCGCGGGGCCTTGACGACGACGTAGTCGAGGGACGGCTCGAAGGAGGCCGGCGTCTTCTCGGTGATGTCGTTGGGGACCTCGTCGAGCGTGTAGCCGATGGCCAGCTTGGCGGCGATCTTGGCGATCGGGAAGCCGGTGGCCTTCGACGCGAGCGCCGAGGAACGCGAGACGCGCGGGTTCATCTCGATGACGATGACACGGCCGTCGACCGGGTCGATCGCGAACTGGATGTTGCAGCCGCCGGTGTCGACGCCGACCTCGCGGATGATCGCGATGCCGATGTCGCGCAGCCGCTGGTACTCGCGGTCGGTCAGCGTCATCGCCGGGGCGACGGTGATGGAGTCGCCGGTGTGGACGCCCATCGGGTCGAAGTTCTCGATGGAGCAGACGACGACGACGTTGTCCTTGGTGTCGCGCATCAGCTCCAGCTCGTACTCCTTCCAGCCGAGGATGGACTCCTCCAGGAGCACCTCGGTGGTCGGGGAGAGCGTGAGGCCCTGGCCGGCGATGCGGCGCAGCTCGTCCTCGTCGTGGGCGAAGCCGGAGCCGGCGCCGCCCATGGTGAAGGAGGGGCGGACGACGACGGGGTAGCCGCCGAGGGTCTCGACGCCCTTGAGGACGTCGTCCATCGAGTGGCAGATGACCGAGCGGGCGGACTCGCCGTAGCCGATCTTGGCCTTGACGGCCTCGACGACGCCCTTGAAGAGGTCGCGGTCCTCGCCCTTGTTGATGGCCTCGACGTTGGCGCCGATGAGCTCGACGCCGTACTTCTCCAGCACACCCTGCTCGTGCATGGAGATGGCGGTGTTGAGCGCGGTCTGGCCGCCGAGGGTGGGGAGCAGCGCGTCGGGGCGCTCCTTGGCGATGATCTTCTCGACGAACTCGGGGGTGATCGGCTCGACGTACGTGGCGTCGGCGATCTCCGGGTCGGTCATGATCGTCGCGGGGTTGGAGTTCACCAGGATGACCCGCAGGCCCTCGGCCTTGAGGATGCGGCAGGCCTGGGTGCCGGAGTAGTCGAACTCGGCGGCCTGGCCGATGACGATCGGGCCGGAGCCGATGACCAGGACGGACTGGATATCGGTGCGCTTAGGCACGCTCGGCCTCCATCAGGGTTACGAAACGGTCGAAGAGGTAGGCGGCGTCGTGCGGGCCGGCTGCTGCTTCGGGGTGGTACTGGACGGAGAAGGCCGGCTGGTCGAGCAGCTGGAGGCCTTCGACGACCTGGTCGTTCAGGCAGACGTGGGAGACCTCGGCACGGCCGTAGGGGGTCTCGGAGACCTTGTCGAGGGGCGCGTCGACGGCGAAGCCGTGGTTGTGCGCGGTGACCTCGACCTTGCCGGTGGTGCGGTCCTGCACCGGCTGGTTGATGCCGCGGTGGCCGTACTTCAGCTTGTACGTGCCGAAGCCGAGCGCGCGGCCCAGGATCTGGTTGCCGAAGCAGATGCCGAAGAGCGGGGTCTTGCGCTCCAGGACGCCCTGCATGACGGCGACGGGGCCGTCGGCGGTGGCCGGGTCGCCCGGGCCGTTGGAGAAGAACACGCCGTCCGGGTTGACCGCGTACACGTCCTCGACGGTCGCGGTGGCGGGCAGCACGTGCACCTCGATGCCGCGTTCGGCCATCCGGTGCGGGGTCATGCCCTTGATGCCGAGGTCGACGGCGGCGACGGTGAACCTCTTCTCCCCGATCGCGGGGACGACGTACGTCTCCTTGGTGGCGACCTCGGCGGAGAGGTTCGCGCCCTTCATCTGCGGGGACGCCTGGACCTTCGCCAGCAGGGCCTCGTCGCGGACGTGCGCCCAGGCCTCGCCGGAGAAGATGCCGACGCGCATGGCGCCGCGCTCGCGCAGGTGGCGGGTCAGCGCGCGGGTGTCGATGCCGCAGATGCCGACGACGCCCTGCTTGACCAGTTCCTCGTCCAGCGAGCGCTGCGAGCGCCAGTTGGAGGGGATGCGGGCGGGGTCGCGGACGACGTATCCGGAGACCCAGATGCGGGAGGACTCGGGGTCCTCGTCGTTGACGCCGGTGTTGCCCACGTGCGGGGCGGTCATCACGACGACCTGCCGGTGGTACGACGGGTCGGTGAGGGTCTCCTGGTAGCCGGTCATGCCGGTGGAGAACACGGCCTCGCCGAAGGTCTCCCCCACAGCGCCGTAGGCGCGGCCGCGGAACATCCGACCGTCCTCCAGGACGAGTACGGCGGGAGCTTTGGCTGCTCCCCTGGTGGAGGTCGTCATCGTTCGGCGCCTTCCGTCGTGATGGATTGGTTCATGAGATTGAGTGCTTCGACCCAGGCGGCGTGTTCGGCCGCGCGGTCGGAGCGGAATCCGGAGTCGATCAGCTTGTCGCCGTGCGCCCAGGTGACGACGAGGAGACCGCCCTCGGTGAGTACCTTGCCCGCGATTCCCTTGTCGAGGCGGGCGCCGCGCAGCTGCGCGGCCGGTACGAAGAAGTCGGTGGCACCCGGACGGACCACGTCGAGGCCCGCGTCGGTGAGCGTGAGCTCGACCCGGCTGCGGACGCCCAGACCGTGGGCGACGATCCGGTCGAGCCACTGCCCGGCGGTGGTGGACCCGTGGTACCGGCCGGTCAGGGCCAGCCGGTGCTCGGGGAGACCGCCGGGGGCGGCGGGCAGCTCCGGCAGATCGCTCTGCAGGGCGCCGCGCCATTTCCAGCCCTGCCGCATCAGCCAGTACACGAACGCGATGAGGACGAGCAGACCGATCACCCACGCGATGCGGGCGCCCCAGTCCGTCACCTCCGCCGACCGTCGTTCGGCGGCCTCGGCGGCCAGATGGATTACTGCAGGTGTCACGCCAGATTCCCGTCCACGACCGTTGCCCGGCCCCGCAGGAAGGTGTGAGTGACGCGACCCGGCAGCTCACGGCCCTCGTAAGGCGTGTTGCGGCTGCGGGAGGCGAAGTGTGCGGGGTCCACGACACCACGGTACGAGGTATCGACCAGCGTCAGGTTCGCGGGTTCACCTGCCGAGACGGGGCGGCCGTGGTGGTCCAGGCTGCCGATCCGCGCCGGGGCGAAGGACATCCGCTCGGCGACGCCCGCCCAGTCGAGCAGTCCGGTCTCGACCATCGTCTGCTGGACGACGGAGAGCGCGGTCTCCAGGCCCACCATGCCCATGGCGGCGGCGGCCCACTCGCAGTCCTTGTCCTCGTGCGGGTGCGGGGCGTGGTCGGTGGCGACGATGTCGATCGTGCCGTCGGCGAGCGCCTCGCGCAGGGCCATCACGTCGCGCTCGGTGCGCAGCGGCGGGTTGACCTTGTAGACCGCGTTGTACGAGCGGACCAGCTCGTCGGTGAGGAGCAGGTGGTGCGGGGTGACCTCGGCGGTGACGTCGATGCCGCGGGACTTGGCCCAGCGCACGATCTCGACGGAGCCGGCGGTGGAGAGGTGGCAGATGTGCACGCGGGAGCCGACGTGCTCGGCGAGGAGCACGTCGCGGGCGATGATCGACTCCTCGGCGACGGCCGGCCAGCCGCCCAGACCCAGCTCGGCGGAGACGACGCCCTCGTTCATCTGGGCGCCCTCGGTCAGGCGGGGCTCCTGGGCGTGCTGGGCGACGACGCCGCCGAAGGCCTTCACGTACTCCAGGGCGCGGCGCATGATCACGGCGTCGTCGACGCACTTGCCGTCGTCGGAGAAGACGGTGACGCGGGCTGCGGACTCGTGCATGGCGCCCAGCTCGGAGAGCTGCTTGCCCTCGAGGCCGACGGTGACGGCGCCGATGGGCTGCACGTCGCAGTAGCCGGACTCCTTGCCGAGGCGCCAGACCTGCTCGACGACGCCGGCGGTGTCGGCGACGGGGAAGGTGTTCGCCATGGCGAAGACGGCGGTGTAGCCGCCGGAGGCGGCGGCGCGGGTGCCGGTCAGGACGGTCTCGGAGTCCTCGCGGCCGGGCTCGCGCAGGTGGGTGTGCAGGTCGACGAGGCCGGGGAGGAGGACCTGGCCCTCGGCCTCGATGACGGTCGCGCCCTCGGCGGACAGCCCGGTGCCGACCTCGGCGATGGTCTCGCCGTCGATCAGGACGTCCTGCGCCTCGCCGCCGAGAACCTTCGCCCCACGAATCAGGATCTTGCTCATGATTACTTGCTCTCCTCGATACGGGGCGTGCTGGTGGTGGTGACGGCCGGCTCGGAGCCTCCGAGCAGCAGGTACAGGACGGCCATCCGGGTGGAGACGCCGTTGGCGACCTGCTCGACGGCGGTGCAGCGGTCGGAGTCGGCGACCTCGGCGGTGATCTCCATGCCGCGGTTCATCGGGCCGGGGTGCATGACGATGGCGTGCTCGGGCATCTTGGCCATGCGGTCGCCGTCGAGCCCGTACCGGCGGGAGTACTCGCGCTCGGTGGGGAAGAAGGCGGCGTTCATGCGTTCGCGCTGCACACGCAGCATCATGACCGCGTCGGACTTCGGCAGCACCTCGTCGAGGTTGTACGAGACCTCGCAGGGCCAGCTCTCGACGCCGATCGGGACCAGGGTGGGCGGGGCCACGACGGTGACCTCGGCGCCGAGCGTGTGGAGCAGCTGGACGTTGGAGCGGGCGACCCGGCTGTGCAGGACGTCGCCGACGATGGTGATGCGGCGGCCGTTCAGGTCCTTGCCGAGGCCGGCGTCGCGGCCGACCAGGCGGCGGCGCATGGTGAAGGCGTCCAGCAGGGCCTGGGTGGGGTGCTCGTGGGTGCCGTCGCCGGCGTTGACGACGGCGGAGTCGATCCAGCCGGAGGTCGCGAGCCGGTAGGGGGCGCCGGAGGCGTGGTGGCGGATGACGACCGCGTCCGCGCCCATGGCCTCGAGGGTCAGCGCGGTGTCCTTCAGGGACTCGCCCTTGGAGACCGAGGAGCCCTTGGCGGAGAAGTTGATGACGTCGGCGGAGAGCCGCTTGGCGGCCGCCTCGAAGGAGATCCGGGTGCGGGTCGAGTCCTCGAAGAAGAGGTTGACGACCGTGAGGCCGCGCAGGGTGGGCAGCTTCTTGATCGGCCGGTCCGCGACGCGGGCCATCTCCTCGGCGGTGTCGAGGATGAGGACGGCGTCGTCGCGCGTGAGATCGGCGGCCGAGATGAGGTGGCGCTTCATCAGGGTGCTCCGTAAGTCGATGAGGTCAGAGCGGTGGGGAGGGCAGAGCGGCGGGCGGGACGGGGTGCGGCCCGGCGGGCAGGCTCGCGCACGGGCCCCCGCGTTCGGGGCCCTCACTCGTACGGGCTACTGCCCGGCCGCCGTGTCGGTCCGCTGGCCGAGCAGCACGGCGTCGCGGCCGTCCTCCTCCTGGAGCTGGACCTTGACGGTCTCCCGCAGCGACGTGGGGAGGTTCTTGCCGACGTAGTCCGCGCGGATCGGCAGCTCGCGGTGGCCGCGGTCGACGAGGACCGCGAGCTGTACGGCGCGGGGGCGGCCGAGGTCGCCCAGTGCGTCGAGGGCGGCTCGGATGGTGCGGCCGGAGAAGAGCACGTCGTCGACGAGGACGACGAGGCGTCCGTCGATGTCGTCGCCGGGGATCTCGGTGCGGCCGATCGCGCGGGCGGGCTTCATCCGCAGGTCGTCGCGGTACATGGTGATGTCGAGGGATCCGACCGGGATCTTCGTGCCGGTGATCTCTTCGAGCTTGGCGGCCAGCCGGCGGGCGAGGTACACACCGCGGGTGGGAATGCCGAGGAGCACCACGTCGTCGGCGCCCTTGGCGCGTTCGACGATCTCGTGGGCGATGCGGGTCAGCACCCGCGCGATGTCCTGTGCCTCGAG
The DNA here is from genome assembly GCF_041200175.1 of Streptomyces sp. R33. Lineage (NCBI taxonomy): Bacteria > Bacillati > Actinomycetota > Actinomycetes > Kitasatosporales > Streptomycetaceae > Streptomyces > Streptomyces sp. R33. The sequence continues at coordinate 6,848,217 of NZ_CP165727.1, read as the reverse complement.
CACGGGGCGCATCGCCTCGATGCCCTGGGCATCGACGTTCTGAGCAGCCTGAGCGTCCATGAAAAGGACCTCCTTCTCCGCCTCACGGGACGGACCTTAAAGGACGTCTGATGTACGTCGTCCACGGTACCAGGGCCCTGGCGGGGAACCGGCACCGGGCCTGTACGCGCCCCTCGTACGTGGGCGTCGGAGAGCATTCGGCTTGACGCATCCAAGTAACGCTGCGTAACCTCACAGTGAGTTACCAGCCGCGCGGCGGAGCCGCACGTGGTCCATGTCGTCAGCGTCCATGTCGTCACAGCGTCACAGCGTCCGGGAGCGTTATGTCCAGCGAATACGCCAAACAGCTCGGGGCCAAGCTCCGCGCCATCCGCACCCAGCAGGGCCTCTCCCTCCATGGTGTCGAGGAGAAGTCCCAGGGCCGGTGGAAGGCCGTGGTGGTCGGATCGTACGAGCGCGGGGACCGCGCCGTGACCGTCCAGCGCCTCGCCGAGCTGGCGGACTTCTACGGGGTTCCGGTGCAGGAGCTCCTGCCGGGCACGACTCCCGGCGGGGCGGCCGAGCCGCCGCCGAAGCTGCGCCTCGACCTGGAGCGCCTCGCGGGCGTGCCCGCCGAGAAGGCCGGCCCGCTGCAGCGGTACGCGGCGACCATCCAGAGCCAGCGCGGGGACTACAACGGCAAGGTGCTGTCGATCCGTCAGGACGACCTGCGCACCCTGGCCGTCATCTACGACCAGTCCCCCTCGGTCCTGACCGAGCAGCTGATCAGCTGGGGCGTGCTCGACGCGGATGCCCGTCGCGCCGTGGCGCACGAGGACATCTAGTCCCCGCCCCCAGGACCAGCAGAAACGTTACCGGCGCGGGCCGGGAGCCGACCGTGGCTCCCGGCCCGCGCCGGTTTCGCATCTCCGGGTGCAGCAGGAGCACAGACGGAAGCGGAAGCGGAACCGGAAGCAGAAACGGAGGGCCCGCGGCGCATGTGCGCTGCGGGCCCTCCGTTCTCGCCGAACCGCCGCGGGCTACTCGCCCCGGCGCAGGCTCGGCTTCAGGTCCTTGAAGCGGGCCAGCAGCCCGTTCACGAACGAGGGGGACTCGTCCGTCGAGAATTCCTTGGCCAGCTGGACGGCCTCGTCGATGGCCACGGCGTCCGGGGTGTCGTCCACCCAGATCAGCTCGTAGGCACCGAGCCGCAGGATGTTCCGGTCCACGACCGGCATGCGGTCGAGTTCCCAGTCCACGGCGTAGGTGACGATCAGGTCGTCGATGCGGTTCACCTTGTCGGCGTAACCCTCGACGAGATCCATCGTGAAGGCGCTGACGGGCGGCTGCCGGTCGTCCGACCGCGCGTGGCGGATCCAGTCCGCGAGGACCTCGCGCACGGGCACCCCGCGCTGGTCGGCCTCGAACAGGATCTGGAAGGCGCGCTTGCGCGCGTTGCTGCGGGCAGCCACGGTTAGCTGCTCACCCGGCCGAGGTAGTCGCTGGTGCGGGTGTCGACCTTGACCTTCTCGCCCGTGGTGACGAAGAGCGGGACCTGGATCTCGTAGCCGGTCTCCAGGCGCGCCGGCTTGGTGCCACCGGTGGAGCGGTCGCCCTGGACGCCCGGGTCGGTGTGCTCGATGACGAGCTCGACGGCGGCCGGGAGCTCGACGTAGAGCACCTCGCCCTCGTGCTGGGCGACCGAGGCGGTGAAGCCCTCGATCAGGAAGTTGGCGGCGTCGCCGACGGCCTTGCGGTCGACCATCAGCTGGTCGTAGGTCTGCATGTCCATGAAGACGAAGTACTCGCCGTCCATGTACGAGAACTGCATGTCGCGGCGGTCGATGGTGGCCGTCTCGACCTTCGTGCCGGCGTTGAACGTCTTGTCGACGACCTTGCCGGAGAGCACGTGCTTGAGCTTGGTGCGCACGAAGGCCGGGCCCTTGCCGGGCTTGACGTGCTGGAACTCGACGACGGACCAGAGCTGGTCACCGTCGAGCTTGAGCACCATGCCGTTCTTGAGGTCGTTCGTGGAAGCCACGGTTGCGGAATCTCCTGCACTGGAAGACCACGGGTGCGCGCACAGCCCGCCGCAGCGGGCTAGAGCGCGAGCAGCTCCTTGGTCGTAATGGTGAGTAGCTCGGGACCGCCGTCCGCCTCGGGGCGTACGACGAGCGTGTCATCGATCCGGACACCTCCCCGGCCCGGGAGGTGAACCCCCGGTTCGACGGTGACCGGCACGCAAGCGTCCAGTTTACCCATTGCCGTAGGTGCAAGCTGCGGGTCCTCGTCGATTTCGAGGCCGACGCCGTGTCCGGTCCACGGAGCGAGGGCTTCACCATGCCCTGCGGAGTCCAGTACGGAGCGCGCGGCCCGGTCGACCTCGCGGTACGCGGCGCCCGGCACGAGGGCCTCGCGTCCTGCCCGCTGGGCCGCGAAAACGAGATCGTAGAGCTCGATCTGCCAGTCGGCCGGGCTGGTGCCGATCACGAACGTCCGGCCGATCTCGCAGCGGTAGCCGCGGTAGTTGGCGCCGAGGCAGACGGAGAGGAAGTCGCCCTCCTCGACGCGGCGGTCGGACGGGCGGTGCCGGGAGCTGCCCGAGTTCGGTCCGGTGCCGACGGAGGTCGGGAAGGCGGGCCCGTCGGCCCCGTGGTCGACGAGGCGGCGCTCCAGTTCCAGGGCGAGGTGGCGTTCGGTGCGGCCCACCAGGATCGACTCGAGCAGCTCGCCGAGCGCCTGGTCGGCGATCTCGGCGGCGATCCGCAGACAGGCGATCTCCTCCTCGTCCTTGACGAGGCGCTGCTGCTCCACGGAGAACCCGAGGTCGGCGAGCCGCAGCTTGGGCGCGACGGAGCGCAGGGCGCGGTGCCGGGCGACGGTGAGGTGGTGCTCCTCGACGGCCAGCGAGTCGGCGCGCAGGGAGCCGGCCATGTCGCCGGCCGCGACGGCCGCGTCGCTGCCGGGGGCGGACAGCACGGAGAGTCTGAGCCGGTCGTCGAGGCGTCCCTCGTCGGCCTCGCCGCTGGGCGGGCCGACGGTGAACAGCATGTCCTCGCCGCCCGGTCCGACGAGCAGGACGGCGCCCGGCGGGGACGCCCCGGCGAGGTAGCGGACGTTCGCCGGACGCGTGATCAGTGCGGCGGCGTTCCCCGCGGCGGCACAGCGGTCGCGAAGCAGGCCCCGGCGGGCCGCGTACACGTCTGACATGTCTTCGAGCCTACGAGCGCCCCGCGCATCCGGCCTGGTGAGCACACCCGTACGAGGGCCCGGCCCGCGGCGGCGGTCAGAAGGCGGGGGCCGCGATGGCCCGGGCCAGGGCCTCGTCCAGGGCCCGGGAGGTGCCTTCCACGTCCAGGTCCGAGTTGTCGATGATCGGCAGGCCGGAGCCGTACCAGCCGGCCATCCGGCCGTGGATGCGGGCGACTTCCTCGTCCGAGAGGCGCCGGTTGCCCGAGCGGGCGGCATTGCGCTCGAGGACGATCTCCAGGCCGGGCAGGAGGACGACGGGCAGCAGGGCGGGGCCGACGTGCCGCTTCCAGCCGCCCAGGCCCACCACGGGCCGGTCCGGGAAGACGGCGTCGTCGAGGATGCAGGAGATCCCGTTGGCCAGGAAGTTGCGGGCGGCGAAGCCGCAGGTGCGGCGGGCCAGCCGGTACTGGGCCTCGGAGTGGTCGTTCCAGCCCGCCTGCGGGTCCGCGAAGCCCGAGCACACCCATTCCCGGACGTCGTCCAGGCTCACGTGCGCGGTCGGCACGGGCCGGGTGCTGGCCCAGTGCCGGGCCACCGTGGTCTTGCCCGCGCCCGCCGGGCCGATCAGCAGCACGGCCAGCGTGGCGCCGCCGGTGCCGGGCACCGCGGGCGGCAGCGGAATGTGCCCCGTCGTGGCCTCGGGGCCGCCCGGCGGTGGCGGCGGCACGTGCGGCGCCGGTGCCTGCGGCGGCGCAGGCACCGGCCACCCCTGCGCAGGGGGTATGGGCGGCTGCGGGGGCGCCGCCGGATGATGTCCCGGCTGCCCCCAGCCCGCTCCGCCGCCCCCCACTCCTTGCTGCATCCGCTGCCACTCCGTCTCGTTCCACCGACTGATGCGAGAACGTTATATGACCGCGGGGGCGGAGCCGCCCACCAGCACCGTCAGAGTTCGTCGGCCAGTGCGCGCAGCGCCAGCCGGTACGAGCCGATGCCGAAGCCCGCCACTGTTCCCGTCGCCACCGAGGCGATGACCGACGTGTGCCGGAACTCCTCGCGGGCGTACGGGTTCGAGATGTGCACCTCGATCAGCGGCGCGGTGCGCTGCGCGGCCGCGTCCCGCATGGCGTACGAGTAGTGCGTGAAGGCCCCCGGGTTGATCACGACCGGGATCTTGCCGTCCGCCGCCTCGTGCAGCCAGCGTACGATCGCGCCCTCGTCGTTGGTCTCGCGGACCTCGACGTCGAAGCCGAGCTCCTCGCCCAGCGAGCGGCAGCTCTCCACGAGCCCGGCGTACGAGGTGGCCCCGTACACGTCGGGCTCGCGCGAGCCGAGCCGGCCCAGGTTCGGGCCGTTCAGCACGAGGACCTTACGGCTCACGCGGACACCTCGCCGTACGCGGCGATCAGGTGCGCCGGGTCGGGGCCCTCGAGGACGGTGGGCTTGGCCAGTGCGTCGAGGACGATGAAGCGCAGCAGGTTGCCGCGGGACTTCTTGTCGACCTGCATGGTCTGGAGCAGCTTGGGCCACTGGTCGCCGCGGTAGGTCAGCGGCAGGCCGACGGCGGCGAGGATCTCCCGGTGCCGGTCGGCCGTCGCGTCATCGAGCCGGCCGGCGAGCCGGCCGAGTTCGGCGGCGAAGACCATGCCGACGGACACGGCCGCGCCGTGCCGCCACTTGTAGCGCTCGTTCTTCTCGATGGCGTGCGCGAGGGTGTGCCCGTAGTTGAGCATCTCCCGCAGCCCGGCCTCCTTGAGGTCGCTGGAGACGACGTCCGCCTTGACCTGGATGGAGCGCGTGATCAGCTCGGCCGTGTGCGGGCCGTCGGGCGTGCGCGCGCCGTGCGGGTCCGCCTCGATGAGGTCGAGGATCACCGGGTCGGAGATGAAACCGGCCTTGATGATCTCCGCGAGGCCGCTGACGTAGTCGTTGACCGGCAGCGAGTCCAGCGCCGCCAGGTCGCACAGCACACCGGCCGGCGGGTGGAAGGAGCCCACCAGGTTCTTGCCCTCGGCGGTGTTGATGCCGGTCTTGCCGCCGACCGCCGCGTCGACCATCGCGAGGACGGTGGTCGGTACGGCGACCCAGCGCACCCCGCGCAGCCAGGTGGCCGCGACGAAGCCCGCGAGGTCCGTGGTGGCTCCGCCGCCGACGCCGACGATCACGTCGGTGCGGGTGAACCCGGACTGGCCCAGCGCCTTCCAGCAGTACGCGGCGACCTCGGCCGTCTTGGCCTCCTCGGCGTTCGGCACCTGGATGGCGACCGCCTCGTAGCCCTGCCCGGCCAGGTCGTCGCGCAGTGCCTCACCGGTCGAGGCGAGCGCCTCGGGGTGGATCACGGCGACCCGCTGGGCCTTCGTACCGATCAGTGCGCCGAGCTCGCCGAGCAGCTGCCGGCCGACCAGCACGTCGTACGCGTCGTGTCCGGCTACGGCGCCGACCTGGATGCGCGTCACCTGGTCTGTCATACGTCCTTCAACTCCAGAGCGTCGAGGACCGCCTGGGCGACCTCTTCGGGGGTGCGGTCGTCGGTGGCCACCACGACGCGCGCGACTTCGGTGTACAGGGGGCGCCTGGCGTCCATCTGCTCGCGCCACTGGCGGCGCGGGTTGACGGCGAGCAGCGGGCGCGCGGCGCCCAGGCCGACGCGCCGGACGGCTTCCTCGACGTCCATGGAGAGGTAGGCGACGGGCAGGCCGGCCAGCAGCTCCCGGGTGCCCGCGTCGAGGACGGCGCCGCCGCCGAGGGCGAGGACCCCGGTGTGCTCGGCGAGGGCGGCGGCGACCGCCTGTCGCTCGAGCTCACGGAAGTACGGCTCGCCCTCGTCGACGAAGATGTCCGAGATCTCGCGACCCTGGGCCGCGACGATGTCGGCGTCGGTGTCCCGGTAGGGGACGCCGAGCCGTTCGGCGAGCATCGCCCCCACCGTGGACTTGCCGGACCCCATGGGGCCGACGAGGACGACCAGTGGTCCGCCCGTCACCGGATCTGCAGGTTCTCGAGGTAGGCCCGGACGTTGCGGCGGGTCTCGGGCACCGAGTCGCCGCCGAACTTCTCGACGACCGCGTCCGCGAGGACGAGGGCGACCATCGCCTCGGCGACGATGCCCGCGGCGGGGACGGCGCAGACGTCGGAGCGCTGGTGGTGCGCGGCAGCGGCCTCGCCGGTCGCGACGTCGACCGTGGCGAGCGCCTTCGGGACGGTCGCGATCGGCTTCATGGCGGCCCGTACGCGCAGCAGCTCACCGGTGGTCAGACCGCCCTCGGTGCCGCCGGAGCGGCCGGAGGTGCGCTTGATGCCCTCGGGGGTGGACACGATCTCGTCGTGCGCCTGCGAGCCCGGCACGCGGGCCAGGTCGAAGCCGTCGCCGACCTCGACGCCCTTGATGGCCTGGATGCCCATCAGCGCGGCAGCGAGGCGGGCGTCCAGGCGGCGGTCCCAGTGCACGTGCGAGCCGAGGCCGACCGGGACCCCGTACGCGAGGACCTCGACGACGCCGCCGAGCGTGTCGCCGTCCTTGTGGGCCTGGTCGATCTCGGCGACCATCGCCTTCGACGCGTCCGCGTCGAGGCAGCGCACCGGGTCCGCGTCCAGCTTCTCCACGTCCGCGGGGGTCGGGTACACGCCGTACGGGGCCTTGGCCGCGGCCAGCTCGATGACGTGCGAGACGATCTCGATGCCCGCGGTCTCCTTGATGAAGGACCGGGCGATGGCGCCGAGGGCGACGCGGGCGGCGGTCTCACGGGCGCTGGCGCGCTCCAGGATCGGCCGGGCCTCGTCGAAGCCGTACTTCTGCATGCCCGCGAGGTCGGCGTGGCCCGGGCGCGGACGCGTCAGGGGGGCGTTGCGGCCCGTCTCCTTCAGCTCCGACGGGTCCACGGGGTCGGCCGACATGACCTTCTCCCACTTGGGCCACTCGGTGTTGCCCACCATGACGGCGATCGGCGAACCCAGGGACAGACCGTGGCGGACGCCGCCGAGGAAGGTCACCTCGTCCTGCTCGAACTTCATCCGCGCACCGCGCCCGTACCCGAGCCGGCGCCGCGCCAGATGGTCGGCCACCAGCTCGGTGGTGACCGGAACGCCGGCGGGAAGCCCCTCCAGCGTCGCCACCAGCGCCGGACCGTGCGACTCCCCGGCGGTCAGCCAACGCAACCTGCTCAACGATGCTCCTCATGCTCGCGCCTGGTACTGCGGCGGCGCGGCCGGGTGCGCGGCCCGGACCCGCCTCACCCGATCCTCCCACGTCCGGGCCGGTGCACCGCCCTCCGGTCCAGCTGGCGGACGCCGGTGCACCCTCCCCACCCTGGCGGGTCCGGCTTCAGGCGAGCAAGATCAGTGGGCGCAGTGCATCAGGTGTGCCGCCCGGGCCCGGCCATGATCCGCCGGACACCCGCTAGTGGCGGGCGCGCAGGGCGGCCTCGCCGGCGGCCCGTATGGCGGCCAGCGGCGCGGTGTGGCGGCCGGTCATCTGCTCGACCTGGAGCACCGCCTGGTGCACGAGGAGGTCCAGGCCGCCGAGGAGGCGGCCGTCACGCTGCGCCCAGGCCGCCGCGAGGGCGGTCGGCCACGGGTCGTACAGGACGTCGAACAGGGTCCCCGGGGCGGCCGGTACGGCGGCTGCGAGCCAGTCCGTGGCGCTGGCGGGGGTGGTCGCGATGACCAGCGGCGCGCCCAGCCCGTCGGCCGCGTCGGTCCAGTCGGCCGTGCGGACGGCCACGCCGAGGCGCTCGCCCCACTCCTGCATCTCCTCGGCGCGGGCCCGGGAGCGCACGTACACCGTGACCTCGCCGGAGCAGATCCGGGCGAGGGCGGCCAGTGCCGAGGAGGCGGTGGCGCCGGCGCCGAGGATGGTGGCGCTCTCGACCTTGTCGACGCCGCGCTCGTGGAGCGCCGAGACGATCCCGGGGATGTCGGTGTTGTCGCCGAGGCGCCGCCCGTCCTTGGTCAGGACGACCGTGTTGACCGCCTCGACCGAGGCGGCGGTGTCGCTGATGCCGTCGAGCAGCGGGATGACCGCGCGCTTGAGCGGCATCGTCAGGGACAGCCCGGCCCACTCGGGGCCGAGGCCGGCGACGAACTGCGGGAGCGCGGCCTCGTCTATCTCGAAGCGGTCGTAGGACCAGTCGTCGAGACCGAGCTCCTGGTACGCGGCGCGGTGCAGCACCGGGGAGAGGGAGTGCTCGATCGGTGAACCGAGCACGGCTGCGCGTATCACTGCCCTGCCTTCTTCCGTTCCTCTTCGTACCGCTGGCGGTTCTGGTTGTGCTCGGCGTTCGTCACGGCGAAGAGGGTCTCGTTCTCGTTCACCGACACGAAGTAGTACCACGGTCCGGCGGCCGGGTTGATCGCCGACTTCAGCGCGTCCGGGCCCGGGTTGCCGATCGGGCCGGCGGGCAGGCCCTTGATCTTGTAGGTGTTGTACGGGTCGTCGAGCTTGCGCAGGTCGTTGACGGCACCGACGTCCAGGGTGCTCTGGCCCTTGATGTAGTTGACCGTGGAGTCGAAGTCGAGCAGACCGTACGTCTCGGTGTTGCCCGGCTTGAGCCGGTTGTAGACCACCCGGGAGATCTTGTCGAAGTCGTGCTGGTACTTGCCCTCGGCCTGGACGAGGCTCGCGACGGTGACGAGCTGCAGCGGGTTCGCGAGGCCCAGCTTGGCCGCCTGACCCTGGAGGTCCGCGCTCGCGTAGGCCTCGTTGGACTTGGCCACCATCTGCTTGAGCAGCGACTGGGGGCTCGCGTCCTTGCTGAGGTCGTAGCGGGCCGGGTAGAGGAAGCCCTCCAGCGGGTCCTTGATGTCCTTGCTGTTGTTGGCCCACTCGGGCAGACCGAGGTTCTTCGCCTCCTTGGAGGCGATGTCCTTGGTGGTGCCCTCCTTGAGCTTGAGCTTCTCGTCGATGGCCTTGTAGACCTGGATGTTCTTCCAGCCCGGGATGACGTCCAGGGCGTTGACCCCGGCGCCGTTCACCATGAGGTTCACGGCGGCCTTGCCCGACATGTGCTCCTTCATCACGTAGGAGCCCGCCTGGATCGCACCGCCCTTGGGGTTCGCCTTGGCGGCGGCGACGAAGGCGTCCGCGCTCTTGACGACGCCGTGCGCCTTGAGGATGCGGCCCATCTCACCGATGCCGGTGCCCTTGGGGATGTCGATGGCCACGGAGCCCTCGCCCTCACCGGCGTAGTCCTCGCCGGTGCTGAACTTGGACTTGATGTAGTCGTAGCCGTAGTAGCCGCCACCGCCGATGACGCCCACGATGACGAGGGCGGCGATCAGGCAGGCCGCACCGTTGCGGCGCTTGGGCTGCTTGTCCTTCGAGCGGCCGCGGCGTCCGCCGGCGTTCGGATCGTCGGAATCGTCGTCGCCTCCGCCGCCCGGCAGGATCGAGGCCTCCTCGGCCTCCTCGTCGGCGTACTCCGCCTCCGGCTCCTCCTCCGTGACCAGGTGGCGCCGGCCCGGGGGCTGCGGCGGCGGGTAGGCCTCGGGGGTGCCGTAGAGGTCGGGGGCCTCGCCCGGGTAGCCGCCGACGGGCTGCTGGGCGTACGGGTCCGCGCCGAGGTACGGGTCGGCCTGCGGGACACCGGTGTACTGGCCCTGGCCGGTGTCCCAGCCCTGACCGTCGTACGCCGGCTGCTGCTGCGGCTGCGGCTGCGGGTGCAGCAGCTGCTGCTGGTGAGCCTGGTGGGGCTGCTGCGGGGCATAGCCCTGCTGCTGCTCCGGGTACTGCCCCTGCTGCCCGTACTGCTGCTGGTACTGGGGCTCCTGCAGGTACTGGCCCTGCTGGTACTGGTCCTGCTGGTACTGCGGGCTCTGCTGGTACTGCTGTGGGTCCTGCTGGTACTGCGGCTCCTGCGGATGCTGCTGCTGCGGGCCACCGGCATAGGGCATCTGAGCCTGCTGGGCCTCGTGCCCGGTCCACCCGTGGTCCCCGTACAGGGGGTCCTCCGGGTGCCACGGTTCGGGGCCACGGCCCCGGCCATACTCAGTCATCGATCCCCTAGAGCCGCGAGACGGAGGCAGCGGCTACATCCGCCACGGCACCCGGTTCCGCCTCTGAAGTGGTGGGCGACGACTGTTCGAATGCCGCCGCATCGCGCGGAACGTTACCGTATCGCGATCAGACAACCACTTCGACGCACTCACCGGGCGGATTACCTGATACCCGTTCGGTCTCAAGAGCGTTCTGAAGGATCACCACAGCGGCCGCCTGGTCGATCACCGAGCGGCCCTTCTTCGCGTTCCTCCCCGAGGCCCGCAGCCCCTGGGCGGCGGTGACCGTGGTCATCCGCTCGTCCACCAGACGGACCGTCACCGGCTTGATGCCCTTCGCGAGTTCGTTCGCGAAGGCGCGCACCTTGGCCGCGGCCGGCCCCTCCCGCCCGCTGAGCGAGCGGGGCAGGCCGACCACGACCTCCAGGGGTTCGTACTCCTCGACGAGCTGCCGCAGCCGCCGGTGGGCGAAGGGGATGTCCCGGCCCGGAACGGTTTCCACCGGTGTGGCGAGCACCCCGTCGGGGTCGCACGAGGCGACCCCGATACGGGCGTCCCCGACATCGATGGCGAGACGGCGGCCACGGCGCAGAGTCATGGTCAGACCGTCTCGACGACGAGGCGTTCGACCGCGGCGATGGCGTCGGGAACGGCGGCCGGGTTCTGGCCGCCGCCCTGGGCGACGTCGGGCTTGCCGCCACCGCCGCCACCGAGGGTCTTGGCGGCGGTGCGGACCAGGTCGCCGGCCTTGAGACCGCGCTCGCGGGCGGCCTCGTTGGTGGCGATCACGGTCAGCGGGCGGCCGCCCGCCGTGGTGAACAGGGCCACGACGGCCGGGCGGTCGCCCTGGATGCGGCCGCGGACGTCGAGGACCAGCTTGCGCAGGTCGTCGGCGCCGGTGCCGTCCGGGACGGTGCCCACGACGAGGGCGACGCCACGGATGTCCTGGGCGTTCTCGGCGAGACCGGCGGCGGCCTGGAGGACCTTCTCCGCGCGGAACTTCTCGATCTCCTTCTCGGCGTCCTTCAGCTTGCCGAGCATGGAGGCGATCTTCTCCGGCAGCTCCTCGGGACGGCCCTTGACCAGCTCCTGGAGCTGGGCGACGACCGTGTGCTCCCGGGCGAGGAAGTTGTACGCGTCCACGCCGACGAGGGCCTCGACACGGCGCACGCCGGAGCCGATGGAGGACTCGCCGAGCAGCTTCACCAGACCCAGCTGGGCGGTGTTGGCGACGTGGGTGCCGCCGCACAGCTCCTTGGAGAAGTCGCCGATGGTCACCACGCGCACGCGCTCGCCGTACTTCTCGCCGAACTCGGCGATGGCGCCCTGCTTCTTCGCCTCGTCGATGCTCATGATCTCGGCGGTGACGTCGAGCTCGCGGGAGAGCACGTCGTTGATCTTCTGCTCGACGTCGGTCAGGACCGTGCCGGGCACCGCGTTCGGCGAGCCGAAGTCGAAGCGGAAGCGGCCCGGCGAGTTCTCGGAGCCGGCCTGGGCGGCCGTCGGGCCCAGCGCGTCGCGCAGCGCCTGGTGGGTCAGGTGCGTGGCGGAGTGGGCGCGGGCGATGGCCCGGCGGCGGTTCACGTCGATGGCGGCGTACGCGGAGGCGCCCACCGTCACCTCGCCCACCTGGACCGAGCCCTTGTGCACGGAGACGCCCGGGACGGGCTGCTGCACGTCGCGGACGACGATGACGGCGCCGGAGTCGAGCTTGATGCGGCCCTGGTCGGCGAGCTGGCCGCCGCCCTCGGCGTAGAAGGGGGTGCGGTCCAGGACGACCTCGACCTCGTCGCCCTCCGAGGCGGCGGGCGCGGACACGCCGTTGACCAGCAGGCCGACGATGGTGGACTCGCCCTGGTTGGTGGCGTAGCCGGTGAACTCGGTACCGCCGGCGTTGTCGGCGATCTCCCGGTAGGCGGACATGTCCGCGTGGCCGGTCTTCTTGGCCTTGGCGTCGGCCTTGGCGCGGTCGCGCTGCTCCTGCATCAGGCGGCGGAAGCCGGGCTCGTCCACGGAGAGGCCCTGCTCGGCGGCCATCTCCAGGGTGAGGTCGATCGGGAAGCCCCAGGTGTCGTGGAGCAGGAACGCCTTGTCGCCGGAGAGGACCGTGCCGCCGGCGGCCTTGGTCTCGGTCACGGCGGTGTCGAGGATGTTCGTGCCGCCCTTGACGGCCTTCAGGAAGGCCGCCTCTTCGGCGAGCGCGACGGTCTCGATGCGCTTGCGGTCGGTCACCAGCTCCGGGTACTGCTGCCCCATCGTGTTGATCACGACGTCGACGAGGTCCTGGACGACCGGGCCGGTGGCGCCCATGAGGCGCATGTTGCGGATGGCGCGGCGCATGATGCGGCGCAGCACGTAGCCGCGGCCCTCGTTGCCGGGGGTCACGCCGTCGCCGATGAGCATGACCGAGGTGCGGATGTGGTCGGCGACCACGCGCATCGAGACGTCGGTGTTCTGCGCGGCGCCGTAGCGAACGCCGGTCAGCTCGGTGGCCTTGTCCATGACCACGCGCAGGGTGTCGGTCTCGTACATGTTCTGCACGCCCTGCAGGATCATCGCGAGGCGCTCGAGGCCGAGGCCGGTGTCGATGTTCTTCGAGGGCAGGTCGCCGAGGATCGGGAAGTCTTCCTTCCCGTCGCCGGCGCCGCGCTCGTACTGCATGAAGACCAGGTTCCAGATCTCCACGTACCGCTCGTCGTTGACGGCCGGGCCGCCCTCGACACCGAACTCCGGACCGCGGTCGTAGTTGATCTCGGAGCACGGGCCGCACGGGCCGGGGACGCCCATGGACCAGAAGTTGTCCTTCTTGCCCAGGCGCTGGATGCGCTCGGCGGGGACGCCGATGACGTCACGCCAGATCGTCTCGGCCTCGTCGTCGTCGAGGTAGACCGTGATCCACAGCTTCTCCGGCTCCAGGCCGTAGCCGCCGTCCGCCACGGAGCTGGTCAGCAGCTCCCAGGCGTACTTGATGGCGCCTTCCTTGAAGTAGTCGCCGAAGGAGAAGTTGCCGCACATCTGGAAGAACGTGCCGTGGCGGGTGGTCTTGCCGACCTCTTCGATGTCCGGCGTACGGACGCACTTCTGCACGCTGGTGGCCCGCGGGGCCGGGGGCTTGGTCTCGCCGAGGAAGTACGGCTTGAACGGGACCATGCCCGCGTTGACCAGCAGCAGAGTCGGGTCGTCCGCGATGAGCGACGCCGAAGGGACAACGGCGTGACCGCGCTCCTCGAAGAAGCTCAGCCAGCGGCGGCGGATTTCAGCCGACTCCATCAGTGGTCCTCATTCCGGTTGTACGTAACCCTCGACTGGTTCGAGGAGTGGGTGGTCTTGTCGTTCTGGATGGCCCACAGCCGCCGCTGCCCGGGGAGGGCGGTGACGTCGTCGGGCCGATCGGGGTCCTGGTGCAACCCCAGTGCGTCGTTCAGCTCGTCCTCGCGCTGCGACATTCCCGCCTTCACGTCGAGGGCGAAGTCCTTGAGGCGGTGACCCGCCTCCACGGCCTTGTCGGCGGCCTGGGCGGCGAGGCTCTCCGGTGTCAGCTTCTTGAGCTGGCGGTTGACCTTGGTGGTGGCCCACACGCCGGCGGCTGCGCCTGCGGTGAACCAGAAGGCTCGGCGGAACATCGGAGGTTTCAGCCCTTCTGTTTCCGGCGCCGGGCGGCCGGCACCGTACGGCCAACGATCACGTTACGTCGGGACGCCTTCGGCGGCGCCCCTTCCGTGGATTTGCCCAGGGCCTTGCGGACCCCGTAGCCGAAGGCCGCGACCTTGACCAGCGGTCCGCCGAAGGTGGAGGCCACGGTGGAGGACAGCGCGGAGGCGTTCGAGGTGACTTCCTGGACGTCGCTCGCGATGGCGTCGACCCGGTCGAGCTGGGTGCGCGCGGAGCGGACCGTGGTGGAGGCGTCCGCCAGCAGCGGGACGGCCTGGTCGGTCACGTCGGCCACCAGCTTGGTCGTCGCCTTGAGCACCTGGGCCAGCCTCACCAGCACCACGGCGAGGAAGGAGACCAGAATGGCCCAGAAGACGGCCACGAGGATCCCGGCCACCTCTCCACCGGACACGTTGCACCGCTCTCTACCTGTTGATCACTACGTGGAAAAGTCGTTCTCCGACCCTATCGCGCCGGAGATCCACCGCCGTACCCGAATTCGCGGTCCGGCCAACCCGCCTTGTACGCAACGCATCCGGACCAGTACCCTCCGTGTCCCATGCGACAGAGGCCCGTGCAACACAGGACCTGCGGCAATCTTCCCTCGGAGCTGAGCCGCCTCGTCGGGCGGGGTGCGGAACTCTCCGAGGTCGGGAGGCTGCTGGAGGCCTCCCGGCTGGTCACCGTGACCGGCGTGGGCGGCGTGGGCAAGTCCCGGCTCGCGCTGGCGGCGGCCCGGGAGGCGGCCGAGGCGGACGCTGCGGCCGGTACTGCGCAGGAACGCTACTGCGACGGCGTCTGGCTGGCCGAGCTGTCCTGCGTACGCGATCCGGCGCTCCTCGAACTCACGCTGGCGGAGTCGCTCGGCCTCACCGACCACACCACGCGCCCGCCCCGGACGGTCCTGGCCGAGCACCTCGCCGAGCGGCGGCTGCTCCTGGTGCTGGACGGCTTCGAGCAGCTCGTCGACGAGACCGCCGGGCTGCTGCGGGAGCTGCTGCGCCGCTCCCCCGGCCTGCGGGTGCTGGCCGCCGGGCGGCGGCCGCTGGACCTCGACGGGGAGCAGACCTTCCCGCTGGCCCCGCCGGGCCCCGACGAGGCGCTGGAACTGCTGGCCGAGCGGGCGGCGGCCGCCGATCCGGGCTTCGCGGTGACCGCGGCCAACCGGGCCGCGCTGGAGGAGCTGTGCAGCCGGCTCGACGGGATCCCGCTGGCCCTGGAGCTGGCGGCGGCGCGGCTGCGCGTGCTGTCCCCGGAGCAGGTGCTGACCCGGCTGGAGGACCGGTTCGCGCTGCTGACGGGCGGGGTGCGCGGGGCCCTGCCCCGGCACCGGGCGCTGCGTACGGCGATCGGCTGGAGCCATGAGCTGTGCACCGCGCAGGAGCGGCTGCTGTGGGCGCGGCTGTCGGTGTTCGCCGGGCACTTCGACCTCGATGCCGCCGAGTACGTGTGCGCGGGGACGGACCTGCCGGTGGAGTCCGTGCTGGACGTCCTCGGGGAGCTCCTCGCCCAGTCGCTGCTGGCCCGGGAGGAGACGGCGGCGGGGGTGCGCTACCGGATGCTGGAGACCGTACGGGTGTACGGAGCGGGGTGGCTGGAGTCGCCGGGCGACGCCGGGCGGCTGCGGCGGCGCCACAGGGACTGGTACCTGGGGCTGGCGACCTGGTGCGAGCTGGACTGGTTCAGCCCGCGCCAGCAGGAGGTGGCCGCGCTGGTTGAGGCGGAGCTGCCGAATCTGCGGCTGGCGCTGGAGTGCTCTCTGGACGATCCGGACGAGGCCCATCTGGGGCAGTACCTGGCGGGGACGCTGTGGTTCTACTGGGCGGGCTGCGGCCGGCTCACCGAGGGCCGGTACTGGCTGGACCGGACGCTGGAGCCGGGCCCGGCGGAGTCGGAGCACCCGGGGTCGCGGCTGAAGGCGCTGTGGGTGCTGGGATACGTGGCGGCCCTGCAGGGCGATGCGGTGGCCTCGATGAGCGCCCTGTACGAGTGCCGGGACGGGGCGGCGCGCACCGGGAACCCGGTGGCGGCGGCGTACGCGGTGCACCGGCTGGGCTGCCTGGCGCTGGTCTCGGACGACATGGAGCGGGCCGGGGAGCTGCTGGGCTCGGCCCTGGAGCGGTACCGGGAGGCCGGGGAGCTGAACAGCAACGTGCTGATGTGCCAGGTGGAGCTGGCGATGGCGCTGGCCTTCCAGGGGGATCTGGCGGGCGCGCTCTCGCTGTGCCGGGAGGTCCGGGACATCTGCGAGGAGCGCGGGGAGCGCTGGACGAAGGCGTACGCCCTGTACGTCCTCGCGTACGCGGCCCTGGAGGCGGGGGGCGCGGCCGAGGCCCGGCGGCTGCTGACCGAGTGCGTGACGATCAACCACACCTTCCGCGACCTGGTCGGGCTGGTGCTGGCGCTGGAGCTGCTGGCCCTGGTCACGGCCGTCGAGGGGCATCCGGCCGAGGCTGCGGTGCTCCAGGGCGCGGCGGAGCCGATGTGGGACGGGGTGGGCCTGCAGCTGTTCGGCTCGGGATACTTCAACGCCCCGCGGCTGATGTGCCGGGAGCGGGCGGGCGAGCTGCTGGGGGCGGAGCGGTACGAGGCGTGCGCGCAGCACGGCCGGAGCCTTTCGCCCGAGGAGGCGGTCGAGCGGGCGCTGCGGGCGCCGGAGCCGGTGCCGGCGGCGCCGGATCCGCTGCCGAGGCCGCGGGCCGGGGACGCGGCGGGCACGGCAGGCGGCCCGGTCGGTCCGAGCGGCCCGAAAAACAGGAAGCCCGTCGGCTCCCCCAAGGGGGAACCGACGGGCTGACCAGCCTGTGAGGCTACGTCCGCTGGATCAGCGGGCGTAGTACTCGACGACGAGCTGCTCGTCGCAGATGACCGGGATTTCCTTGCGGTTCGGGTCGCGGTCCAGGCGGAAGGCGAGGGCCTTCAGGTTGACCTGCAGGTAACGGGGGGTCTCGCCCTCGCCTGCGTAGCCACCCTCACGGGCAACCTGGAACGGAACCTTCTCGCGGCTGCGCTCGCGCACGGTGATGACGTCGTCCGGGCGGACACGGAACGACGGCTTGTCGACCTTGCCACCGTTGACCTCGATGTGGCCGTGAACGACCATCTGGCGGGCCTGGTAGATGGTGCGGGCGATGCCCGAACGCAGGACCAGGGCGTCGAGACGACGCTCGAGCTCGACGACCAGCGCCTCGCCCGTCTTGCCTTCGGCCTTCTTGGCGCGGTCGTACGCGCGGGCCATCTGACGCTCAGAGATGTCGTACTGAGCGCGCAGACGCTGCTTCTCCAGCAGACGAACCTTGTAGTCCGAGTTCTGCTTGCGGCCACGGCCGTGCTCGCCCGGCGGGTAGGGGCGGGCCTCGAAGTACTTGACGGCCTTCGGGGTCAGCGCAATGCCGAGGGCACGCGACTTCTTGACCTTGGGTCGCTTCTGGTTCACGTGGAACCTACCTCCATGTAAGTTAGGTGAGGCTTACCTTAGCGAGGAGGACGTAATGTCTCGACCACATGGGATCCCCCTGCCCAGTGCGCAACGCAGTTCGGATTCAGACGAAACAGAATCCGCTTGCGCCGACGATAAGCAAGGTCAGCCGCGTCCCAGGGAAGGCGTTCGGCAGCTCACCGGAGCCGAACGCGTACGAACCCTCGTAGAGTCCAACGCCTCAGTATCCCTCACGCTGCCGGGTGCTGTTGACCAGCTGCGGTCTCTTGACCAGGCGGAGTTCGGGACGGGGATGCCGGCCGCTCGGACCGTCACCCCGGACGGGGACGTGATTCTCCTGGTGTCAGGGGAATCCGCGGCTGCCAGGGCAGCCGCTCACGCCCAGGACGACGACCTCACGGCCGTGATCGAGATCACGGATGTGGCGCCGGTGTCCGTGCCCCATCGTATCCGAGGCCGTGCGTGGCTGGCCGGGTGGCTGACGCACGTGCGCGGGGACGACCGCGCGGCCTGCGCGGCGCTGCTGGCGGAGCGCCGGCCGGTGGGCGAACTCCTCGGCCTGCACGGCCGGCCGTCCTTCGTGATGCTGCGCCTCGAGGTCGGCGAGATCTCGGTGGACGACCTGTGGGGCGCGGAGCACGTGGACCCGGAGGAGCTGGCCACGGTGGAACCGGACCCGATGGTGAACCACGAGACGGAGCTCCTCCAGCACCTGGCCGCCGCGCACCGCGACCGGATCGCCGACCTGTGCGCGCTGCTGGGCCCGCGGGAGAGCGCCGGCACGACCGCGGTCCCCCTGGCCCTGGACCGGCTGGGCCTGCGGGTCCGCTTCACGGGCGACGGCGGCTCCTCCTTCGACGCCCGCTTCGACTTCCCGGCGCCGGTACGCGATGTCTGCGACCTGCGCCGGGCGATGCACACGCTGTTCGCGGCGGCGGGTCACCGGTAGCGAGGAAACCGTGATCGCCGGACACGCGTGATCTTCCTGTGCCACCGTGATGTCGCTTGGTGACGTCACGGCTACACGGAGGAGCACAATGGCTGTCCCGACCCCTGAGCAGAGCGCGGCTGTCGACTCCTTCAGGCGCGGGGACCACCTGGTCCTCCAAGCGGGCGCCGGGACGGGCAAGACCACGACCCTGGCCATGCTGGCGAAGGGCACGGCGGCACGCGGCCGGTACATCGCCTTCAACAAGTCCATCGCCGTGGACGCGGCCGGCAGGTTTCCCGCCACGGTGGAGTGCAGGACCGCCCACTCCCTTGCCTTCGGCGCGGTGGGCCGGGGCTATGCGTCGCGGCTGAACGCCCCTCGGGTCCCCGGCTGGAAAACCGGGGCCCTGCTCGGCATCGCGGTCGGCATGCGCGTGCGGATCGGCGAGCGCAACGTCAGCAACAAGGCACTGTCGTACACCGCGCTGCGGACCGTCACCCGCTTCTGCCAGTCCGCGGACAGCACCATCCGGCGCCACCACGTCCCGCGGCTGCGCGGCATCGAGGCCGAACATCTCCACGCCCAGCTCGTCGACGTGGTGCTGCCGTACGCGCTCAAGGCCTGGGAGGACCTGCAGAACCCGCACGAAGGCGTGGTCCGGTTCGACCACGACCACTATCTGAAGATCTGGGCCCTCACCGACCCCGTGATCCCGGCCGACTTCCTGCTGCTGGACGAGGCCCAGGACACCAATCCCGTGGTCGAGAAGATCTTCACCGCGCAACGCGACCACGCCCAGCTGGTGATGGTCGGCGACTCGGCCCAGGCCATCTACGGGTGGCGCGGTGCCAGGGATGTGATGAGCGGTTTCGACGGGACCCAGCTGGCCCTGTCCCAATCCTTCCGCTTCGGCTCCGCGCTCGCCGAGGAGGCCAACCGCTGGCTGCACCTCGCCGAATCCCCGATCCGGCTGACCGGCACCCCGGCCATCGAGACCCGTCTGGAGCGGGTGGAGAAGCCGGAGGCCATCCTGTGCCGGTCCAACGTCGGCGCCATGCTCGAAGTCATGCGACTGCTGGAGGACGGCCGCAGGGTCGCCCTCGTCGGCGGCGGCGAGGCACTGAGTGCCCTCGCCCGGGCCGCGCGCGACCTCAAGGCCGGCAAGCGCAGTACGCACCCCGAACTGATCCTCTTCGACTCCTGGGGGGAGCTCCAGGAGTACGCCGAGTACGACCCCTCGGGCCGGGACCTGCTGCCCCTCGTCGATCTGGTGGACGAGCACGGTGTCGACGTCATCCTGAGCGCCGTGGAACGGCTCTCCGCCGAACAGGGTGCCGAGATCGTGGTCTCCACGGCGCACAAGGCCAAGGGGCGCGAATGGGCCTCGGTCCGCATCGGCGAGGACTTCACCGAACCGGTGGACGCCGAGGAGACGGACGAGAACGGGGACCCGCTTCCCGGTGAGATCGACGACGCGGAGGCACGCCTCGCCTACGTCGCCGTCACCCGTGCGCGTCTCCGGCTCGACATCGGCGGCCTCGGCTGGATCAACCGGCGCCCCGACGGCCGTCCGGGCGCCGGACCCGCCGGACCCGCCGGACCCTGGGACGCGCTGGGACCCGCCCCGGAGTGACGGACCCGGGTGCCGACGGTACGGTCAGGCACCGCCGCGGAGGCGTTCTCGGACCTTCTCCACCACGTCCGCGTAGCGGGCCTCGGCGCCGTAGCGGGTCGGCTCGTAGTACCGCTTGCCGTGGACGGCGTCGGGGGCGTACTGCTGGGCGGCGATCGCGCCCGGCACGTCGTGCGGGTACACGTACCCCACGGCGTGGCCCAGCTTGGCCGCGCCCTTGTAGTGCCCGTCCCGCAGATGCGTCGGCACCGGGCCCGCCAGCCCCGCCCGGACGTCCGCCAGCGCCGCGCCGATCGCGGTCGTCGCCGTGTTCGACTTCGGGGCCAGCGCCAGCGCGATCGTCGCGTGGGAGAGGGTCAGCGCCGCCTCGGGGAAGCCGATCATCGCCACCGCCTGCGCCGCGGCCACCGCGAGCGGCAGGGCCGTCGGGTCCGCGAGCCCGATGTCCTCGCTCGCCGAGATCATCAGGCGGCGCGCGATGAACCGCGGGTCCTCCCCCGCTTCGATCATCCGCGCCAGATAGTGCAGCGCCGCGTCCACGTCCGAGCCGCGGATCGACTTGATCAGCGCGCTCGCCACGTCGTAGTGCTGGTCGCCGTCCCGGTCGTACTTCACCGCCGCCCGGTCGACCGCCTCCTCCACCGTCTGGAGGCTGATCTCGGACTCCCCCTTGGCGATCGCCGAACCGGCACCGGCCTCCAGCGCCGTCAGCGCCCGCCTGGCATCGCCGCCGGCGATCCGCAGCAGGTGCGCCTCCGCGTCCGCCGGCAAGGTCACCGCCCCGCCCAGGCCCCGCTGCTCGGTCAGCGCGCGCCGCATCAGCGCGCTCAGGTCCTCGTCCGTCAGCGGCTCCAGCGTGAGCAGCAGCGACCGCGAGAGCAGCGGGGAGATGATCGAGAAGTACGGGTTCTCCGTGGTCGCGGCGATCAGCGTCACCCAGCGGTTCTCGACCGCGGGGAGCAGCGAGTCCTGCTGGGCCTTGCTGAAGCGGTGGATCTCGTCGAGGAAGAGGACCGTGTCCTTGCCGTACCCGCCGGCCGCCCGCTTGGCGCCCTCGATGACGGCGCGGACCTCCTTCACGCCCGCCGTGATCGCGGACAGCTCCACGAACCGCTTCTGCGTCGCCTGGCTCACCACGTACGCGAGGGTGGTCTTGCCGATGCCCGGCGGGCCCCACAGGATCACCGACGAGGCTCCGGCCGGACCGCCCGCCCCGTCCCCGACCAGCCGCCGCAGCGGCGATCCGGGCTTCAGCAGGTGCTGCTGGCCGACGACCTCGTCCAGGGTGCGCGGGCGCATCCGGACGGCGAGCGGGGAGCTCGCCGGATCCTTCTCCTGGCGGTCTTCGGCAGCGGCGGTGAACAGGTCTGGTTCCACACAGGAAGCCTAAGCGAGCCCACTGACAGCCCACCGACGGCGAGCGGCGCCCTCAGGAGGTCCAGAAGTCCCACCAGCGCGTCAGGATCAGCATGCCGATGATCCCGACGTGCAGGACCGGCAGCACCCAGGTGAACTCGTCGAGGAAGGAGCGCAGCCAGCCGGGGGCGGGCAGCAGGCCCTCCCGCACGTTGTGCGCGGTCACGTACCAGAACATGAAGATCGTGGCGACCCACGCCAGCGAGCACCACAGGCACAGCGAGTTGATGTTGTACAGCGACTGGTAGGTCAGCCAGGCGCAGAACACGACGCCGAACAGCATGCCCGCGTTGAGGGTCAGCCAGTACCAGGGGCGGAACCGGGCCCCGGCCAGCACGCTCATGCCGACGCAGACGACGATCCCGTACGCGACCAGCCCCAGCATCGGGTTCGGGAAGCCGAACGCGGACGCCTGGTCGCTCTTCATGATGTTGCCGCAGGAGACGATCGGGTTCAGGCTGCAGCCCGGCGTGAAGTTCGGGTCCTCGAGCAGCTTGAACTTGTCGATCGTGATCACCCAGGCCGCGAGCAGTCCCGCGGCGCCCGTGATCACCAGCAGCAGGGCGAGTGCCCGGCTGGCGCCGACCGTCCGCGGGGCGGGGCCTGCGTCCGTACCTCGTGTCGTCATACCGCCCGCTCCACATCTGCAAGGTCAACAAGCACCGGCCATTGTGCCGTACTGAGCCGGTGTCCACCGTTCGGTGGACATAAGGACGTACGCACGGGGGGACCGGTGGAGCGGGTTCCGCCACACCATGTGGGACATGACACGGAACGCGGTGGAAGTACGGGGGCTTCGCAAGCAATACGGCGAGGTCACCGCAGTGGACGGACTGGACCTGACGATCCGCCAGGGCGAGGTCTTCGGCCTCCTCGGGCCCAACGGCGCCGGCAAGAGCACGACGGTGGAGATCCTGCAGGGCCACCGGGAACGGGACGGCGGCGAGGTCGGCGTGCTCGGCGCGGACCCGGCCACCGCCGGGCGGGCCTGGCGCTCGCGCGTCGGGATCGTCTGGCAGGACGAGTCGGCGCCCGCGGAACTGACGGTACGGGAGACGGTCGAGCACTTCGCCCGCTACTACCCGGCCCCGCGCGACCCGGCCGAGGTCATCGCCCTGGTCGGCCTGGAGCAGAAGCGCGACCAGCGCGTGAAGGGCCTCTCGGGCGGCCAGCGGCGCCGGCTCGACGTGGCGCTCGGCGTCATCGGCGGCCCCGAGCTGCTGCTCCTCGACGAGCCGACGACCGGCTTCGACCCGGCGGCCCGGCGCCAGTTCTGGGACCTGATCCGACTGCTGGCCGGCGAGGGCACCACCATCGTGCTCACCACGCACTACCTGGAGGAGGCCGAGGCCCTCGCCGACCGCCTCGCGGTCATCGCGAGCGGCAGGGTCGTCGCGGAGGGCGAACCGGCCCAGCTGCGCTCCCGCTTCGGCACCGGCGCCACCGTCGAATGGACCGAGGCCGACGGCAGCCCGCGCAGCATCGCCACCGAGACCCCCACCCGCACGGTCGCCGAGCTCATGGCCCGCTTCGAGGGCGAGATCCCGGGGCTGAAGATCGGCCGGCCCACCCTGGAGGACGTGTACCTGCGCCTCACGGGTCAGCTCGTACCCACGACCACGCAGCAGCCGGAGGCCGCACGATGAGCACGACCGCCAAGACCGCCACGACCGCGACGGCCGGCGGCAGGGCCGCGGCGGCCGCGCAGACGCTGCCCGGCGCCTGGACCCTGGGGCTGAGCCGCGGGGCCCTGGAGATCCGGCAGTTCGTCCGCCAGCGCGACGCGATGATCTTCACCTTCGCCTTCCCCATCGTCTTCCTCGCCCTGTTCGCCTCGATCTTCCGCGACAGCGTGGAGAACACCGGGGTCACCGCCTCCCAGCTGTACGCGGCCGGCATGGTCGCGGCGGGCATCATGTCCACCAGCTTCCAGTCGCTCGGGATCTCGATCGCCGTCGAACGCGACGAGAAGGTGCTGCGCCGGCTGCGCGGGACTCCGATGCCCCCGGCCGCGTACTTCCTCGGCAAGGTCTGGATGGTGCTGGCCACCGGGCTCGCCGAGACCGCGATCCTGCTGCTCGTCGGTTCCACCCTCTTCGGCCTCGATCTGCCGGCCTCGGCCTCGAAGTGGCTGACCTTCGGCTGGATCTTCGCCCTCGGCCTGACCGGGTGCGCCCTGCTCGGCATCGCCATCAGCAGCCTGCCCAAGTCCGGCAAGAGCGCCAGCTCGGTGGTCGTTCTGCCGTTCCTGATCCTGCAGTTCGTCTCCGGCGTGTTCATCCCGGTCAACGCGATCCCGGACTGGCTGCTGAACGTCGGCGCGCTGTTCCCGCTCAAGTGGATGTGCCAGGGGTTGCGCGGGGTGTTCCTGCCGGAGTCCGCGGCCGTCCTGGAGCAGGCGGGCAGTTGGGAGTACGGAAAGGTCGCCCTGGTCCTGGGTGCCTGGGTCGTCGGAGGATTGGTGCTGTGTCTGCTGACCTTCAAGTGGAAGAACCGCCGCGACGGCTGAGCGGGTTCACCGGGAGGGCCGGAGCGCGCGAATCCCACGTCTGGGACCGCGCGTTCGGGCCCTGGGACCTCTACTTCGGCTTCGTGTGGGTCGCGACCGTGGCCTTCGTCCTGGGCACGGACTTTCCCCCGCTGTCGTACCGGGTCCCCGCCGCCGCCCTGCTCACGCTGCTGATCCCCTGGTACGCGTGGGCCGGCCGGCCCCTGCTCCAGAAGGATCCCGGGGCCGAACCGGGGCTGTCCCTGCGCTACCTGGGCGTGGTGGTGGCCCTGTTCCTGCCCGCCGCCTCCCTGGCGGGCGAGACCCGGCTGATCACCTTCGCCCTCGCCCCGCACTGCTTCATGCTGCTGCCGCTGCGCCGGGCGGTCGGCGCGATGGGGGTGGTGGCGCTGCTGCCGGTGGCCGGGTGGGCGCTGCTGTGGCAGCCGGCCGGCCACATCGTCTTCATCAACGCGGCCAGCGCCTTCGTCACCCTCGTCTTCTCCTCCTTCTTCGGCGCCTGGATCATCCGGATCATCGAGCAGAGCCGGGAGCGGGCCTCGCTCATCACCGAACTCGATGCCAGCCGGGAGGAAGTGGCCCGGCTGTCCGCCGCGCAGGGCGCCCATGCCGAAAGGGAACGCATGTCCCGCGAGATCCACGACACCCTAGCCCAGGGCTTCACGAGCCTGCTGATGCTGGTCCAGGCCGTGCAGTCGGAGATGGACACGGATCCGGAGCAGGCCCACCGGCATCTGGAGCTGATGGCCGCCACCGCCCGGCAGAACCTCGCCGAGGCCCGGGCCCTGGTGGCGGGCGGCGCTCCCGCCGACCTGGACGCCGGCTCGCTGCCGGACGCGGTACGCCGCCTCGCGGCCCGGCAGGCCCCGCCGGCGGCGGTGTCGGTGACCGGGGAGGTCCGGCCGCTCGCCGCGGTACTGGAGGTGGTGGCCCTGCGGTCCTGCCAGGAATCCCTGTCGAACGCCTCGAAGCACGCGGGGGCGGGTGCACGCTGTTCGGTGTCCCTGGCCTACGGTGACGGCGAACTGACCGTCACGGTCAGGGACACCGGGCGGGGCTTCGACCCGGCGGCCCCCGGCCCGGGCCACGGCCTGCGGGGGCTGCGCGCCCGCACGGCGGAGGTCGGCGGCACCGCGTCGATCGCCGCGGTGCCGGGCACCGGCACGACGGTCACCGTCACCCTCCCGACGACCACTCTCCCGACGACGCTCTGAGGAGCCGCAGCACATGATCCGCATCCTGCTGGCCGACGACCACCCGGTGGTACGGGAGGGCCTGCGCGGCATGCTCAGCGCGGAGCCGGACCTGGAGGTCGTCGCGGAGGCCGCGAACGGCCCGCAGGCGGAGGCGCTGGCCGCGGAGCTGGTGCCCGGCGGCCTGGACCTGATCCTCATGGACCTGCGGATGCCGGACGGCGACGGCGTCGAGTCCATCGCCCGGATCAGCGCGGCCCGGCTGCCCGTCAGGGTCGTGGTCCTGACGACGTACGAGAACGACCGGGACATCCTGCGGGCGGTGGAGGCGGGGGCGGCGGGCTACCTCCTGAAGGACATGGCACGGGCCGAACTGGCCGACGCGATCCGCGCGGCCGTACGGGGCGAGACGGTCCTGGCCCCGTCGGTGGCGGGCCGCCTGGTGGACCGCCTCCGCACCCGCCCGGAGCGCCCGCGCCTCTCCGACCGGGAGGTGGCGGTCCTCCGGCTGGTCGCGGAGGGCGCGACGAACGCGGAGATCGGCCGCCGCCTGTTCGTCGCGGAATCCACCGTCAAAACGCACCTGCTGCGGATCTTCGGCAAGCTGGAGGTCACGGACCGCACGGCTGCGGTGACCACAGCCATGCGGCACGAGCTCCTGTGACGGCTTCCGTCAGGCCAGCTTGGTACGCAGGAGGGCGACCACGTCCGTCAGGGCGACCGGGGACTGCTCCCCGGACTCCATGTCCTTCAGCTGGACGACACCCTCGGCGAGGTCCCGGTCGCCCGCGACCACCGCGAACCGTGCCCCCGACCGGTTCGCGTCCTTCATCGCGCCCTTGAGGCCCTTGCCCCCGTACGAGATGTCCGCCGCGACACCGGCCTTGCGGAGCTCCGTGACCAGCCCGAACAGCACCGGCTTCGCCTCGCCCAGCGCCACCGCGAACACCGACGTCGTCGGCGGGATGTCCAGCTCGACACCCTCGGCTTCGAGCGCCAGCACCGTACGGTCCACGCCCAGCGCCCAGCCCACCGACGGCAGCGCCGGCCCGCCGATCATCTCGGACAGCCCGTCATAGCGCCCGCCGCCGCCCACCGCCGACTGCGAGCCCAGACCGTCGTGGACGAACTCGAACGTGGTGCGGGTGTAGTAGTCCAGGCCGCGCACCAGCTTCTCGTCGTCCTCGAAGGCCACGCCCGCCGCCGTGATCAGCGTCCGCACCTCCTCGTGGTACGCCTTGCACGCGTCGCACAGGTAGTCCCGCAGCATCGGCGCGCCGACCAGCTGCTTCTGTACCTCGGGCCGCTTGTCGTCGAGGACGCGCAGCGGGTTGATCTCGGCCCGGCGCACGGTCTCCGCGTCCAGGTCCAGCCCGCGCAGGAAGGCCTGGAGCGCCTCCCGGTACACCGGGCGGCATTCCTTGTCGCCCAGCGAGTTCAGCAGGATCCGGAAGTTGCGCAGGCCGAGCGTGCGGTACGCCTGGTCGGCCAGGATGATCAGCTCGGCGTCCAGCGCAGGGTCCTCGGCGCCGATCGCCTCGGCACCGACCTGCGAGAAGTGGCGGTAGCGGCCCTTCTGCGGGCGCTCGTAGCGGTAGTACGAGCCCGAGTACCAGAGCTTCACCGGCAGGCCGCCGGCCTTGTGCAGGTTCGCCTCCAGCGCCGCGCGCAGCACGGACGCGGTGCCCTCGGGACGCAGCGCGAGGTTGGCCCCGCCCTTCGTCGTGAGGGTGTACATCTCCTTGGTCACGATGTCGGTGGACTCGCCGACACCGCGCGCGAACAGGTCGACGTCCTCGAAGCCCGGCGTCTCGACGTACCCGTAGCCGGACAGCCGCAGGGGGCCGGAGATGGCGTCGCGGACGGCCAGGTACTTCGCCGAGTAGGGCGGGATCAGGTCGTACGTGCCCTTGGGGGCCTTGAAGGTGCTCACGAAACTCTCGTCACATTCCTCGTCGTGGAGACGTGAAGCCGTCTCCCAGGCCGGCGGCCACCTGCCGCAGGTACGGGTTGGTGGCGCGCTCACGGCCAATGGTCGTGTGCTCGTTGTGACCGGGCAGCACCACGGTCGAGTCGTCGAGCGGCAGGCACACGCGGGCCAGCGACTCGAGCATGTCCGCGTGGCTGCCGCCCGGGAAGTCGGTACGTCCGATGGAGCCGGCGAAGAGCAGGTCGCCCGAGAACAGCAGCGGGGGGATGTCCCCCGCCTCGGGCATCCCGAAGGTCACCGACCCCCTGGTATGACCGGGCGCGTGCGAGACGGTGAGCTCCATGCCCGCCAGCGCCAGCTTCGCGCCGTCGGTGAGCTCCTTCACGTCGGAGGGCTCCCCCACGGTGAGCTCGCCCATCAGCTGTGCTCCCAGGGAGCGTCCCAGCGCCTTCTCCGGGTCGCTCATCATGAAGCGGTCCTCGGGGTGGATCCAGGCCGGTACGTCGTGCGCTCCGCACACCGGGACCACCGAGGCCACATGGTCGATGTGGCCGTGGGTGAGGACGACCGCGACGGGCTTGAGCCGATGCTTCTTCAGCGTCTCCTCGACACCCTGGGTGGCCTGGTGGCCCGGGTCGATGATGACGCACTCCTCACCGGCGGCGGGGGCGACCACGTAACAGTTGGTCCCCCAGGCCCCGGCGGGGAACCCGGCAATCAGCACGTTCGTCCTCAATCGTCGTCCGGCGGGAGCTTCAGCAGCGGCCGAGTTCGGAATGCTGCTGCTCAGAGCCTACCGGCGCCGCTCGTTACACAGCGAACCCATATACGGTACGGCCTAACCGAGCCCGGACAGCGGTGCCATACACGTACAAGGAGACGACCCGGTGGTCACGAGCGATCAGCGACGGCGACAGCTCGCCAGGGAGAAGTACGAGCGCCAGCAGAAGCGCCGGGCGGAGGCCCGGCGGAAGTCGCGGCAGCGGGCGGCGGTGATCGGCGCGGCGGTGGCCGTGGTGGTCGCGACGCTGGTCGGCCTCGTCGTGAGCGGCGTCTTCGACAAGGACAAGAAGGACCAGGCGGCGGATCCGGCGGCGAACCCGTCGGCCTCGCCCTCGCCGAAGCAGTCGCCCTCGCCGGCGATGGCGATCGACAAGAACGCGAAGTACACGTTCGACCTGAAGACCAGCGCGGGCGAGATCAAGTTCGAGATGGACGCGGCGAAGACGCCGGAGACCATCAACTCGTTCAAGTCGCTCGCGGACAAGGGCTTCTTCGACAACACCAAGTGCCACCGCCTGACCACGTCCGGGATCTTCGTACTCCAGTGCGGCGACCCGGAGGGCACGGGCATGGGCGGCCCCGGCTACACCATCGCGGACGAGAACCTCGACTCGCTGGGCAAGCCGAACGAGCAGGGCCAGGTGATCTACCCGGCGGGCACGGTGGCGATGGCCAATACCGGCCAGCCGCACAGCGGTGGCAGCCAGTTCTTCCTGGTCTACAAGGACAGCCCGCTGGCTCCGTCGTACACGCCGTTCGGCAAGATCGACGCGGCGGGCCTGAAGGCCCTCGAGGCGGTGGCCAAGGCCGGTACCGCCGACGGCGGGCAGGACGGCGCCCCCAAGAGCCCGGTGACCATCGAGAAGGGCGCCGTCACCCAGAACTGACGGGTTCCGGCGGCCTCGGGACCGGCCGCGGTCCGGCCCCTACGGCGATATTCCGTCGTGCGGGATGCGGACAGCCGGCCCGGCGGTCGCCTATGTTGGCGTTGTGCAGGGCGGGCGCTGCCCGCCCCAGGAAACTGTGGACGATGCCCAGGGGGTGAACCCCTCGCAGGCATCAGGTGGAGGAGGCGCTGTGAGCAGCGACCCGTGGGGCCGCGTCGACGAGACGGGCACCGTGTACGTGCGTACTGCCGAGGGCGAGAAGGTCGTCGGCTCTTGGCAGGCGGGCACCCCTGAGGAGGCCCTGGCCTACTTCGAGCGCAAGTACGAGGGCCTGGTGGTCGAGATCGGCCTCCTCGAACGGCGGGTGCGGACCACCGATCTGTCCGCCAAGGACGCGCAGACGGCCATCGACCACCTGCGCACGCAGGTGGAAGAGCACCACGCCGTGGGCGACCTCGACGCCCTGCGCGTCCGGCTGGACAAGCTGGTCGCGACCGTGGACTCGCGGCGCGAGGAGCGCAAGGTCCAGAAGGCCAAGCAGACGGACGAGGCCCGTGCGGCCAAGGACGCGCTGGTGGCCGAGGCCGAGCAGCTGGCGCAGAGCGACCAGTGGCGCAGTGCGGGCGAGCGGCTGCGCGCCCTGGTGGACACCTGGAAGGGTCTGCCGCGCCTCGACCGCAAGTCGGACGACGAGCTGTGGCACCGCTTCTCGCACGCCCGTTCCGCCTTCTCCAAGCGCCGCAAGGCGCACTTCGCCTCGCTCGACGCGCAGCGCGAGGACGCCCGCAAGGTCAAGGAGAAGCTGGTCGCGGAGGCCGAGTCGCTGTCGAAGTCGACCGACTGGGGTCCGACGGCCGCCCGCTACCGCGAGCTGATGGCGGACTGGAAGGCGGCGGGCCGGGCGCAGCGCGAGGCCGAGGACGACCTGTGGAACCGCTTCCGCGGTGCGCAGGACGTGTTCTTCGCGGCGCGCGGTGAGGTGTTCGCGGAGCGCGACGCCGAGCAGGTGGAGAACCTGAAGCTGAAGGAGGAGCTGGCCGACGAGGCCGAGAAGCTCGTTCCCGTGACGGACCTGAAGGCGGCCCGGGCCGCGTTCCGCTCCCTCAACGAGCGCTGGGAGGGCATCGGCCACGTGCCGCGCGACGCCCGCCCGAAGGTCGAGGGCCGGATGCACGCGGTGGAGCGGGCCATCCAGGAGGCCGAGGAGGGCGAGTGGCGTCGTACGAACCCGGAGGCGCGGGCCCGTGCGGCCGGTCTGACGGGTCAGCTGCAGGCGGCGGTCGACAAGCTGCGTGAGCAGATCGACGCGGCCCGTGCCGCGGGCAACAACGCGAAGGCCGACAAGCTGGCCCGCGAGCTCGAGGGCCGCCAGGCCCTGCTGGACCAGGCGCTGAAGGGCCTGGAGGAGTTCGGCGGCTAGTCACGGCCTGTACGAGGGCCCCGGTACGCCATGGCGTACCGGAGCCCTCGTACGTGCTCTGCCTGCTCCGCGTGCCCTGCGCGCGCTCGGCTAGGGCCGGCGGGCCGAGGTGACGCGGTAGACGTCGTAGACGCCCTCCACGCCGCGTACGGCCTTCAGGACGTGTCCCAGGTGCTTCGGGTCGCCCATCTCGAAGGTGAAGCGGGAGGTGGCCACCCGGTCGCGGGAGGTCTGGACGGCCGCGGAGAGGATGTTCACGTGCTGGTCCGACAGGACCCGGGTGACGTCCGACAGCAGCCGGGACCGGTCCAGCGCCTCGACCTGGATGGCGACCAGGAAGACCGAGGACTGGGTCGGCGCCCATTCGACTTCCAGCATCCGCTCGGGCTGCTGGGAGAGGGAGTCCACGTTGACGCAGTCGGCGCGGTGAACCGATACGCCACTGCCGCGGGTGACGAACCCGATGATCGGGTCACCCGGCACCGGGGTGCAGCAGCGGGCCAGCTTGACCCAGACGTCCTCGACGCCCTTGACGACCACGCCGGGGTCGGCGTTGCCGCGCCGCTTCCCGCGGGCGCGGGACGGCGGGACGCTCTCCTCGATGTCCTCGTTCGCGGCCTCCTCGCCGCCGAGGGCCTGCACCAGCTTCTGTACGACGCCCTGCGCGGCCACGTGGCCCTCGCCGATCGCCGCGTACAGGGAGGAGATGTCCGGGTAGCGCATCTCGTGGGCGAGGGTGACGAGCGAGTCGCCGGTGAGGATCCGCTGGATCGGCAGGTTCTGCTTGCGCATGGCCCGCGCGATGGCGTCCTTGCCGTGCTCGATGGCCTCGTCGCGGCGCTCCTTGGAGAACCAGCCGCGGATCTTGTTGCGGGCCCGCGGGGACTTGACGAAGCCGAGCCAGTCGCGGGACGGCCCCGCGCCCTCGGCCTTGGAGGTGAAGACCTCGACGAGGTCGCCGTTGTCGAGGGTCGACTCGAGCGGGACGAGCCGGCCGTTGACGCGTGCGCCTATGGTCCGGTGGCCGACTTCGGTGTGGACGGCGTACGCGAAGTCCACCGGGGTGGCGCCCGCGGGCAGCGCGATGACGTCGCCCTTGGGCGTGAAGACGAAGACCTCGTTGCGGGAGAGGTCGAAGCGCAGGGAGTCGAGGAACTCGCCCGGGTCCTCGGTCTCCTTCTGCCAGTCCAGCAGCTGGCGCAGCCAGGCCATGTCGTTGACGGTGTCCTGGCCGGCGCTGCCCTTGGCGGCCTGCGGGACGTCGGTGCGGACCTTGGAGGTGCCGGCGACGGTCTGCTGCTTGTACTTCCAGTGGGCGGCGATGCCGTACTCGGCGCGGCGGTGCATGTCGAACGTGCGGATCTGGAGCTCGACGGGCTTGCCGCTGGGTCCGATGACCGTCGTGTGGAGCGACTGGTACATGTTGAACTTGGGCATCGCGATGTAGTCCTTGAACCGGCCGGGGACCGGATTCCATCGCGCGTGCACGGTGCCGAGGGCCGCGTAGCAGTCCCGTACGGTGTCGACGAGGACGCGGATGCCGACCAGGTCGTAGATCTCCGCGAAGTCGCGGCCGCGGACGATCATCTTCTGGTAGACGCTGTAGTAGTGCTTGGGCCGGCCGGTGACGGTGGCCTTGATGCGGGCGGCCCGCAGATCGGTCTGCACCTCGTCGGTGACGACGGTGAGGTACTCGTCGCGCTTGGGCGCGCGCTCGGCGACGAGGCGGACGATCTCGTCGTACATCTTGGGGTAGAGGATCGCGAAGGCGAGGTCCTCGAGCTCCCACTTGATCGTGTTCATGCCCAGCCGGTGCGCCAGCGGGGCGTAGATCTCGAGGGTCTCGCGGGCCTTCTTCTCCTGCTTCTCCCGCTTGAGGTAGCGCATGGTGCGCATGTTGTGCAGCCGGTCGGCGAGCTTGATCACGAGGACCCGGGGGTCCTTGGCCATCGCCACGACCATCTTGCGGACGGTCTCGGCCTGGGCGGCTTCGCCGAACTTGACCCGGTCGAGCTTGGTGACGCCGTCCACGAGCAGGGCCACGGCGTCGCCGAAGTCGCGGCGCAGGTCCTCCAGCCCGTACTCGGTGTCCTCGACGGTGTCGTGCAGCAGGCCGGCCATCAGGGTGGCCGGGTCCATGCCCAGCTCGGCGAGGATGGTCGTCACCGCGAGCGGGTGGGTGATGTACGGGTCGCCGCTCTTGCGCTTCTGGCCGCGGTGCCAGCGCTCGGCGACCTGGTACGCCTGCTCGATCTGGCGCAGCGTGGCCGTTTCGATCTTCGGGTCGTTGCTGCGGACTATACGGAGCAGCGGTTCCAGTACCGGGTTGTACGGGTTGGAACGCTGGACGCCGAGGCGGGCGAGGCGGGCGCGCACGCGGTTGGAGGACCCGGCCGACTTCGCGGGCGCGGGCTTCACGGGCGGGGCCGGCGGGGGCGTGGCGGGGGGCGCCGCGGCCTGCTCGGCCTGCGGGTCGGGCTGCGCGGCGGAGAGTGGCTGGACCTCGTCTGGCAAGAGCGCTCCTCTGGGGGTCCCCCCGGGACGAAGTGTGGGGGAGGATCCGGTGCCCGTGTCCGGTCCGGATAACCCATGGTAGCGATGCTTCCGGCCGCTCGTTCGCCGAGCCTCCTGTCAATGCGGGTCCGCTGCCGCGGCTCCGCCCCGGGAATTTCAGCCCCGCCGGCGTTCGAGGCGCGGAGGTCCGGGGGCCGGCCCCCGGCAACGGCGCCGCACATGCGAACGGCGGGCACCCGGGTTGGCCCGGATACCCGCCGCTCGGCAGATGGAGGTCAGACGACGATCAGGGCGTCCAGCGGGGCACCGCCCAGAGCAGCGCCCAGCTTGGCGCGGCCCGGCAGGAACGACAGCTCCATCAGGACCGCCACACCGGCGACCTCGGCCCCGGCCCGCCGGATCAGCGTCAGCGAGGCTTCGGCGGTGCCACCGGTGGCCAGGACGTCGTCGATGACCATGACCCGGTCACCGGCCGCCAGATCCTCCGCGTGGACCTCGATCTCCGCCGTCCCGTACTCCAGCTCGTACGACTGCGCGAGCGTCGCACCCGGCAGCTTCCCGGCCTTGCGCACCGGCACGAAGCCGATGCCCGCCTGGACCGCCACCGGCGCCGCGAGGATGAACCCGCGCGCCTCCAGCCCGACGATCTTCGTCGCGCCGTACAGCCCGGCCAGCTCCACCAGCACGTCCGTCAGGGCCGCGAAGGCCTTGGGGTCGGCCAGCAGCGGGGTGATGTCCTTGAACATCACACCCGGCTTCGGGTAGTCCGGGACGTCCTTGATCCGGCTGAGCAGCAGCTCGCGCGCCTCGGGTGACAGCGCGCTCACCGGCGCCGCCCCGGCCGGCCCTGGGCCACGACCTGCGGGGCGTCGCCCGCCTCCTGGCCCTCGCCGTCCGCGGACTCACCCTTCGCCGCAGCGGCCGCCCGCTTGGCGAGCACCCGCTTCTTCAGGGCCTTCATCGCCGGCTCGCGCTCCTTGAGGTCCACGACCAGCGGGGTCGCGATGAAGATCGAGGAGTACGCACCGGCCGCGAGGCCGACGAACAGCGACAGCGAGATGTCGTTCAGCATGCCGGCGCCCAGGAAGCCGCCGCCGATGAAGAGCAGCGCTCCGACCGGGAGCAGCGCCACGACCGTGGTGTTGATCGAGCGGACCAGGGTGCCGTTGATGCTGCGGTTGGCGATCTCGCTGAACGTGTAGCGGGTCTGCTTGGTGATGTCCTTCGAGCCCTCCTTCAGACCGTCGAAGACGACGACGGTGTCGTAGAGGGAGTAACCGAGGATCGTCAGCAGACCGATCACGGTGCCCGGCGTGACCTCGAAGCCGACCAGCGCGTACACGCCGACGGTGATGGTGAGGTCGTGGATCAGGGCGATCAGTGCCGCGACCGCCATCCGCCACTCGAAGGCGATGGCGAGGTAGATCACCACGAGGATCATGAAGACGCCGAGGCCGGTCCAGGCCTTGTTCGCGATCTGGTCGCCCCAGCTGGGGCCGACCAGGTCCGCGTTGATGTCGGCCTCGGTGACCTTGAGGTCGGTGGCGAGCTGCTTCTTGACGCCCGCCGCGTCGTTCGTGTCCAGACCCGAGATCTGGATGCGCATGCCGCCCGTGCCGAGCTCCTGGACGATCGCGTCGTGGCCCGAGGCCTTCTCCGCGGCCTCGGTCGCCCTGGCGACGGAGACGGCCGTCTTCGGGGTGGTGAAGACGGCACCGCCCTTGAACTCGATGCCCATGTTGAGGCCCTGAACGGCCAGGGCCACGATCGCCGTGATGGTGATCAGGATGGAAACGCCGTACCAGATGAAACGCTTGCCGACGAAGTCGTAGCCGACCTCACCGCGGTACAGCCTGGCGCCGAGATCTCCCAGCTTCGACATCTCTCACGCCTCCTTTGCGTCGACGGGAGCGGTGACGGAGCCGGTACGGCGGGACCGGCGCAGCGGCGGCTTGGCGCCGAGCCGCTTCGGGTCCAGTCCGGACCACGGGTGACCGCTGGAGAAGAACTTCGTACGGGCCATCAGCGTCATGATCGGCTTGGTGAAGAGGAACACCACGACCACGTCGAGCAGGGTGGTCAGACCCAGCGTGAAGGCGAAGCCCTGCACCTTGCCGACAGTGACGATGAACAGCACCGCAGCGGCCAGGAACGACACGAAGTCGGACACCAGGATGGTGCGCCGGGCACGCGGCCAGGCCCGCTCCACGGCCGGGCGCAGGGTGCGGCCCTCGCGGATCTCGTCGCGGATGCGCTCGAAGTACACGATGAACGAGTCCGCCGTGATGCCGATCGCGACGATCGCACCGCAGACGGCGGGCAGGTTCAGCGCGAAGCCGATGCCCTTTCCGAGCAGCGCCATGATCGTGTAGGTGAGGATCGCGGACACCAGGAGGCTGACGATGGCGATGAAGGCCAGGCCCCGGTAGTACACGAGCAGGTAGATCACCACGAGGATGAGGCCGATGGCACCGGCGATGAGGCCGGCCTTCAGCTGCTCGCCGCCGAGCGCGGCGGTGACGGTGGTGACGCTGTCCTCGCTGAAGGAGAGCGGCAGCGCGCCGTACGAGAGCATGTTGCCCAGGTCCTGCGCGGACTGCTGGTTGAAGCCGCCGGAGATCTCGGCGTTGCCGCCGGTCAGCGCCTGGCTCACGGACGGGTCGGAGACGACCTCGCCGTCGAGCACGATCGCGAACTGGTTCTGCGGCATCTGCTTGGTGGCCAGCTCACCGGTGATCTTGGCGAACTTGTCGGCGCCCTTGTCGGTGAACTGCATGGTGACGATCCACTGGCCGCGCTGCGGGTCGATGACGCCCTTGGCGTCCTTGACGTCCGTACCGGCGACACCGGCGGGGCCGAGGATCCACTTGCCCCAGGCGTCGCCGCGCTTGCCACAGGCCAGCGTCGCGTCCTCGGGCTTGGCGCCCTTGCCGGCGGCGGTGCGCTGCGCCTCGTTGGTGCAGTCCAGCGCGGCGAACTTCGCCTGCAGGTCGGCGGCGGCCGCCTCGATGCCGGACGGGGCCGGGGTCGGGGTCGGAGCCTTGTTGTCGTCTGCCTTCTTCGACTCGCTCGCCGAGGGCGAGGGAGTGGCGGTGGCGCCCGGGGCCTTGAGGGCCTCGCTGAGCGCACGGCCCTGGGAAGTGGCGCTGGACGACGGGGTGGCCGAGGCGCCGGGCTTGCCGCTGCTCTCGGCCTTCGGGGCGCCGGAGCTGCTCGCGGAGGGGCTCGGCGTCGCCTCGGGGGCTGCCGGGGCACCGTCGGCGAAGGCCAGGACCGGGCGGAAGTACAGCTGGGCGGTGGTGCCGACCTGCTCGCGAGCCTGCTTCTCGTTCGTCCCCTTGGGGATGTTCACGATGATGTGGTCGCGGCCCTGCGTCTGGACCTCGGACTCCGACACACCGAGACCGTTGACACGGCGCTCGATGATGCCGACCGCCGTCTCCATGTTGGTCTTGTTGATCGCGTCCGGCTTGCCGGGCTCGCTCTTGGCCTTGAGCGTGATGCTCGTA
The DNA here is from genome assembly GCF_041200175.1 of Streptomyces sp. R33. Classification (NCBI taxonomy): domain Bacteria; kingdom Bacillati; phylum Actinomycetota; class Actinomycetes; order Kitasatosporales; family Streptomycetaceae; genus Streptomyces; species Streptomyces sp. R33. Next base: position 6,812,244 of record NZ_CP165727.1, on the reverse strand, counting down.
CCGCCCGCGAGGTCGATGCCGAGCCGGGGGGTCGTCTGCTTCGTGAGGAACATCCCCGCGGTGAGCGCCACCATCGCGATCAGGATGATGGCCAGGGCGCGCCCCGGCCTCCCCTGAGCCCCCGTGGGCCGCCGGCCCTTCTTCGGTGCTGCCACCTTGTCGTATCTCCCTGTCCAACCGCCCCGCGCCGGGTCAGCGCGCGGACGGCCACGAAAAATGTGTGGTGGGGACCCCTGCCCCCCGCAGAAGTGTCACTGACGGGGACCGCACCGGCCGCCGGTCAGGCGCCTGCACGGTCCCCGGCCGCGCGCTACTTCGTGCCGGCCTCGCCGTCGGCCTTGCCGTCCTTGGGCTCCGAGTCGTCCGACGCGTCGGCCTTGGGCTCGTCCTTCTTGCCCAGGTCGAGCTTCGGGGCCTCGTCCTCGGCCTTGTCCTCGGCCTTGTCCGCGTCCTTGTCCAGGGTCAGCGAGGAGGCGTCGTCCGGGACGACCGGCGTGTCGATCGTCAGATCATCACCGGCACCGTGGACGATGCGGTTGTACTCCGCGTCTTCCAGGACGGCGCCGATGGCGTTCTTCGCGTAGATCGCGTGAACACCGGGGGCCACCTCGAGGGTGACGGTGTCGTCGCCGATCTCCTTCACCGTGGCGTACATGCCGCCGATGGTGCGGACACCGGTGCCGGGCGTCATGTGGTCACGCATCTGCGCGGCCGCCTGCTGCTTCTTCTTCGCGGAGCGGGTCATCAGGAACATCGCCCCGATGAGCACGATGAACGGGAGGAGTGTCACGAGATTCACGGGACGGAGATCCTTCGCACGACCGCACGGGAGACGGCCTTTTTCTACGGGGGTGGGCATGCCGACCTGAAGGGTCGGCATCGGCGGAGTCTAGGCGAGTCCGCACCGATGGAACAACGCCCAGCATGGCACCGCAGTTCCTGAGCGGGCGAACCTCCGCGCCGTCAGGCCCCGAACAAGCCCTGTTGTCCGCTTGATCCGCTCCCGCCGTGCTGCGGCGGGACGAGTCCCAGGTGGGCCCATGCCGCGGGGGTCGCGACCCGGCCCCTGGGGGTACGGGCGAGCAGCCCCTCCCGTACCAGGAACGGCTCGGCGACCTCCTCCACGGTCTCGCGCTCCTCTCCGACGGCGACGGCGAGGGTGGACAGCCCGACGGGGCCGCCGCCGAACAGCTTGAGCAGGGCTTCGAGCACGGCCCGGTCCAGCCGGTCGAGCCCGCGCGCGTCCACCTCGTACACCTGCAGGGCGGTGCCGGCCACCTCGCGGTTGATCACCCCGTCGGCCCTGACCTGCGCATAGTCCCGGACGCGGCGCAGCAGGCGGTTGGCGATGCGCGGGGTGCCGCGGGAGCGGCCGGCGATCTCGGCGGCGCCGGCGGTGTCGATCTCCACGTCGAGGAGGCGGGCGGAGCGGTGAATGACGCGTTCCAGCTCCTCGGGGGCGTAGAACTCCATGTGCCCGGTGAAGCCGAAGCGGTCGCGCAGGGGCGGCGGGAGCAGGCCGGCGCGGGTCGTCGCCCCGACGAGGGTGAAGGGCGGCAGCTCGAGGGGGATGGCGGTGGCCCCGGGCCCCTTGCCGACGATCACGTCGACGCGGAAGTCCTCCATGGCCATGTACAGCATCTCCTCGGCGGGCCGGGACATGCGGTGGATCTCGTCGAGGAAGAGGACCTCGCCCTCCTGGAGGGAGGACAGGATCGCGGCGAGGTCGCCGGCGTGCTGGATGGCGGGGCCGGAGGTGATCCGGATGGGCGCGCCCATCTCGGCGGCGATGATCATGGAGAGGGTGGTCTTGCCGAGGCCGGGCGCGCCGGAGAGCAGGACGTGATCGGCGGTGGCGCCGCGCTGGCGGGCCGCCTTGAGGACGAGGTCCAGCTGCTGACGGACCTTCTCCTGGCCGACGAACTCGCCGAGGTCCTTGGGGCGCAGCGCCGCCTCGACGGCGGTGTCCTCGCCGTCTGCTGCCGCCGCCACGATCCGGTCGTCGCTCTCGTCATCCCAGTTCACGCTGTCAGTCTGCCTTCTCGGTTCGTACGGTGGTCTCTGCCGGGCCGCCGGCGCCCTGCGGGGGCTGCTCCCCCCTCCCCGCGCTTCTCCCGTTCACCGGTCTGCGCCGGGACCCCGCCGGTGCGGCGCCGCTGAGGGGGCCGGCCCCCGCGCCCCCGCGCAGCGGTACCCGGCCCGGTGGCGGCGAGGTCAGCGGGCTCGGTTCAGGGACTGGAGGGCCGCCCGGAGGAGCTGGGGGACGGGGACGGAGCCACCGGCCGCGATGGCGGCCTCCGCCTGCGGGGTCACCGCCGAGACCGCTTCCTCCGCCTCCCGGGAGGCGTACCCCAGGCCGATCAGGGCCGCCGAGAGCTGCTCCGTCCAGGGAGCCGGCCCGGAGCTCGCAGGGGCACGCTGCGCGCCCACCAGCGGCGCGCCCAGCTTGTCCTTCAGCTCCAGCAACAGCTTCTGCGCGCCCTTCTTGCCGATCCCGGGGACCGCCATCAGGGCCTTCTCGTCCCCCGTCCCGACGGCCGTCCGCAGCGCGTCCGGACTGTGCACCCCCAGCATCGCCTGCGCGAGCCTCGGACCCACCCCGCTCGCCGTCTGCAGCAGTTCGAAGACCTGCCGCTCGTCGTCGTCGGCGAAGCCGTAGAGCGTCAGCGAGTCCTCCCGGACGACCAGCGACGTCGCCAGCCGCGCCGTTTCCCCCATCCGCAGGCCGGCGATGGTGTTCGGGGTGCACTGCACGGCCATGCCCACTCCCCCGACCTCGATCACGGCCAGGGTGGGGGCGATTGCGGCGACCGGGCCGCTGACGAAGGCGATCATGAGGGGCGGCCTTTCGAGGCGTGCAGGGCGACCGCCTGCTGGAGGCGGTTGTGGGCGGGGGCCCGCCAGATGTGGCAGATGGCGAGGGCGAGGGCGTCCGCGGCGTCGGCGGGCTTGGGCGGGGCGGAGAGCCGCAGCAGCCGGGTCACCATCGCCCCGACCTGCGCTTTGTCGGCCCGGCCGGAGCCGGTGACGGCGGCCTTGACCTCGCTGGGGGTGTGCAGGGCGACCGGTATCCCGCGGCGCGCCGCGCACAGCATGGCAACGGCGCTCGCCTGGGCGGTCCCCATCACCGTGCTGACGTTGTGCTGGCTGAACACCCGCTCCACGGCGACGACTTCGGGCTGGTGGCGCTCCAGCCACTCCTCGATGCCGCGCTCGATCGCGACGAGCCGGTGCCCCAACTCCGCGTCCGCGGGTGTCCGTACGACCCCCACCGCGAGCATCGTCAGCGGACGGCCGGCGACCCCCTCGACCACGCCGACACCGCACCGGGTCAGTCCCGGGTCCACGCCGAGTACGCGCACTGCACCACCCCCCACACTCCGCCGATTGCCAGTGCGTGCAGGCTAACCGGTGGCACTGACAAAGCGGCGGGCCGACGGGGTGTGTCCCCGTCGGCCCGCCGCTGATGCCCGATCAGGCGTCGACCTTCTCCATGACCTCGTCCGAGACGTCGAAGTTGGCGAAGACGTTCTGCACGTCGTCGCTGTCCTCCAGCGCGTCGATCAGCTTGAAGATCTTGCGCGCACCCTCCTCGTCCAGCTCGACCTGCATGGTCGGCAGGAAGTTGGAGTCGGCCGAGTCGTAGTCGATGCCCGCCTGCTGGAGCGCGGTGCGGACCGCGACCATGTCGGTGGCCTCGCTGATGATTTCGAAGCTGTCGCCGAGGTCGTTGACCTCTTCGGCACCGGCCTCGAGCACCGTCTCCAGGACGTCGTCCTCCGAGAGCTCGCCCTTGGGCAGCAGGACGACACCCTTGCGGTTGAACAGGTACGAGACCGAGCCCGGGTCCGCCATCGAGCCGCCGTTGCGGGTCATGGCGACGCGCACGTCGGACGCGGCACGGTTGCGGTTGTCGGTGAGGCACTCGATGAGCACCGCGACGCCGTTCGGACCGTAGCCCTCGTACATGATCGTCTCGTAGTCGGCGCCGCCGGCCTCGAGGCCGCCGCCGCGCTTGACCGCGGAGTCGATGTTCTTGTTCGGGACCGAGCTCTTCTTGGCCTTCTGGATGGCGTCGAAGAGGGTCGGGTTGCCGTCGATGTCGGCACCGCCCATACGGGCCGCGACCTCGATGTTCTTGATCAGCTTCGCGAAGAGCTTGCCGCGCTTGGCATCGATCACGGCCTTCTTGTGCTTCGTCGTAGCCCATTTAGAGTGGCCGGACATCCGCCTGTCTCCTTCGCGTAACCAACAGTGTTCACCTCAGATCCTACCGGGACCTGATTACAGCCCCGCGCGCACCATGTCGACGAAGTACGCGTGGACTCGGTCGTCGCCGGTCAGCTCGGGGTGGAACGAGGTGGCCAGAACGTTGCCCTGGCGCACGGCGACGGTGTGGCCCTCGTACGAGGCGAGCACCTCGGCGGAGGCCCCGACCGACTCGACCCACGGGGCGCGGATGAAGACGCCCTCGACGGGGCCGCCCGCTATGCCGGCGAAATCGATCTTCGCTTCGAAGGACTCGTTCTGGCGGCCGAAGGCGTTGCGGCGGACGATCATGTCGATGCCGCCCAGCGTCTCCTGGTCCTCACGGCCGTCGAGCAGCTTGTCGGCGAGCATGATCATGCCGGCGCAGGTGCCGTACACCGGCATGCCGGCCCGCACGCGCTCGCGCAGCGGCTCGAGCATGCCGAACAGGACGGCGAGCTTCGACATCGTCGTCGACTCGCCGCCGGGAATCACCAGGGCGTCGACCTCGGCGAGCTCCTCGGGGCGCCGGACCGGCCTGGCCACGGCGTCCGCCGCGGCCAGGGCGATCAGGTGCTCCCGTACGTCGCCCTGGAGGGCCAGGACACCGATGACGGGGTTGGTCATGGTGATTACCAGCCGCGGTTGGCGTAGCGCTCGGACTCGGGGAGGGTGTCGCAGTTGATGCCGACCATGGCCTCGCCCAGGTTGCGGGAGGCGTCCGCGATGATCTTCGGGTCGTCGTAGAAGGTGGTGGCCTTCACGATGGCGGCGGCGCGCTTGGCCGGGTCGCCCGACTTGAAGATGCCGGAGCCGACGAAGACGCCCTCGGCGCCGAGCTGGCGCATCAGCGCGGCGTCGGCCGGGGTGGCGACGCCACCGGCGGAGAACAGCACGACCGGGAGCTTGCCGAGCTCGGCGACTTCCTTGACGAGCTCGTACGGGGCGCGCAGCTCCTTGGCGGCGGCGAACAGCTCGTTGTTGTCGTAGCCGCGCAGGCGGGCGATCTCGTTCTTGATCTGGCGCAGGTGGCGGACGGCCTCGACGACGTTGCCGGTGCCGGCCTCGCCCTTGGAGCGGATCATGGCCGCGCCCTCGGCGATGCGGCGCAGGGCCTCGCCCAGGTTGGTGGCACCGCAGACGAAGGGGGTCGTGAACGCCCACTTGTCGGAGTGGTTGACCTCGTCGGCCGGGGTCAGGACCTCGGACTCGTCGATGTAGTCGACGCCGAGGGACTGCAGGACCTGGGCCTCGACGAAGTGGCCGATGCGGGACTTGGCCATGACCGGGATGGAGACGGCCTCGATGATCTCTTCGATCATGTTCGGGTCAGACATGCGCGCGACGCCGCCGTCCTTGCGGATGTCGGCGGGGACCCGCTCGAGGGCCATGACGGCCACGGCGCCGGCGTCCTCGGCGATCTTCGCCTGCTCGGCGTTGACCACGTCCATGATCACGCCGCCCTTGAGCTGCTCGGCCATGCCGCGCTTGACGCGGGAGGTGCCGATCGCGGACTCAGCGGACTGCGGGGTGGAGGGAAGCGTGCTCACGGATTGACCTCACTCGAAGGGAAGACGGGCGCTGCAGTGGTACGCCGCGCAAGTGCTGCGGTGGTACTCCGCCGAGCAAACCCCTCCCGACCAGTCCACCGCAAGGGCCAATGAGGAGCCGGTGGCCTCTTTCAAATTGGCCTTTGGGTACAACTAGGGCCCGCCGGGCCCCCTAGGGACGGTCGGCAAGATCCACCGGAGGCTCGTCGTCCATTTCGAACGCGAGCGGGAACGGGGCGTGGCCGGCCAGCCGGAACCAGCGGACCTTGCGGTGGCGCCGCAGCGCCCGGGCGGCCCGCACGGCGTCGTTGAGGAACCGCCGCGCCATGGGCACCCGGCGGACGGCGGCGGCCAGCTCCTCGGCGGCCGCCTCGCCGCCCGGGGCGGCCTTGAGCACCTCGACCTGGGCGGCATCGGAGAACACCGCGCGCAGCGCCTGGCTGAGCTCGCTCTCGGCGACCTCGCGGTGCTCCTCCTCGGCCTGGCGGGCGGCGTGGGCGGCCTCGTACAGGACGATCGAGGAGGCGGGGTCGAGCGCTCCGGAGGCGGCCACCTCGATCACCACCGAGGCGCGCCGCACGAGCTGCGCGTCGAGGGCGGCGCGGGCGGCGTCCATCCGCGAGTGCAGCCGGTCCAGCCGTCCGGCGGTCCAGCTGAGGTAGACCCCGATGACGCCGAGCGCCAGGGCAGTCCAGACAAGGGTTTCGATCACGGCCCGCGACAATACCCCCTCCCCCCGCACGCGCCCTTCGCGCGGGTCGGCGCATGCGGGCCTCCCCGGCTCCGGCGCGCCGCGGGGGAATCCGTCCGTAGGCGCCGGGCCCGGGAGGGGCTGCCCGGGAGGGGCTCGGGGAGGCGCCCGTCAGGCCGACGGGTCCCGGGTGAGGCCGAGGCGGGTGCGCAGGGGGACGCGCTCGTCCGTGGCCACCGCCGCCGCGCCGTCCGTCACCGTCTCGTACACCGCGAGGATGTCCGCGCCGACCGTCGACCAGTCGAAGCGGCGTACGTGCGCCGAGCCGCGGGTGCTGAGCTCCGCCCGGCGGGCCGGGTCGCGCAGCAGGGCCACGGCGCCGGCGGCCAGCGCGTCCGCGTCCTCGTTGGTGAACAGCTCCCCCGCCGCCCCCTGGTCCAGGACCTGCGCGAACGCGTCCAGGTCGGAGGCGAGCACCGCGGCCCCCGCCGACAGCGCCTCGACGAGGATGATGCCGAAGCTCTCGCCGCCGGTGTTCGGGGCGACGTAGACGTCGACGCTGCGCAGCAGCCGCGCCTTGTCCTCGTCGGAGACCATGCCGAGGAACTCGACCCGCGCCCGCAGGTCGGCGGGCAGGGAGGCCACCGCCTCCTCCTCGTCGCCGCGGCCGGCCACGAGGAGCCGTACGTCCGGGCACTCCTCCACGATGCGCGGGAAGGCCGCCATCAGCACCGGCAGTCCCTTGCGGGGCTCGTCGATCCGGCCGATGAACCCGAGGGTCTGCCCGGACCAGGCCGGATTCGGCTCGGCACCGGCGAAGAAGTCCACGTCGACGCCGTTGGGGATCACGACCGCGTCCCCGCCGAGGTGCTCGACCAGCGTGCGCCGGGCGTACTCGCTCACCGCGATCCGCGCGCTGATCTTCTCCAGCGCCGGCTGCAGGATCGGGTACGCCGCGATCATGGCGCGCGAGCGCGGGTTCGAGGTGTGGAACGTGGCCACGATCGGGCCCTGCGCCGCCCAGCAGGACAGCAGTCCCAGCGAGGGCGAGGCCGGCTCGTGGATGTGGATCACGTCGAAGACGCCGTCGTGCAGCCAGCGCCGCACGCGGGCCGCCGACAGGAAGCCGAAGTTCAGCCGGGCCACCGAGCCGTTGTACGGCACCGGCACCGCCCGCCCCGCCGAGACCACGTACGGCGGCAGCGGCGTCTCGTCGTCCGCCGGGGCCAGCACCGAGACCTCGTGGCCGAGGCGGATCAGGTGCTCGGCGAGGTCCCTGATGTGGAACTGGACGCCGCCGGGCACGTCCCACGAGTACGGGCAGACAATGCCGATCTTCACGCGGAGCGCTCCTCCAGGTCGTCCAGCCACAGCCGCTGCAGCATGTGCCAGTCCTCGGGGTGCTCGGCGATCCCGAGCGCGAAGGCGTCGGCCACGGCCTGGGTCATGCCGGCCGTCTTCTCGTCGCGGGTCCCGGTCTTCGGCACCGCCACCTCGGGGTGGATCCGGCCGTACATCTTCGGCGAGTCCCCGTAGTGCAGGGTTGCCGGGAGCAGTACCGCCCCCGTCTGCTGCGCCAGCAGCGCCGGCCCGGCCGGCATGCGCGCCGCCGAACCGAAGAAGTCCACCTCGACCCCGGAGGCCGACAGGTCGCGATCCGCGACCAGGCACACCAGACCCCCGGAGCGGAGCCGGCGGGCCAGGATCCCGAAGGCCGCGCCGCCGCTGTGGGGCAGCACCTCCATGCCGAGGCTCTCCCGGTAGGCCACGAAGCGGTCGTAGAGGCTCTCCGGCTTCAGCCGCTCGGCGACCGTGGTGAACGGGACGCCGATGTGGCCGATGGCCCACGCTCCGGCGAGGTCCCAATTGGCCAGGTGCGGCAGGGCGACGACGACCCCGCGCCCGGAGGCGAGTGCCTCGCGCAGGAGGTGCTCGTCCTTGAACTCGACGTCCGTGCCGAAACGCTTCGGGTCCATCGTCGGCAGCCGGAAGGATTCCATCCAGTAGCGCATGTACGAGCGCATGCCGGCCTGCGAGAGCTCCCGGAGCCGCTCCGGCCCGGCGTCCGGTACGACTCGAGCCAGGTTCGACTCCAGCCGCAGCACGCTCTTGCCGCGCCTCTTCCACGCGTAGTCGGCGATCCGGCGGCCGAGGGCCACCGCGGCCGGCTCCGACAGCTTCTTCACCCCGGCCCAGCCGAGCCCGTACAGGCCGTCGACCAGCTTGTCCTGCACCCGGCCCATCAGGCCGCGCCGCCCTCGGCCACGGCGGCCGCGGCGTCGGCCTCCGCCGCCTCACGGCGTACGGTGACCACCCGCTGGACCAGCGTGACCAGCGAGCCCACGGCCACGACCCACAGGGCGATGGGCAGCAGCACCCCGATCCAGGACGGCACCCCGAAGGTCTCCAGCCCGGACAGACCAGCTGCGACCAGCGAGATCACCAGCCGCTCGGCGCGCTCGATGAGCCCGTTGACGGCGACCGGCAGCCCGATCGACTCGCCGCGGGCCTTGGTGTACGAGACCACCTGGCCGCTGGCCAGGCAGAAGATCGCCACCGCGCACAGCACGTTGTCGTTCCCGTTGCCCGCGTACCAGAGCGCGAGGCCGCCGAAGATCGCCGCGTCGGCCACCCGGTCGAGCGTCGAGTCGAGGAAGGCGCCCCAGCGGCTGGAGACCCCCGCCTGGCGGGCCATGTTCCCGTCCACCAGGTCGGAGAACACGAACAGGGTGATGGTGATCGTGCCCCAGAAGAACTCCCCCCGGGGGAAGAAGACCAGCGCTCCCGCCACCACTCCGGCCGTGCCGATCAGGGTGACCGCGTCCGGGCTCACCCCCCGCCGGAGGAGGAATGCGGCGAATGGCGTGAGAACACGCGTGAAGAAAGCACGCGCGTACTTGTTCAGCATGGCCTTCCCAGAGGGTCGCTGGGCCGCACGGCCACATCGGCCACCGGCTGGCCCATCGTAGCCAGCGCCCCGGGCCGCCACTGCCGCGCACCCACCGGTTCGCGCCAGACAATCGCCGGTCCGTGTCCGCGACACGCTCCGGACGGCGCCGGGTACTACGTATGGACGCAGTGTGACGCCAGTGCAAAGCTCGAAGGACCCCGATCAACCTCCTCACCGTCACACCGGGAGGCACGAGCACCATGGGAGCCACATCACACCAAGCCGGAGCCGCCGGCAGGGCACCGACGGCCGACCGGCCGTCGTCCGTACGGAACGTCGTGCTGGTCGGCCACAGCGGAGCCGGCAAGACCACGCTGGTCGAGGCCCTCGCCCTGACGGCGGGCGCCGTCAACCGGGCCGGCCGGGTCGAGGACGGCACCGCCGTCTCCGACTACGACGAGATCGAACACCGGCAGCAGCGGTCCGTACAGCTGTCCCTCGTCCCCGTCGAATGGGGCGGAATCAAGATCAACATCCTGGACACCCCCGGATACGCCGACTTCGTCGGCGAGCTCAGGGCCGGTCTGCGCGCCGCCGACGCGGCCCTCTTCGTCGTCTCCTCCTCCGACGGCATCGACGGCGCCACCCGCATGGTCTGGGACGAGTGCGAGGCCGTCGGCATGCCCCGCGCCATCGTCGTCACCCATCTGGAGGCCGCCCGGGCCGACTATGCGCAGATGACCACCGTCTGCGGCGAGATCTTCGGAGCCGACGACCCCGACGCCGTCATCCCGCTCTACCTGCCCCTGTACGGGCCTCCCGGCCCCGACGGGCACGCGCCGGTCGCCGGTCTCCTCGGCCTGCTCTCCCAGCGCGTGTACGACTACACCTCCGGGGAGCGCGTGGAGCGCGATCCCTCGCCCGACGAGCTCGCCCGCATCGCCGACGCCCGCTCCCGCCTCATCGAGGGGATCATCGCGGAGAGCGAGGACGAGAGCCTCATGGACCGCTACCTCGGCGGCGAGGAGATCGACATCAAGACACTCGTCGACGACCTCGAGCGCGCCGTGGCCCGCGGCACCTTCCACCCCGTCCTGATGGCCGCCCCCGCCACCGACGGCGCCCGCCAGGGCCTCGGCACCGTCGAGCTCCTGGAACTGGTCACCGGCGGTTTCCCCACCCCCCTGGAGCGCGCCGCCGTCGCCGTCACCGCCCCGGACGGCGCCGACCGCCCGGCCGTCACCTGCGATCCCGACGGGCCCCTCGTCGCCGAGGTCGTCAAAACCTCCTCCGACCCCTACGTCGGCCGCGTCTCCCTCGTCCGCATCTTCTCCGGCACCCTGCGCCCCGAGGAGACCGTGCACGTCAGCGGCCACGGACTGGCCGACCGCGGGCACGAGGACCACGACGTCGACGAGCGGATCGGCACCCTCACCTCCCCCTTCGGCAAACAGCAGCGCACTCTCACCCAGGCCATCGCCGGCGACCTCGCCTGCGTGGCCAAACTCACCCGCGCCGAGACCGGCGACACCCTCTCGGCCAAGGACCGGCCCCTGCTCATGGAGCCCTGGCCGATGCCCGACCCGCTGCTCCCCCTCGCCATCGAGGCCCACAGCAAGGCCGACGAGGACAAACTCTCCCAGGGTCTGGCCCGGCTCGTCGCAGAGGACCCCACGATGCGGCTGGAACAGAACCCGGACACCCACCAGGTCGTCCTGTGGTGCCTCGGCGAGGCGCACCAGGACGTCGCCCTCGAACGGCTGCGCACCCGCTACGGGGTCCAGGTCGACCCCGTCCCGCACAAGGTGAGCCTGCGCGAGACGTTCGGCGCCAAGGCCGCCGGCCGCGGCCGACACGTCAAACAGTCCGGCGGGCACGGCCAGTTCGCCATCTGCGAGATCGAGGTCGAACCGCTCCCGCCCGGCAGCGGCATCGAGTTCGTCGACAAGGTCGTCGGCGGCGCCGTGCCCCGCCAGTTCATCCCGTCCGTCGAGAAGGGCGTACGCACCCAGGCCGCCCGCGGGGTCGCGGCCGGCTACCCGATGGTCGACGTACGCATCACCCTCCTCGACGGAAAGGCGCACTCGGTGGACTCCTCCGACGCCGCCTTCCAGACCGCGGGCGCCCTCGCCCTGCGCGAAGCCGCCGCCGAGGCCCGCATCCACCTCCTCGAACCGGTCGCCGAGCTCGCCGTCCACGTCCCCGACGAGTACGTCGGCCCCGTCATGAGCGACCTCGCCGGCCGCCGCGGCCGCGTCGTCGGAACCGAACAGGCCGGCCCCGGCCGCACGTGCGTCCGCGCCGAGATCCCCGAGATCGAGATCGGCCGGTACGCCGTCGAACTGCGCTCCGTCTCGCACGGCACGGGCCGCTTCACCCGCGCCTACGCCCGCCACGAAGCCATGCCGCCCCAGATCGCCGACAAGGTCCGGGAACAGGCCGAGAAGGGAACCTGATCGCCGCGGCGCCAGGCGCCGTTGGAAAGCCGCCCACCCAACCCGCTTGCGGTGGGCGGCATTTCCCTGTCCCATGACCATGGGACGAGATACGCCGATAGGCTCATCTGCGCGGCAAAAGAGCACAACGCACAGCGATGGGGGCAACGGTGGCGGACGACGGATTCGACTTCAGGCCCGGGGCACAGATCCCCTTGCAGGGGGCCGGCGGCCAGACCGCGGCGACCAACGCCCTCGCCTCGGCCGCATACCGGGACGGCGGCAAGGACAGCAAGCTGTCCGACATACTCAAAGCCGACAACGAGTACCACAAGTCGACGATCAAACCCCCCAAGATCTCGCTCTTCGAACCCAACCTGGGCGAGGCCTTCTGCCGCGCCGTCGAGGCCCGCACCCTCGCCTCCGGCCGCAAACCGCTCATCCAGTCCTTCGGCCTCGATCCGCAGACCGTCGTCGAGCACTGCCTGGCCGCCTCCCGCATCCGCAAGGAGCGCGACCGCAAGCTGCGCATGATCATGCTCGTCGCCGGGGTGCTGTTCCTGCCCGGCCTGCTGCTGTGGCTGGGCCTGTTCCAGCTCCGCAAGACACTGTCCAAGGGTGACGGCAAACGCTCGTCCTGGCTGGGCACCCTGCTGCTCGTCGGCGTCGCCGTCGTGGCGGCCGTGCTCATGTTCCGGCTGCCGTTCACCGGCTTCCTCGGCCTCTACCTGCGCGGCATGATCATCGTCCCCGCCGCGGGCTGGCTCCTCGCCCGCCGGATCTGCGAGGCCACCGCCACCGACCTGCGCTCCCGCTGGGACGGCCTGCTCGCCGGCGACGGCATCGGCGCCAAGATCCCGGAGGCGGTCCCGGGCAACCCCGACGAGAAGGCCCGCGAGGACCTGCGGCACTCGCTCGCCAAGCTCACGGCCGAGGACCGCAGCAACTCCGTCTTCTACGCCGGCCCCAAGGGCATCCTCGGCATGGGCACCCGCTGGGGCAGCTGGCAGATGGCCGAGGAGCTCGCCCCCAAGACCGAAGGCATGGAGATCCACCCGTTCCGCAGCTGGGACGTCATACGCGCGGTCGACACCGAGCTGCGCAAGCTGGAGCGCGGTCCCCTGCACACCGGCGGCCTGCCGCCCGCCTCGATCCAGCACTGGATCGTCACCCCGGTCGGCGAGGGAGCAGCGGAGGTCGCCCGCCCCACCGGCGCCGACGTGGACACCTTCCTCATCAAGCCGCACGAGATCACCCGGATCTGCAACGAGCAGCAGTTCAGCGGCGGCAACCGGCACTACCTCGGCATCCAGTACCCGCTCTGGGACGGCCAGTTGGTGATCACCATGCTGGTGACGGTCACCGTGCTGTACAAGACCCTGCGGGTCGAGGTGACCGGTCACGCGCTCGGTCCGGTGCACGGCCTGTTCACCACGAAGTCCGCGGCCCCCAAGGTCGAGGTACCGAAGTCCGTCCGGTTCTGGGAGACCGTGGAGCGCACGCTGCCGCTGGTGGACGCCCAGGAAGTGGTCCGCCTCGCCGTCCGCGCCCCGCTGACCTGGTTCCCGCCGATCCTCGACTTCTTCGGCGGCAAGCTGGTCCTGCCGGAGCCGTTCGGCCTGCGCCACGTCTGGGCGGGCCAGCCCTGGCGCCACCGCTTCATGGCCGACGACGCACTGCGCGCCGCCACCCCCGTCCTGCGGGCGGTGCACGCGGCCGCGATGCGGGTCCTCGAGGAGAACGGCGCCGACATCGACCGCTTCAACAACCGTTCGATGATCGTCAGCGGGCTCGTCCAGGACGCCGCCCCGCGCAAGGCCGACGTGTACGACGCCTAGCCGGGAGCTCCCGGGACCGGCCTGCGGCCCCGGGAGCTCCTGGTCGTCCGGCCCTAGTCGGTGGGCCAGGCGTCGGCGAGCATCTGGCGGGTGTCCGCCAAGAGTTGGGGCAGCACCTTGGTGTGGCCGACCACCGGCATGAAGTTCGTGTCCCCGCCCCAGCGGGGCACGATGTGCTGGTGCAGGTGCGCCGCGATGCCGGCCCCCGCGGCCGCGCCCTGGTTCATGCCGATGTTGAACCCGTGCGCCCCGGACGCCTTGCGCAGCGCGATCATGGCCCGCTTGGTGAGATCGGCCAGCTCGGCCGTCTCGGCCGCGTCGAGCTCCGTGTAATCGGCGACGTGCCGGTACGGGACGACCATCAGGTGTCCGCCGTTGTACGGGTACAGGTTCAGCACGGCGTAGACGTGCCTGCCCCGGGCCACGACCAGGCCGTCCTGGTCGGACATCTCCGGAATCCCGCAGAAGGGACAGCCGTCCCCGGCCTCCGGACCGGTCGGCTTGTTCTCCCCCTGGATGTACGCCATCCGGTGGGGCGTCCACAGACGCTGGAACGCGTCCTGCGTGCCCACACCGATCTGCTGCTCCGGCTCACTCGTCATGGGATGCAGCATATGACCTTGCCCCTGGAGGGCGTGTCGCCGGGGCGAAGACCGCCGCCACGACCGCGATGCTGGGGCCATGCGCGAACAAGCCGAGACCCGGGACGCAGTGTGGGAGCGCCGTACCGAGCTGCCCCTGTTCTACGCCTCGCTGGTCTTCCTCGCCGGGTACGCGGTCCGCGTGCTGGCCAGCGACGCCCACAGCCTCTGGCGGGACGTCGCGAGCGTCCTGGTCCTGGTGACCTGGCTCTGCTTCATCGTGGACTTCCTGGTGCGGCTGGTCCTCAGCCGCCAGCGGCCGCGGCGTTTCATCCGCCTGCACTGGCTGGACGCCCTGGTCGTCCTGCTGCCGACGCTGCGGCCGCTGCGCATGGTCAAGGTCCACGACGCCATCCAGGCCAAGCACGACCGCCCGCGCCGCGGGCTCTACCCGCGCGTGATCACGTACGCCGGCCTCTCGTCGGTGCTGCTCGGCTTCTCCGGCGCGCTGGGCATCTACCACGTCGAGCGGCAGGACCCCTCGTCCCCGATCCACACGTTCTGGGACGCGGTGTGGTGCGTGTGCCAGACGCTGACCACGGTCGGCTACGGCGACGTGACCCCGGTGACGGCGAGGGGGCGGCTGATCGCGGTCGGGCTGATGACCTTCGGCCTGGGCCTGCTGGGCGCCGTGACGGGTTCCTTCTCGGCCTGGCTGATCCAGGTCTTCCGCCGGGAGGGCGAAGAGGGGCCCCCGGAGAACGGCAGTTCTCCGGGGGCCCCTCAGTGAGCCGCTGCGCCGGTCAGACCTGGACGCGGTCCTCCACGACCTTGGCCAGCTTGGCCAGGGCCTCGTCCTTGGCGATGCCGTTCTCCTGCGAACCGTCGCGGTAGCGGAAGGAGACGGTGCCCGCGGCCATGTCCTCGTCCCCGACGATGATCATGAACGGGACCTTGAGCTTCTGGTGGTTGCGGATCTTCTTCTGCATGCGGTCGGACGAGGCGTCCACCTCGACCCGCAGGCCCTTCTTCTTCGCCTCGGCGGCGAACTCCTGCAGGTACTCCACGTGCCCGTCGCCGATCGGGATGCCGACGGCCTGGACCGGGGCCAGCCACGGCGGCATGGCGCCCGCGTAGTGCTCCAGCAGCACGGCGAAGAACCGCTCGATGGAGCCGAACAGCGCGCGGTGGATCATGACCGGCCGCTGGCGCGAGCCGTCCGGCGCGGTGTACTCGAGGTTGAACCGCTCCGGGAGGTTGAAGTCCAGCTGGACGGTCGACATCTGCCAGGTACGGCCGATGGCGTCGCGCGCCTGCACGGAGATCTTCGGGCCGTAGAAGGCCGCGCCGCCCGGGTCGGGGGTCAGCGGGAGGCCCTGCTTCTCGGCGACCTGCTGGAGGACCGCGGTGGCCTCCTCCCAGACCTCGTCCGAGCCGACGAACTTCTCCGGGTCCTTGGTCGACAGCTCCAGGTAGAAGTCGGTCAGACCGTAGTCGCGCAGCAGGTTCAGCACGAAGGTGAGGGTCCGGTCGAGCTCCTCGGCCATCTGCTCACGGGTGCAGTAGATGTGCGCGTCGTCCTGGGTGAAGCCGCGGGCCCGGGTCAGTCCGTGGACCACACCCGACTTCTCGTACCGGTACACGGTGCCGAACTCGAACAGGCGCAGCGGCAGTTCGCGGTAGGAGCGGCCGCGCGCGTCGAAGATCAGGTTGTGCATCGGGCAGTTCATGGGCTTGAGGTAGTAGTCGGTACCACCATCGAGCTGCATGGGGGGGTACATGCCCTCCGCGTACCAGTCCAGGTGGCCGCTCTTCTCGAAGAGGGCGCCCTTGGTGGCGTGCGGGCTGTAGACGAACTCGTAGCCCTCCTCCTCGTGCCGGCGGCGCGAGTAGTCCTCCATGGTCCGGCGGATGATGCCGCCGCGGGGGTGGAAGACGGCGAGGCCGGAGCCGATCTCGTCCGGGATGGAGAAGAGGTCCAGCTCGTTGCCGAGCTTGCGGTGGTCGCGCTTCTCGGCCTCGGCGAGGAAGTCGAGGTGGGCCTTCAGCTCGTCCTTCGACGGCCACGCGGTGCCGTAGATGCGCTGGAGCATCGGGTTCTTCTCGCTGCCGCGCCAGTAGGCGGCCGCGTTGCGCATCAGCTTGAACGCCGGGATGTTGCGGGTGGTGGGCAGGTGGGGACCGCGGCAGAGGTCCTTCCAGCACAGCTCGCCGGTCTTGGCGTCCAGGTTGTCGTAGATGGTCAGCTCGCCGCCGCCCACCTCGACGTTCGCACCGTCGTCGGTCGAAGCCGAACCCTTGATGCCGATGAGCTCGAGCTTGTACGGCTCGTCGGCGAGCTCCTCGCGGGCCGCCTCGTCGGTGACGACGCGGCGGGAGAAGCGCTGGCCGCGCTTCTGGATCTCCTGCATCTTCTTCTCGATGGCCTTCAGGTCCTCCGGGGTGAAGGGCCGGGCCACGTCGAAGTCGTAGTAGAAGCCGTTCTGGACCGGCGGGCCGATGCCCAGCTTGGCCTCGGGGAAGAGCTCCTGCACGGCCTGCGCCATGACGTGCGCGGTGGAGTGGCGCAGGATGTCGAGGCCGTCCGGGGAGGAGATCTCGACGGGCTCGACGATCTCGCCGTCCTGGACGACGTACGCAAGATCCTTGAGCTCGCCCGCCACACGCGCGGCGACGATGGTGCGCTCGCCTGCGAACAGCTCGGCCGCCGTAGTGCCCGTGGCCACCACGCGCTCGTCCCGCTCGGAATCGCGTTGGATGATCACACGGACGTCTGACACCGGTCTCTCCTGACTCAGGGGATGCGCGAGCGAACGCCGCGCGCCTGAATCGTACCGAGCCGACGGGCTCCGCCGCGAAACGGTTATGCCTGGCCGGATTCGTTACGGTGGACCCGCCGCCCCCTCGCCGTCCTGCCCCGGAGGAATCGTGACCGTGCCGAGCCCGCTCGACGTCCGGGCGCTGGACCTGGCGCAGGACGCCACGGCGACGGCGGTGCACCGGATCGGCCGGGCCGCGTACGCGGTGGAGGCGGAGCTGATCGGCTTCGACGGCATCCCGGCGCTGCGCGAGAGCCTCACGCAGATGCGGGAGCAGCCGCTGCACTGGCTCGGCGCGGTCGCGCAGGACGGCTCGATCGCCGGCTTCCTGGCGTGGCAGGAGCAGCCGGACGGCAGCGCCGGCATCGACCGCCTCTGCGTGTCCCCGGCCTGGTTCCGCCGCGGCGCCGCCTCGCTCCTGCTCCGCCACGTCCTGTCCGAGCTCCTGCCCGACCGTACGGTCACGGTCACGACGGGCGCGGCGAACACGCCCGCGCTGACCCTGTACACCCGCCTGGGCTTCACCCGCGGCCCGGACTTCTCCCCCGCCCCGGGCCTCACGATGGCCGCGTTCACCGCCGACGGATCCGGCCCGGCCGGCAGATCCGGCCGGGCCGGCGTTCGAGGCGCGGGGTCCGGGGCGGAGCCCCGGGCCCTTTGAGCCCCGCGCAGCGGCGAGCCGCCCGTCAGTCGTCCGTCGGAAGGACGTCCCCCGGATCGAGTGCCTCGTCCAGCGACTTCATCAGCCGGTCCCGCTCGACCTCGTCCATCGGCACCGGCGTCACGTCCGTGGCATCGGTCAGCCGCCGGAACCCGCCCCGGCGCTGCAACCGCCCGCTCACCCGGATCGGCACGCCCACCAGATGCGCATGCCCCGCCACCCGGTACGCCTCCTCGTCCAGGACGGCCCGTACGTACGGGATCTCCGCGCCCGCGAGGACCCGCAGCCGGATCGTCCCCCCGCCGCCCGGCGCCGAGCGCCGCATCCGGACCACCGCCCCCGCCACCCGCACGGGAACCGCCGGTTCGTCCCGGGTGTAGCGCGCCGCCGCCTCCCGGAGCACCGGCAGGTCCCCCGGCGAGAACTCCACCGGCTCCGGCCGGGCCGCGCACCCCGCCGGGACCCCGGCCGCCGGGGCCCAGGCCAGGGCGATGCGGGCGCCCTCCGAACCCCGCACCAGCGCGATGAGCGCATCGGCCAGCTCCCGGCTGACCCCGGCCTCGACCGCCGCGTCGAACGCCTCCATGCCGCCGGTGGCACGCCGGTAGTCCACGGCCTCCCGCGCCGCGTGCAGGGCGTGGTGCAGCCGGGTCATGGTGCCCCGCCCGCCGTCCACCGGGACGTACGCGGTGAGCCTGCGCCCGCCGGGGGCCGGCCCCACCAGGACCCCGTGCAGAGCGCGTTCGGCCTGTCGGCGGTGGCGGGCGCCGTAGTACCCGGCCCTGGCCCGGTCCGCGAGGGCCCCGGCGAGCAGGAGCTGCCGAGCGGCCGAGCGGAGCTGCTCCTGCACGGTCCACGCCGCCGCGCCCTGGGGTCCGTACGGCCCCTCGGGGCCTTCCGGGATGCGCCGGTCCCAGCGGATCTCGTCGCTGGGCACGCTCAGTCCGTACAGCACCTCCCGCGCGGACGGCAGCGCGCTGCGCGCGAGCGCGGTCAGGGCCTCCTCCAGCAGGTCGGAGCAGTCGGGGAAGGCACGGCTCTCCGGGACGAGGAGGCTGCTCCCCCCGCCGGCCGGCCCGTGAGCGGCGGGCGGCGTCCAGCGCCCGTACCTCCCCGCGGCCCCGCCCCGGCGCTGCCAGCCGTGCCGGTGCAGCAGGGCCCCCAGCACGGCGGGGTCGACGTGGGCGGGGTCGGGTGTCCCCGAGTCGGAGAAGTCCCCGTACTCGGACGGGGACGTCAGCGGTTCGAGGTTCGGTGAGTGCCAGTGCATCAAGGAGTCCCTCCCGACCCGACCCGGGTCATGATCTCGCACAGCGCCCGGTCGTCGAAGATCCGCGTGGTGGGGATCCGTACGGTGGTCCGGCGCCGGCCGGTCACGGGGTGCCCGGCGAGGTTGGTCCAGTAGCAGCAGTGCCGCAGGTCGAGCCGGTCGTGGCCGGCTGCCAGCCACTGGTCGCGTTCTCGGGGGACGAGCATCACGACGAGGATCTTGTGGACGGCGACCGGCGTGCGGGCCAGCTTCACCAGGTGCTCGTTGTCGAGGGTGAACGCGAAGGTGGGACCGGCCGGTCTGGGTGGTACCTGGTAGGTCGCCTTGAGCTGCACCTTGATGGTGACCTCGTCGTCGACGGCGTGTTCGGGCGCGCCGTGGTTGACCTGCCAGTCGATGCCGTTGTCCGGAAAGGGCTGGGAGAGCGAGCAGCCGGCCGCGGCGGCGACGGCGTGCAGGTATCCCACCTGGAGGGTCTCCATGCAGGCGGTGGTGGCGAGCGTGCCGCGCAGCGGTCCGGTCCGCGGATCGGTCCGCCCCTGCAGCATCCCGCCCGGTTCGGGCTGCGCGAGCGCCATGGCCGGCTCCCCATGCCTTCCGGGCTCTGCCGAGTGAGGTGGACGGGGTGATGACCGGTCAGGTGTGCGGTCCCCCAGGGAAGTTGTCTCCGTACCAGAGGGCCCGCAAACGGCGTACGGCGCAAACAGGCCGGGTATCACCGATGCGGGCGGGGGTGGCACGTTCCGCGGCGGCGGCGCCCGGGTGCCCCCAACTGCCGATCGGGAACGAGGAGTTCGTCATGACGCGCTGGTACGAGGGCCCGCTGGCCGCATTCGACACGGAGACGACCGGGGTGGACGTGGAGCAGGACCGGATCGTGTCCGCCGCTCTCGTCGTGCAGGAGTGTGCGGGCGGCCGGGTCCGCTCCACCCGCTGGCTGGTCAATCCCGGGATTCCGGTGCCCCCGGGCGCCACGGAAGTGCACGGTCTGACCGATGACCACCTCCAGCGCAACGGGCGGTGGCCCGCGCCGGTCGTGGAGGAGATAGCCCGTGCGCTCGGGGAGCAGCAGGTGGCGGGCCGGCCGGTGGTGGTGATGAACGCGCCCTTCGATCTGACGCTGCTGGACCGGGAGTTGCGCCGGCACCGGGCGTCGACGCTGGCGCGCTATCTGGACAACCGGCCGCTGACGGTGCTGGATCCGAGGGTGCTGGACAAGCACCTGGACCGGTACCGCAAGGGCCGCCGGACACTGACGGACCTGTGCGCGCACTACGGGATAGAGCTGGAGGGGGCGCATGACGCGGCGGTGGACGCGCTGGCCTCGCTGGAGGTCGTACGGGCGGTGGGGCGCCGGTTCGCGGCGCGGCTGGAGCGGCTGACGCCGGCGGAGCTGCACACGCTGCAGGCGGTGTGGCACGCGGCGCAGGCGCGGGGGCTGCAGGCGTGGTTCGCGCGCCAGGGGACGCCGGAGTCGGTGGACCCGCACTGGCCGCTGCGGCCGGAGCTGCCGGCTGCGGCGTAGGCGGCGCCCGACGGCCAACGGCCCCCGAACGTGCGGAAGGCCGGTCCGTCGTGTGACGGACCGGCCTGACCCGGTGGGCGATACTGGGATCGAACCAGTGACCCCTTCGGTGTGAACGAAGTGCTCTCCCGCTGAGCTAATCGCCCGGGAACGAGTTGAACCATACAAGAGGCACGGGGTCTGGTTCAAACCGCTTCCGGTGGGGCGGCCAGCCGGGCGGCGAGAGCGCGCCGCCCGGCCCGCATCATCAGGGCGTGGTTGAGCCGGAACGCGGGCCGCGCGGGGATCGCGAGGCGCCGCAGCAGGGGGCTCTGCACCTCGACCTCCTGCTCGTACAGGGCCCGCGTGCCGCGCCCGCCGGCGCCTCGCCGGGCGCGTACGGTCCACCGCGCCCAGCCCTCGATGTCGCCGTGCAGGGCGGCCTCCAGGAGGCCCCGGCCCGGGTCGCGGAGGAGTTCGGTGGCGGTCGTGCGGATCTCGTACGGGAGGACGGAGCGGATGTGCAGGGTGCCGCTGTGCCCGTCGATCTGCTCGACGGAGCGGACCTGGGGCCACCAGCGCGGGTAGTCCCCGGTCTGCTCGAGTACGGCGTAGACCCGGGCGGGCGGGGCGTCGAGGTCCCACACGCTGCGGAAGCGGTAGCGGTTCCAGCGGTCCCGGTGGCGGCGGTCGGTGTTCCCTGCGCGGCTGCGGTCCATGGCTCCAGTCTGGACCGGCGGGCCCTCGTGCGGGCCCCCTCTCGCAGATGCACTCCTTCCGTGGGTACTCAGGGCGGATCTGAGTACCCACGCCCATGTCCTGACGCCGTGACGGGCACCACACTGCGGAACATGGCGACTCCACCACCCGGCTCCCCCCTCCCGCCCGACCGGGAGCTCGTGCTCATCGACCGCGAACTGGCCCAACTCGAGGCCCGGCGCGGTTATCTGCTGGCCCGCCGGGACTGGCTGCTGCGGCTTCCGGCGCCGGGCGGGTGGACGGCGCCGGGCGTTCCCGCCCGGCCCCGGCCGGCGGAGGCCTCGGCCCCGAGTGCGCAGAACGTGCTGCTGACCTTGGGCGCGGTGCTGCTGGCGGTGGCTGCGCTGGCGTTCACGCTGGTCAGTTGGGGGTCCATGGGGATCGCCGGGCGCAGTGCGGTGCTGGCCGTGGTGACGGCGGCCGCGCTGGGCGCGCCGGCGCTGCTGCTGCGCCGGGGGCTGCGGTCGACGGCCGAGTCGGTGGCGGCGGTGGGGCTGCTGCTGACGGTGCTGGACGCGTACGCGGTGTACGCGGTCGCGGTCCCGGGGGTGGACGGCGCCGCGTACACGGCGGGGGCGGCGGCGGTGCTGGCGGCGCTGTGGGCGGGGTACGCCCGGGTGCTGCCGGGGCTGCTGATCCCGCTGCCGGCGGCGGTGCTGACGGCGCAGCTCCCGCTGCCGCTGGCGGCGGTGGCCTCGGCGGCGGGCCCGGTGGGGGTCGGCTGGGCCCTGCTGGTGACGGCGGCGCTGGACGCGGCGCTCGTGCTGACGGCGCAGGGGGTGCGTGCGCGGGCGTCGGTGTTCGGTCCGGCGGCGGTGAGCGCGGCCGTCCTCGCGGCGGGGGCCCTGCTGACCGGACTGTCGGAGTCGGCGCAGGCCGGCTCGGCGGCCGCGGCGGCCGGTCCGGCGCTGCTGCTGGCGGCGGGCGCGGTGCTGGGCGTCGGGGTGGCCTGGCGGGAGCCTTCGGCGATGGCGGCGGCGGTCGCAGGGGCTCTGGCGGCGGTGGCGGCGCTCGGCGGCCTGGCCCGTCCCGGGCTGTCGCGCGAGTGGACGGTGGTGGTGGTCCTGCTGCTCGCCCTGCCGCTGCTGGCGGCGGTACGGGCGACCGCGCTCCCGGTGGCGGTCCGGCGCGGCCTGGCCCGGGCCGGGGCGGGGGTGGCGGCACTGGCCGCGGTGTCGGCGCTGCTGCCCGCGGTGGGCTCGCTGGTGTTCCGGATCGGGGTGCTGGGCGAGGTGTGGGCGGCGACGGCCCCCTCCCGGGACGCGTACGGGCCGGGTCCGGCGGCCGCGGTGACCCTGCTGGTCGCGGCGGGGGCCGCCGGGTGGCTGGCGCGGGTCCTGCCCCGCCCGGAGCCGGGCGTGATCGCGGTGGTCCTGGCCTGGGCGGGGCTGTTCACGGCGCCGATGGCCTGCGGGCTGCCGGTGGCGGCGGTGCTCGCGGCCCAGCTGGCGGTGACGGCGGCGGCCGGGGCGTACGCGCTGCGGGCGGCACGCGGCCCGGGGTACGCGGCTGCGGTGTGCGCCGCGGTGGGGGCCCTGAACCTGTCGGTGGCCGCGCTGGACGGCCGTACGGCCACGTTCGCGGTGTTCGGGCTGCTCGGTGCGGGCTGCGCGGCGGGGGCGGCGTACGGGCCCGCCGCGCTGCCCACACGGGCCGGCGGGGCGGTGCTGGCCGTCGGGTACGCCGGGGGCACGGTGGCGGCGCTGGGGGCGCTGTGGGGGCTCGCGGTGGCCTGGTGGGCGCTGCCCCTGCTGGCGGTCCCGGCGGCGGTGGCGGCGCTCGGCCCGCGCCTGGGCCGGGTGCGGATCCCGGCGGAGATCGCGGCGGGCGTGGTGGGCGCGGTGGCGCTGCTCCTGCCCGTCCGGGAGCCGGCGCTGTCGGCGCTGGTGTGCGCGCTGGCGGGGGTGGTCTGCGCGGGCGCGGCGGTACGGGCGGAGCGGCGCGGGCTCGGCTGGGCGGCCGGGGCCCTGTTCGTGGCGGCGGCCTGGATCCGGCTCTGGGCGTCCGGGGTGGCGGCGCCGGAGGCGTACACGCTGCCGGTGACGGTGCTCGCCCTCGCGGTGGGCTTCCTGCGCCGCCGCCGGGACGCGCAGGCTTCGTCCTGGACGGCGTACGGGCCGGGCCTGGGGGCGACGCTGCTGCCGAGCCTGGTCGCGGCCTGGGGGGACCCGTACTGGCTGCGGCCGCTGCTGCTGGGCCTGGCGGCGCTCGCGGTGACGCTGCTCGGCGCGCACCGGCGGCTCCAGGCCCCGCTGCTGCTCGGCGGCGGCACCCTTGCGGCGGTGGCCCTGCACGAGCTGGCCCCGTACCTGGTCCAGGTGGTCGACGCGCTGCCGCGCTGGCTGCCGCCGGCGCTGGCGGGGCTGCTGCTCCTGGTGGTGGGGGCGACGTACGAGAAGCGGCTGCGGGACGCGCGCCGGCTGCGGGCGGCGCTGGGCCGGCTGAGGTGACGGCGCGGACGCCCTTGGGAAGCGCAAACGCCAAGGGCCCGGAGACGGTGAGGTCTCCGGGCCCTTGGTCCGGGTGGGCGATACTGGGTTCGAACCAGTGACCCCTTCGGTGTGAACGAAGTGCTCTCCCACTGAGCTAATCGCCCGGACGCACCGCAAACATTACCCCATGTCAGCGGTGGTTCCCGACCATCACTGGTCCTTGAGGTTCCAGGGCAGCGTGAGCCCGTACTTCCACAGGTAGAAGCCGACCAGCGCGCCCGCGATCACGAGCCCGACGCTGGTCAGGATGATGTTGCGGCGGCGGACCTTCGGGTCCAGCGCCTTCTGCGCGGCCTCGGTGACCTTGCGCTTGGTCCAGCGCAGCACCAGGTGGGCCCAGGCGAACTCGGTGGCCCAGATCGCCAGGCCCGCGAAGATCGCGACCCAGCCGGGGCCCGGCAGGACGAGCATGGCGACGCCTGCGCCGATGACGGCGAGGCCGACGACGAAGACGCCGACCTGCCAGCTCAGGTGCAGGGTGCGGCGCGACTTGATGAAGGCGGGAGCCTTCGATACGTGCGGCGCTTCTTCCGTGGTCTGCTGGGTGCTGGCGTCGTCGGCTGAGGACGCTTCGGTCCCGCGGTCACTCCCCGTATTCATGGGCCCGAATCTACCGGAGCCGGAAGCACACGTGAATGGTGGTTTGGATCCGCCGTCCGAGGGACCCAGAGGTCCGCAAAACGGTCAGAGGGGTTTACAACGGCACCGTAGGTGGCATGTCGATTTCGCCGACGTGCGAATCCCCGAGCGCACACTGAGCGAAAGGCCCTGGCGCTTATGAACACCACGGTCAGCTGCGAGCTGCACCTGCGCCTCGTTGTGTCGAGCGAGTCCTCACTGCCTGTCCCGGCGGGCCTGCGGTATGACACGGCCGATCCCTACGCCGTGCACGCCACCTTCCACACCGGCGCCGAGGAGACGGTCGAGTGGGTATTCGCCCGAGACCTCCTCGCTGAGGGCCTCCACCGGCCCACCGGAACCGGAGACGTCCGCGTCTGGCCGTCCCGCAGCCACGGTCAGGGCGTCGTCTGCATCGCCCTGAGCTCACCGGAGGGAGAAGCACTGCTCGAAGCACCCGCCCGCGCACTCGAGTCGTTCCTCAAGCGGACGGACGCCGCGGTTCCACCCGGGACCGAACACCGGCACTTCGACCTCGACAAAGAGCTCTCCCACATCCTGGCCGAAAGCTGAACCAGGCCGGCAGGGAGCACCTCCCGGCATGCGCCGGGGGCCACTCCGCACCGTCCGACTCGGGGCGACGGTGCGGGCTGGACAAAAACCACATACGGCAGTGCCGGCGCTGTTCTTGCGGGAGCCACCCGCGAGGACGGCGCCGGTGTGCGTGACGCAGTCGCAACGGACGCACCTCCCGGTGCCGCCCGGGGGCGACTAGAGTCGGCCACCAGCGGCGGCACTGGTCCGTCGCCGCAGGCCCGGCCCCCAGGGAGCGACCACCGTGCAGATTCCCCACGACACCCGTCGCGCGCTCGACGTCGTCGTCGCGCTGGTGAACACCGCGGCCGAGGCGGACCAGCCCGACGGGCTGGCGGACGTCGGCTCGCTGCGCGAGTTCGTACGCGAGTACGAGATCAGCGACGTCGGCGAGCTCGGCGCCCGCGACCTCGCCGGGGTGCGCACCGTCCGCGGCAAATTCGCGCAAGTGTTCGGGGCGGCCAACCCCCGGGCCGCGGCCGGACTGATCAACGAGCTGGTGGCGACCGCGGGCACCACCCCGCAGCTGACCGACCACGACGGCTACGACTGGCACGTCCACTACTTCGCGCCGGGTGCCTCGCTCGGCGACCACCTCGCGGCCGACGGCGGCATGGCGCTGGCGTTCATCGTGGTCTCCGGGGAGCAGGAGCGGCTGCGCCGCTGCGAGGCCCCCGACTGCCGGCGGGCCTTCGTGGACCTCTCCCGGAACCGCTCGCGGCGCTACTGCGACAGCCGGACCTGCGGGAACCGGCTGCACGTGGCGGCGTACCGGGCCCGGCGCAAGGAGGCCGACGCGGGAGCGTCAGAGCAGGAAGAGGTCATGCACGGCGGCCAGTAGCAAGAGGGTGCCGATCACCCCCAGGAAGATCATCAGGGGCGGCTGGGAGAGCGCGAAGAGGCAGCCTCGCGGCTCCTCGGCAACGGGGGCGGGGCCCGTCATGGCCGTCGGCGCGGGTACCGTCGGCTCGCCCTGCGATGTGTCGAGCATGTCGGGGCGATGATGGCCCAAGGTGTCCCGATCGGGCCCTCAACACGCCAGCGTTGACGCGGGAGTTCACCCCTTCTCGTCAGGCTCGCGGTGTTTTCGTGCGCGGACCTCAGATGCCGTGCTTCTTCAGAATCGCTTCGATGTCGGAGAAGTCATCCGCAGGAGTGGCGGGCGCCGCGCCCCGGCGGGGCTCCGGCTGCGGGCGGGCGCCCTGGCCGAGCGAGGGGGCGGACGCGGCCGGGGCCACGGCCTCCTGCGCGGGGCGCCCCTGGGCCGCCTTGGACGCCTTGGCCGGCTTCTCCCCGGCGCCGAGGCTGCGGCGCTCGACGGCCCGCGTGGTCATGAACAGCACCCAGGACAGCCCGAGCAGTCCGAAGCCCGCCCAGACGGTCGGATCGAAGACCATCCCGGACACCCACTCCACGAAACCCGTCATCACCAGGGCGACCGGCACCAGCGCGTACGCCGCGATGCGCGTGGCGGCGAGGAAGCGCTTGCGGTACGCGGTCACCGCGGCAAGGCCCAGGCCGGCCGCGGACACCGCGGAACATATGGTCTCGGCAAGCATGCGGTCCTCCAGGGGTGGGCGAACTGTCCCTTCCATCCTGCACCGGGCACCGCCGCAGCGGCCATGTCCCGAGCGGATCCCGGACCGATCTCCGGGAGATCTCGGGGTCGCGCCTCCTCCTCAGGGCGGCGGCGGAAGGTCCGCTTCGGTGGCGGCGCCCGCCGGCTGGGAGACTGTCCGCATGACCGATTCCGTGATCCTCGACGTCTGGTGCGAACTCCAGTGCCCGGACTGCCACCGCGCCCTGGGCGACGTACACGCCCTGCGGGCCCGCTACGGCGACCGGCTGGACATCCGGCTGCGCCACTTCCCGCTGGAGAAGCACAAGCACGCCTTCGCCGCGGCGCAGGCCGCCGAGGAGGCCGCAGAGCAGGGCCGGGCCTGGCCGTACGTGGAGGCCGTACTGGCCCGCACCGCGGAG
Source organism: Streptomyces sp. R33 (assembly GCF_041200175.1). Lineage (NCBI taxonomy): Bacteria > Bacillati > Actinomycetota > Actinomycetes > Kitasatosporales > Streptomycetaceae > Streptomyces > Streptomyces sp. R33. The sequence continues at coordinate 6,785,314 of NZ_CP165727.1, read as the reverse complement.
CTCGGCGAGCGCGGCGAGGCCGTACTGCTGGACGTCGCGCGTGAACTCGGCCTCGACGCCGAGGAGTTCGACACCGCCCTGATCGACGGCCGGCACATCCTGATCGTCGACGCCGACCAGGCCGAGGGCAAGGCGATCGGGGTGACCGGCACCCCGACGTACGTGATCGGTGGCGAGCGCCTCGACGGCGGCAAGAGCCAGGAGGGACTGCGCGCCCGCATCGAGGAGATCGCGGACCGCCTGCTGGCCGCCGGCAACGGCTAGCCGGCACCCCTCAGAGCAGATCCTTGGCGTAGTTGACGTCGGTCGTCCGGTAGCCGAGGGACTCGTAGAGCCGCAGGGCCGGGGTGTTGCCGGCGAAGACCTGGAGTCCGAGGGTGCGGTGGCCCGTGGCGAGGGCCTCGCGCTCGGCGAGGAGCATCAGGTCGCGGCCGTACCCACGGCCCCGGTGCTCTTCGGCGACCGCGACGTCGAAGACGTACGCGCCCTGCCCGGCCGGCGCCACCCACACGTGGCCGACCGGGGCGCCCGCCGCCTCGAGGACGCAGAGGGTGGTGCCCTCCGTGGCCAGTCCGTGCGGCAGCTGGCGTGCGTGGTCGGCCTCCGACTTCGCCCGCGCGGCTTCCTCCGGCATGCCCCGGCTGGTCCAGTCCGCGGTGTAGCCGTCGATCGCGTCGCCGAGCCAGACCTCGTACTCGGCCTCCGTCATGGGGCGGCCGAGGACCCCCTCCCGGAGCCGGGGCGGCTCCGCGGGCAGCTCCTTGGCCATGATGCGGCTGTACTCGGCGTACCCGAGCGCCTGCGCCATCCGCAGGCCTCCCGCCGAGTCGGCGGGTACGGAGACCCGGACGCGGCGGCAGCCCCAGCCGCGCAGCACCTCCTCGGCGGCGAGCGCCCCGACCGTGGCACGGCCGCGCCGCCGGTCGGGCTCGTCGACGGCGAGGTCGCGGATCTCCCCGACCGTCGGCCCGAAGGGCGTGTCGCAGGCGACCATCAGCGTACCGACGCGCCTGCTGTTGACCCGGATCTCGTACGGGCGCGACCGCGCGCCCCCGGTGCTCTGCTGAAGCGGCCCGCTCGGCCGCAGGGTGGTGGTCATCAGTCGAGTTCTACCCCGCCCTGCGGGCCGTGCGACAGCCTTTAACGGGGCAGTCCGGCCGCCCGCCCCCGACGCGGCGGGGGCGGCACGGGGCTCACGGGTCCAGGTCCTCGCCGGAGCGCGCGTCGAAGATCCGCATCGCCTCGGCCGTGACGGGTCCCGGCACGGCCGCGGCCGTCGTGCGGTCGTCGACCCGGTGGACTGCCTGGACATCGCGCAGCGTGGAGGTCAGGAAGATCTCCTCGGCCTGCTCGAGCGCCTCGAAGGGCAGGTCCGTCTCCTTGGCCCCGGCCCACTCCACGACCAGGGCGCGGGTGATGCCGGCCAGGCAGCCGGAGGCGACGGGCGGCGTGTGCAGCTCCCCGTCGAGCACGACGAACACGTTGGAGCCGGTGCCCTCGCAGAGCCGCCCGACGGTGTTCGCGAACAGGGCCTCGGAGGCCCCGGACCGGTGGGCGGCGGCCAGCGCGACGACGTTCTCCGCGTACGAGGTGGTCTTCAGACCGGTCACGGCGGAGCGCTCGTTGCGGACCCAGGGCACGGTGATCACGGCGGTGGTGTCGGGCCGGCGGGCGGTCTCGCCGACGGCCACGACCAGGGTGGGGCCGGACTCCCCGCGGTCGGAGCCGAGCGGGGAGACACCGCCGGTGTACGTGATGCGCAGCCGGCCGAGCGGCATCGGGTTGGCCTCCATGACGGCCGCGCAGGCCCGGCGCACCTCGTCCAGGTCGGGGTCGGGAAGTCCGAGACCCCGGGCCGAGCGGGTCAGCCGGTCCAGATGCCGGGTGAGCGCGAAGGCCGTGCCCCGCTCCGCCTTCAGCGTCTCGAACACCCCGTCGCCCACGGTCAGCCCGTGGTCGAACACGGACACCTGTGCGCTGTCGGCGTCCCGCAGCGCGCCGTCGAGCCAGATCCTCACCGTACGATCCCTCCGCTCACCCAGGGGTACCAGTCACCTCATGGGCCCCTGACGCTACCCGCAGGAGCCGGGCGGCCTTCAGTTCGGTCTCGGCCCATTCGCGTTCGGGGTCGGAGCCCCAGGTGATGCCGGCGCCGGTGCCGAAGAGCAGGCGCGGGCCGCCCGGGCCCTGGCGGTCGATCCAGAAGGTGCGGATGCCGACGGCGAGCTCGGCCGTGCCGCGGTCGGCGTCGACCCAGCCGATGCCCCCGCAGTAGGGGCCGCGGGGGGCGGTCTCGAGGGACTCGATGATCCGCAGCGCGGAGGACTTGGGTGCACCGGTGACGGAGCCGGGCGGGAAGGTGGCCGCGAGCAGCTCGGGCCAGCCGGCGCCGTCGGCGAGTTCGCCGCTGACGGTGGAGACGAGGTGGACCAGGCCCGGGTGCTCCTCGACGGCGCACAGTTCGGGGACGGCGACGGAGCCGGTGGCGCAGACCCGCCCGAGGTCGTTGCGCACGAGGTCCACGATCATCACGTTCTCGGCGTGGTCCTTGGGCTGGAGGTCCGCGGCGGTGCGGCCGGTGCCCTTGATGGGACCGGACTCGACGTGGCGGCCGGCCCGGCGCAGGTAGAGCTCGGGGGACGCGGTGGCGATCTCGACGCCGTGGGCCGGGAGGCGAATCGTTCCTGCATACGGGGCCGGGTTGCCGCGCGCGAGCAGCGCCGTGAGGGCGTCGACGTCGGCGCGGTCCGGGTTGGGCAGCGGCGCGGACATCACGCGGCAGAGGTTGGCCTGGTAGACCTCCCCCGCGGCGATGTACTCGCGGATGCGGCGTACGCCGGCCGTGTAGGCCGCGCGGTCCAGGGAGGAGGACCACCGGTCGGCGGCGGGGCCGCGCCAGGCTCCCGCGACGGGCGCCGGGACCGGGTCGGGGCGTACGTCGCCGAAGCGGGCGCAGACCAGACGCCCCTCGAAGTCCGCGGACACCGCCCAGAAGCCGGTCGAGTCGAGGGCGGAGGGGTCGCTGGTGACGTCTCGGAGGTCGGTCGCGAGGAGGCCGCCGAAGCGGGCCAGGGGGAGCAGGTCGTGCACGGCTGCGAGTCTATGACCGGTGACGCCGCGGCGCCGGTGAGGTGACTGCCGGGTGACCGGTGGTGATCGAGCGGCAGCACGCTGCGGAAACGCGTTTTTGAGCTGGCCCGGGAATCCGCTAGAGTTCAACACGTCGCCAGGGAGCGAAGGGGGAAAACCCCGGAGCGAACACGGTGACCTGCGGACGTAGCTCAGTTGGTAGAGCACCACCTTGCCAAGGTGGATGTCGCGAGTTCGAGTCTCGTCGTCCGCTCGAAGTGGGGGATCTTCCCGAGAACCCCTGCAGCTCCAGGTGGAGTGGCCGAGAGGCGAGGCAACGGCCTGCAAAGCCGTCTACACGGGTTCAAATCCCGTCTCCACCTCCAAGGACGATTAGCTCAGCGGGAGAGCGCTTCCCTGACACGGAAGAGGTCACTGGTTCAATCCCAGTATCGTCCACTGGTCCGCAAGGACCCCGCGCGATTAGCTCAGCGGGAGAGCGCTTCCCTGACACGGAAGAGGTCACTGGTTCAATCCCAGTATCGCGCACGCAGTATCTGCACCACCTTGCTCCACCTGCGGTTTCGCACCGTGGCCCCGCGCGATTAGCTCAGCGGGAGAGCGCTTCCCTGACACGGAAGAGGTCACTGGTTCAATCCCAGTATCGCGCACCACCTCCAGAAGCCCCGGCCGTCTCGACGGCCGGGGCTTCTGCGTTGCGCCAGGGCTTCTGCGCTGTGGAGGCGGCTCAGGAGGAGAAGAGCATCCGCCCGAAGCCGCCCTTGTGGTGGCCGTGGTGACCGTGGCCGTGCCCGCCGTGCTGCGGGGCACCCCAGGCGGGGGCGGGGGCGTGCGCGGCCGGGTAGGGGGCCGGCGGCGCGGCGGGCGGCGGGACCTGGCCGTACTGGCCGCCGGTGTACTGGGACTCCAGGCGGGTCAGCGCCTCCAGCTCGCCGTAGTCGAGGAAGATGCCGCGGCAGTTGCTGCACTGCTCGATCTGGACACCGTTGCGGTTGTAGGTGTGCATCATCGCGTGACACTTCGGACACTGCATGACCGGATCAACTCCTCGCCGTCTGCTTCGACACCGGATGCATGCCCGGTGGCGTGAAGCTCACCCTACGACGGAGCCTGCGGCTCCAAGTCGGGCGGGAGGGTGGCGATTCGGGCACAGGAGTCCACCATCAGCCGTTCCACGTCGTCGAGTCGGCGGTGGTTTTCTGCCGATTTGGCCAGGGCCAGAGCAGCGGTCTGTACGGTCAGCGCCCGGGCGGCGAGGTCCAGTTCCGGCCAGGGGTCGGAGCCGGCCGGCCCGGCCGCGGGGCCGCCCGCCGCGCGGTAGGAGTCGAGGAAGCGGACCCAGGTGGCGGTGTCGAGCAGCCCGGCGGCGTACCAGGCCGCGGGCCGGGCCAGGTCCCAGGCCGGGGTCCCGATCCCGAGGTCGTCGACGTCGATGAGCCGCCAGCCCCCGTCGGGTCCGGGGCCGCGGACCAACTGCCCGAGGTGCAGGTCCCCGTGGCACAGCGCCCCGCCCCGGGGCGCCGGCGCCTCCCCCCGCACCCAGGCGGGCAGGGTCCGCGCGGCGGCCCGTACGAGGTCGCCGGCGGGGCGGCCCTCGGCGGGGCTGGGCACGAGGGCGGGACCGGGCCGGGATCCGGCCGAACCGGCCACACCGGCTGCACCGGTGGCGCCGGGGACGCCCACGGGCCCGGCCGCCCGTGCGGGACCGGCGGCAGCGGCACCGGCGCCCCGGCCGGGAGCCGTCGCCCGCGCCAGGCGGCGCAGGGCCCGGGCCAGTTTGGCCGGGCCGCGCATCGGCGGCACCGGACCCGGCAGCCGGTGCACGGGCACCTGGTGCAGGGCCGCCAGCAGCCGGCCGGCCGCCTCCCACGGGGCGTCCTCGGGGCGCTCCGGGTCGACCGGGGCCCCGTACGGCCACAGGGACACGGGCCGGCCCCCGAGGTAGCCGACCTCGGGGCGCAGCGGGGCGAGCAGCACCCCGGCCAGCGCCTCGTCCGCGGCGATCCGCATCCGAACGGCGAGCCCTTCGCGGTCGCTGTCCCCGGCGTGCGCCTTGGCCACGATCTCGCCGCAGCGCACGACGGTCCCGTCCTCCCGCTCGGCGAGGAGTTCGTACGGGGCGTCCTGCTGCCCCGCGCCGGCGTACGCCGCGAGGGCGGCGGGCAGTGGCTCCTGGTTCATCGCGGCTCCACGGCTCCCGTCGCTGGCGTCTCGGGAGCAGGTTACGGAACTGCGGGACGGCATGAAAAAGGGTGCTGCCCGTCCGACTCCCCAGTCGGACGGGCAGCACCCTTCTCCTGCCGTCCGTCGCGCCCCCGTCCCCACGGGGTGCGACAGGCCGATGTCCCGGTCCGGGCCGCTCTCCCGGACCAGGGGCGCCGCTCAGCGCCCCAGCATCACGCCCACGGACGACGCCTGTACCGCCACCTGGTCGAATCCCCCGAAGAGGAAGACCAGGAGGGCGGCCAGGGGGAGCACCATGGCCGCGGCCACCAGTGGGTGGCGCGTGCCGGACTCATGGCCGTTGAACGCGAATGCCTTGCGTCCCTGCCGTGCGATGTCCGCCATGGTCCTCTCCCTGTCGGTTGCAGCGGCGGGTTCGTGACCTCGGGGGACGAGTGCGCCACCCGCCGCTTGTCTTCAACACTAGGCGGGCGCAAGGCCCCTGGCCTCCTGCCCGCGTACCCCTTCGCAGGCCTCCAGGAGGATGACGGGGCCACCCCTCGTGTACTCCCCTGGGTGGAGACCGCTCCCCCGTATTGGGGGTCTTCCCGGAGGGGATGACCGGAGGGTAGTGAGTTCGCTCACTTCCGTCACTCCCCGCGCATGCGTGTCCGCCTGCGGGGTACGGACAAGATCCCCTCGTCCGCCGGCCCGGCGCACGCGTCGCCCGCCGGCCGTGCGCCCGGCGCACCACCCCTGCGGGCGCCTCAATCCCCTTGGCGCCAGGGCTGTTTGGCCGTACCGGCAAGTGCCGTACGGACAGGGGTCCGTGCGGGTGAGAAACCCTCAAGTGGGCTGTGCCGCACTGACGATCGAATCCTCGGGCGAGGGCGCGGCCTCTGAGCGCTCGTGGCGGATGGTCCGTAAGCTGTGGCACGTCAACAGGACGACCGGTCAGCGGGGTGGACATGGCGATGATGCGGCTCCGGCGCGAGGACCCGCGTGTCGTCGGCTCATTCAGGCTGCACCGACGGCTCGGTGCCGGCGGTATGGGCGTGGTCTACCTGGGGTCCGACCGGCGCGGCCAGCGTGTCGCCCTCAAGGTGATCCGGCCTGATCTGGCCGAGGACCAGGAGTTCCGCTCGCGCTTCGCGCGCGAGGTGTCCGCCGCCCGGCGGATCCGCGGCGGGTGCACCGCGCGCCTGGTGGCCGCGGACCTGGAGGCGGAGCGGCCGTGGTTCGCAACGCAGTACGTGCCCGGCCCGTCCCTGCACGACAAGGTGGCGGAGGAGGGTCCGCTTTCGGCCGCGCAGATCGCCGCGATCGGTGCCGCGCTCTCCGAGGGACTGGTCGCCGTGCACGAGGCGGGGGTCGTCCACCGCGATCTCAAGCCCTCGAACATTCTTCTGTCCCCCAAGGGCCCCCGGATCATCGACTTCGGGATCGCCTGGGCCACCGGTGCGAGCACCCTCACCCACGTGGGCACGGCCGTCGGCTCCCCCGGCTTCCTCGCACCCGAACAGGTGCGCGGGGCGGCCGTCACCCCGGCCACCGACGTCTTCGCGCTGGGCGCCACCCTCGCCTACGCGGCGACCGCCGACTCGCCCTTCGGCCACGGCAGTTCCGAGGTCATGCTGTACCGCGTGGTGCACGAGGAGCCGCATCTGGTCGGGGTCCCGGACGCGCTCGCGCCCCTCGTACAGGCCTGCCTGGCCAAGGATCCCGAGGAGCGGCCCAGCACGCTGCAGCTGTCGATGCGGCTGAAGGAGATCGCGGCCCGCGAGGCGCAGGGGCTGTCCGACGGGCGCCCGCCGGTGCAGCGCGCACGGACCGAGCGGCCCACCGGACGGTCGGCGGAGCGGGCCGATGCGTACGCCGACCAGCGCACGGAGCGCCGTACGGGCGGCACGCCCGCGCCCCAGGCGCCGAACCAGGGACAGGGGCAGGGCCGGGGCCCGGACAGCGGGCCGCACTCCCGTCCCTCCGGCGCACGGCCTTCGTCCTCGCGGCCCTCGTCCTCGCGGAACCCGGGCGGTCCGTCCTCCCGGCCGACGGCGGGGCGTACGGGCGGCCGCCCGGCCCCGCGCACGACGGGCACGGGCCGGCGGTCGTCTCGGCCGGACCCCAGACTGATGCGGCAGCGACTGATCGTGTTCGTCGTGGTGACGCTGATCGTCGCGCTGGGCATCGCCGCCGCCCAGAAGTTCTGAGGGTCTGGAGTTCTGAGGGTCTGGAGCTCTGGGGTTCTAGAGCTCCGGCGGAACGGGCACCGGCGACTGGGGCGGGCGGGTCGCGTAGAAGGCGACCGCCGAGGCCGCGGCCACGTTCAGCGAGTCGATCCCCTCGGCCATCGGGATGCGGACCCACTCGTCGGCGGCCCGCAGCGCGTACGTGGACAGGCCGTGCCCCTCGGAGCCGAGCATGATCGCGGAGCGCTCGAAGCGCTCCGGCGGGACCTGGTCCAGCGGCGTGGCCTTCGGGCTCGGCGTCATGGCCAGGATCCGGTAGCCCGCCTCGCGGACCTTCTCGAGGTCCGCGGGCCACTTGTCGAGGCGCCCGTACGGCACCGAGAACACCGATCCCATCGAGACCTTGATGGCGCGCCGGTAGAGCGGGTCCGCGCAGTCCGGGGAGAGCAGTATCGCGCCGATGCCGAGGGCGGCGGCGCTGCGGAACGCGGCGCCCAGGTTGGCGTGGTCGACGAAGCCCTCGAAGACGGCGATCCGGCCGCCCGCCCCCTCCCCCGCGAGCAACTCGTCGGCGGTCGGGAGCGGCTTGCGCTGCATCGAGGCGAGGGCGCCGCGGTGCACGTGGTAGCCGGTGACGCGTTCGGCGAGCTCCGGGGTGACGGCGTAGACCGGCGCCGGGAGCTCGTCGATGACGTCGCGCATGACGTCGACCCACTTCGCGGAGAGCAGCATCGAGCGCATCTCGTACCCGGCGTCCTTGGCGCGTCTGATGACCTTCTCGCCCTCGGCGATGAACAGGCCTTCTTCGGGCTCGCGCCGGCGCCGCAGTTCGACGTCGGTCAGGCCCGTGTAGTCGCGCAGGCGGGGGTCGTCGGGGTCTTCGACGGTGATGAGATCAGCCACAGGGTGATACTGCCTTGTCCGGGGTGTGGTGCCAACGGCCCTGCCGGGCGCGGGCGCTTCAGGCGGTGGGGGTATGGACGTTGACGACCTCGCCGATCACGATGACCGCGGGCGGACGGATCTCCTCCGCCCGTACCGTCTCGCCGACGGTGGCGAGGGTGGCGTCGACGCGGCGCTGGGTGGCGGTGGTGCCCTCCTGGACGACCGCGACCGGGGTGTCGGCGGAGCGGCCGTGCCGGACCAGGGCCTCGGCGATCAGGCCGATCTTGTCGACGCCCATCAGGATCACCAGGGTGCCGGTGAGCTTGGCGAGGGAGGCCCAGTCCACGAGGGAACGCGGGTCGTCGGGGCCGACGTGGCCGCTGACCACGGTGAACTCGTGCGCCACGCCGCGGTGGGTGACCGGGATGCCGACGGCGCCGGGCACCGAGATGGAGCTGGAGATGCCGGGGACGACGGTGCAGGGGATACCGGCCTCGGCGAGCGCCTGGAGCTCCTCCATGCCGCGGCCGAAGACGTACGGGTCCCCGCCCTTGAGCCGGACCACGGCCTTGCCGGCCTTGGCGTGCTCGATCAGGGCGTTGTTGATGGCCTCCTGGGCCATGTACCGGCCGTACGGGATCTTCGCGGCATCGATGACCTCGACGTGCGGCGGGAGTTCGTCGAGCAGGTCTCGGGGGCCGAGCCGGTCGGCGATGACGACGTCGGCCTCGGCGAGGAGGCGGCGCCCGCGGACGGTGATGAGGTCCGGGTCGCCGGGGCCGCCGCCGACGAGGGAGACACCCGGGGTGCGGGTGCGGGCCGTGGCGAGGGAGCCGTCGCGCAGCCCCTCGACGACGGCGTCGCGGACGGCGGCGGAGCGGCGGGGGTCGTTGCCGCTGAGGACGGCGACGGTCACGCCCTCGACGCGGCCGGTGGCCGGGGTCCAGGCGGTGGCCGCATCGGCGTCGTCGGCGCGCACGCACCAGACCCGGCGGCTCTCGGCCTCGGCGGAGGCCGCGTCGTTGGCGGCCCGGTCGCGGGTCGCGATCAGCGCGTACCAGGCGCCGTCGAGGTCGCCGTCCTGGTAGCGGCGGCGCTCCCAGCGGATCTCGCCGGTCTCCGCCATGGCGTCCACGGAGGGGGTGGCGGAGGGGGAGATCAGCAGGACGTCGGCGCCGGCCGCGACGAGCGCGGGCAGCCGGCGCTGCGCGACCTGTCCGCCGCCGATGACGACGACGCGGCGGCCGGCGAGGCGGAGTCCTACGGGGTAGGCGGGGCTGTCGGCCATGGCGGGGGCTGCTCCTGAGGGCGACGGGGAGGCGAGCCGCTACGGCAGTGGAGCGGCGGATGGCTGAGCTGTGGTGCGGTACTGAGGGTCCAAGATACGTCCCCACCTGCGCGGCAGCACGCCCCGGGGTCCGCAGCGGCCCCGGCGGTGCACCCCGCCTGCGCGGAGTCGATCCGGCCGTCCGCGTCGGGGCGGCTCGAAGCCGGTTCGTCCGGCCGCGTTCCCGTCCGCGTCGAGCGGGGAGATCACGGCTTCGCTCTCGGAATTGTTTCCGCCCGGCTCCATGGACCACCACAGGGTGACGCCGTGCCCGCCGTGCCCCGCACCGCGGGCTGCGCCACCCAGGCCGAGCCGGTGCGGGGACGGCGGGTCCCGCCCGCTACTTCTCGGTGACGCCCGCCGAGTCGAACGTGGCCACCTCGTGCATCGCGCGGGCCGCGCTCTGGACCAGCGGGAGGGCCAGCAGGGCGCCCGTGCCCTCGCCGAGGCGCAGGTCCAGGTCCACCAGCGGGCGCAGGCCGAGCTTGTTCAGGGCCGCCACGTGCCCCGGCTCCGCGCTGCGGTGGCCCGCGATGCACGCCGAGAGGGACTCGGGGGCGATGGCCCGGGCCACCAGGGCTGCCGCGCCCGCGCTCACGCCGTCCAGGATGACGGGAGTGCGCAGGGACGCCCCGCCGAGGAGCAGGCCGACGATGGCCGCGTGCTCCAGGCCGCCGATGGCCGCCAGGACGCCGATCGGGTCCGCCGGGTCCGGCTGGTGGAGCTCCAGTGCGCGGCGGACGACCTCGACCTTGCGGGCGTGCGTCTCGTCGTTGATGCCGGTGCCGCGGCCCGTGACCTCCGCCGGGTCGACCCCGGTGAAGACCGAGATCAGGGCTGCGGAGACCGTCGTGTTCGCGATGCCCATCTCGCCGGTCAGCAGGGCCTTGTTGCCTGCGGCGACGAGGTCGCGGGCCGTCTCGATGCCCACCTCGATGGCCGCGATCGCCTCCTCGCGGGTCATCGCCGGGCCCGTGGAGAGGTCGGCCGTGCCCGGGCGGACCTTGCGCGGGAGCAGGCCCGGGGTGGCGGGGAGGTCGCCGGCCACGCCGACGTCGATGACGCAGACCTCGGCGCCCACCTGGTTCGCGAACGCGTTGCAGACCGCGCCGCCGCCCAGGAAGTTGGCGACCATCTGCGTGGTGACCTCCTGGGGCCACGGGGTGACGCCCTGGGCGTGGACCCCGTGGTCGCCCGCGAAGATCGCGACCGCGGCCGGCTCCGGGATCGGCGGCGGGCAGACCCGGGAGAGGCCGGACAGCTGGGCGGAGATGATTTCGAGCATGCCCAGGGCCCCGGCGGGCTTGGTCATGCGCTTCTGGCGCTCCCAGGCCTCGCCCAGCGCCTTCGCGTCGAGCGGGCGGATGCTCGCGACCGTCTCCGAGAGCAGGTCGTGCGGCTCCTCGCCGGGCAGCGCGCGGCGGCCGTACGTCTCCTCGTGCACGACCCAGGCCAGCGGCCGGCGCTGCGACCAGCCGGCGTGCGCCAGCTCGGGCTCCTCCGGGAACTCGTCGACGTAGCCGACGCACAGGTACGCGACGACCTCGAGGTGCTCCGGCAGGCCGAGCTCGCGGACCATCTCGCGCTCGTCGAAGAAGCTGACCCAGCCGACGCCGAGGCCCTCGGCGCGCGCGGCGAGCCAGAGGTTCTCGACGGCGAGGGCCGAGGAGTACGGGGCCATCTGCGGCTGGGTGTGCCGGCCGAGGGTGTGGCGGCCGCCGCGGGTGGGGTCGGCGGTGACGACGATGTTCACCGGGGTGTCGAGGATGGCCTCGATCTTGAGTTCCTTGAACTGCTTCGCCCGGCTCTTGGGCAGCGACTTCGCGTAGGCCTCGCGCTGGCGCTGGGCGAGCTCGTGCATCGTCCGGCGGGTCTCGGCCGAGCGGATGACGACGAAGTCCCAGGGCTGGGAGTGGCCCACGCTGGGCGCGTGGTGCGCGGCCTCCAGGACGCGGAGCAGCACCTCGTGCGGGATCGGGTCGGTACGGAAGCCGTTGCGGATGTCGCGGCGTTCGCGGATGACGCGCAGGACGGCCTCGCGCTCGGCGTCGGCGTACGCGGGGGCCGCTTCACCGGCGGAGGGCTCCACGGGGGGCTCGGGCGCGGCCTCGGCGACCGGCTCGGCGGCTGCCTCGGCCTCCGGCTCGGCAGCCGGCGCGGGGGTCTGCCCGGGAACGGCTTCGGGCTCCACCTGTGCGACGGCCTCGGCTGCCGACTCCGGTACGGCTTCCGGCGCGACGGGGGCCGCGAGGGCCTCGGGAGCGGCCGGCTCCGCGGCGACGGGCTCCTCGGCGGCGGGCTCGACCACGGCGGGCTCGACGGCCTCGGGGGCCTGCGGCTCCGGCGCGGCGGCCGGCGCCTCCAGGGCTGCTTCCGCCACCGGCATGTCCGCGGGCGCGGCCTCGGCCACGACCGGCTCCGGCGCGGGCTCGGCGGCGGGCGCCGGGGCCTGGACGGGCTCCGCGGCAGCAGGCGCAGGCGTCTCGGCGCCGGGCTCCGGCGCGGTCTCCGCGACCGGCGCGGGCTCCGGGACGGCGACCGGCTCCGGCTGAGGGGCTTCCGGGGCCTCGGGGACCTCGGCGGCCACGGGTGCCACCGGCTCGGGTGCCACGACGGGCTCGGGGACCGCGACCGGCTCGGCAGCCACCACGGGCTCCGGGGCCATCACGGGCTCCGGCGCCACTACGGGCTCCGGCGCCACCGCGGACTCGGGGGCCACCACGGGCTCCGGAGCCACCACGGGCTCCGGCTCCGCCGTCCACGGCTCGCCGGCCTGCGGCGGGGTCTCGCCCGGCTGCGGCGCGGCCGGTACGGCGGCGGCCTCGGGGCGCGGGACGTCCAGGTACTCGGGACCGACCGTCGGCGGCCCGGCCACCTGCACCGGAATCGGCGCCACGGGCGCACTCACGGCAGCGGCGACGGGCGCGACAGGGGCGACGGGCGCCGGGGCGGCCACGGGAGCCGCCGCCGGACCCCGGTCGGCGAGCGAGCGTACGACTCCGCCGGTGGCCTCGGGCACGGGCGGACCCATGTGCAGCGGCCGACGGGCGGGCATGGCCTGGGCGACGGGCGCGGCCGGGGCCACCGGGGCGGCCGCCTGCGGCGGGGCCACGAGGCCGCCGAGGTCGAGGGCACCGGAGTCACGGCCGCCGGCCTCGTGCGCACCCGCGCTGTACGAGACGTCGCCGTACGAGGGGTCGGGGAACGCGGGCTGTGCGGGGAACGCGGGCTCCGCGTAGGCGGGCTGCGCCTCGGGGTACTCGGCGTACGGGGCATCGCCGTACGAGGTCTCGACGGGGAAGACCGGCGCCGGCGGGACGACCTGCGGGTCGCTCCACGCACCCTGGCCGCTCGGCATCAGCAGCAGTTCCTCGTCCTCCGGCTCGGCCGGGTTGTCCACGAGGTCCTGGAAGGCGTAGCCGCCCTGGACGGGAGCGGGGACGGGGCCCGGGTTCTGGACCGGAGCGGGAATGCCCTGCTGATCCACCATGCCCGCGTTGTCCGGGAGACCCTCGCCCGGTACCTGGCCGGTGTCAGTCATGCGTACCCCTCGCCCATCGGTTGTGCCTCTTCGATCGCCCGGTCGCCCACGAGGCCGCCTGGCGGCGTTGCCGTGCGGGGTTGCCGTGCGATGCGCCTCGTCTCCCGCACACCCTGCGCGACAACCAGTAAGCATTGTCGCGCCCGTTAGCCACCACGGCAGCCATAACTGCCATGGTCCGCTGTGGACTGCGCCACGTCGCGCATCGGGCGGTGCCGTCACCCCCGACACAGCAGGGCGGTACGACGATCGGCCAGCCTACCGCGGGGTCCGGTCTAACGATTCACGGGGCGTTCGGCTGCCAGGAGGAACACGACGGAACGGTCCTGTTCACCCCACGTACGGGTGTCCAGGCCCACGGACTGGAGGAGCGCGCACTCGACGGTGTAACCGCCCTCGGTGAGCGCGCGGCCGATCGCCTCCGCCTCGTCGCGGGTGGAGGCGTGGCTGACGATCCGTTCGGGGCGGCGGTCGGCGACGGCCCGGGCGGCCTCGGCTCCCCCGCCGCCGATGCGGACGACGTCGGGTTCGGGGAGGTCTTCCAGTACGTGCGGTGCGCGGCCGGCGACGACCTGGAGCTGCACTCCCCGCTTGCGGGCGGCGGCAGTTGCGCGTTCGCAGGCGCGCGGGTCGGCGTCCACCGCGATGACGGCGGCGCCGAACGCGGCGGCCTCCACGGCGAAGACGCCGGAGCCGGTGCCGATGTCCCAGACGAGGTCTCCGGTGCGCGGGCCGAGGCGGGCGAGCTGGGCGGCGCGCAGCAGGGCCGACTCGCCTTCCCCGGCGTCGGCCAGGGGGCGGGCCCAGCCGCGGGCACCGGTCTGGGCGGGGCTCTGGCCGAGCAGCCAGGCCGGTTCGGCGGTGGCGGAAGAGGAGGAGAGGGAGGCGGACTGTCCGCCGATGACGATGACGACGTTGGGGTCGCGCCAGCTGTGGTCGGCGACCCGGTCGGAGGTCAGGACGGTCACCTGTTCCTTGGCGGTGCCGAGCTCCTCGCAGATGACGAAGGTGCGGTGGACCGCGCCGAGCAGGAGGGCGAGTTCGGCGGGGCCGGCGCCGGGCGAGGTGAGGACGGCGACCTTGGCGTGGGCGCGGCAGACGTTGACGGCGCGGCGCAGGGTGCGGGGGTGGGCGACGACCACCTGGGCGTCGTCCCAGGGCATGCCGGCGCGCGCGAAGGCGGCGGCGACGGAGGACACGGCGGGGACGACCTCGACCTCGAGGCCGTGCTCCGGGGCGCGCAGGGTGCGTACGGCGCCGAAGAAGCCGGGGTCGCCGTCGGCGAAGACGACGGCGGTGCCGCGGTGGCCGGCGATGCGGCGGGCGGCGAGGCCGAGGCTGCCCAGACGGATGCGTTCGGCGGTGGGCGGGACCTCGGGGAGTGCGAGGTGGTGCGCGGCGCCGGCCACGAGGGTGGCTGCGGAGAGCGCGGACCGGGCGGCCGCGGTCAGGGGCGAGCCGTCCCAGCCGATCACCGTGACCCGGTCGGCCATCGTCGTCAGTCTCCTGGGGTGGGGGCGGGCGAGGTTTCGTCGGCAGGGGCGCGCACGGTGAGACTACCCGGTCATCGGGTCAGCTCCAGTCGGCGCCGACGGCGTAGCCGCTCGCGTCCGCCTGCGCTCCGGGGCCGTATCCGTAGTCGTCGTGGCCGCTGTAGCCGTTGTAGCCGTCCGAGTCCCCCGTGTACTCGACGTCCTCCGGGATGAGGCTCCAGACGATGAGGTCGGTGCGGGTGTCCGCCCAGGAGCCGTCGGGGTTCTGGGTGCGCACTATCCATGCGTTGCGCAGGACGCCTTCGCTGATGCAGCCGATCTTCTGGGCCACCTGCTGCGAGGCGGTGTTGTCGGCGGCGGTGCGCAGTTCGAGGCGTTCGAAGCCCTGGTCGCGGAAGAGCCACTGGGCGACGGCGAGTACGGACTCGCTGGCGTAGCCCTCGCCGCGGGCCCAGGGGGCGGTGACGTAGCCGACCTCGGCGCTGCGGGTGCGCCAGTTGGTGTTCTGCAGGTGCACGATGCCGACGAGGCGCTGCGTGAGGAACTCGGCGACGGCGAAGACGATGCCCCTGCCCTCGGTGCGCTCCGCGTGGGAGTCCCGGGTGGCCCAGGCCTGCGCGTCGGCCTGGGTGTAGGGGTGCGGTACGGAGGTCCAGGCGGTGACGTGCTCGTCGTTCATCATCTCGGCGAGCGCAGTGACGTCCTCCCCGTCGAAGGGGCGCAGCACCAGCCGGTCCGTGCTGATGGTGACGTCCGGGAAGGTGGTAGTCATGCGCAGCTCCATGCCGTTGCTGGACCGTTTGTGCGGGTCGTAGGCACAGCATGCAGCATCGGCGGCGGGATGTGGCGGCCGGGTTGCCCGGAAGCGGGCAGCGCTCGGCCCCGCACACCCACCGGGGGCGTACGGGGCCGGACGGCTGGGAGGATCAGGCCTTCGGGGCGCCGAAGGCGGGGACGACGGAGCCCTGGTACTTGTCCTCGATGAACTTCTTGACCTCGTCGGAGTTGAGGAGCTTGGCGAGCTTCTCGATCCGCGGGTCCTTCTCGTTGCCGGCCTTCACCGCAAGGAAGTTGGCGTACGGGTTGCCCTCGGCCTTCTCCAGGACCAGCGCGTCCTTGGCGGGCGAGAGCTTGGCCTCGAGGGCGTAGTTGCCGTTGATGACCGCGGCGTCCACGTCGTTCAGGGCGCGCGGGACCGTGGCGGCCTCCAGCTCCTTGAACTCCAGGCCCTTCTTGTCGGTGATGTCGGACAGCTTGGCGGCGGTGCCGACGCCTTCCTTGAGGGTGATCAGGTTGTTAGCGGCGAGCAGCTGGAGCGCGCGGCCCTCGTTGGTGGTGTCGTTGGGGACGGCGATGGTCTGGCCGGCCTTGATGTCGGTGAGGGCCTTGACCTTCTTGGAGTAGAGGCCGAGGGGCTCCAGGTGCACGTTCACGACGGGCACGACGTGGGTGCCGTTCTTCTTGTTGAAGTCGTCGAGGTACGGCTTGTGCTGGAAGTAGTTGCCGTCGACCTGGCCCTGCTCGGTGGCGGTGTTGGGGAGCACGTAGTCCGTAAACTCCTTCACCTCCAGCTTGAGGCCCTCCTTGGCCGCGAGCTTGTCCTTGACGAAGTTCAGGACGTCGGCGTGGGGGCTCGGGGAGGCCGCGATGACGAGCGGCTTGCTCGCGTCGGCCTTGCCGCCGTCGGCCTTGGTGGAGGACGGGTCCGAGGAGCTGCCGCAGGCGGTGAGGCCGAGGGCGAGCGCGGCGGAGGCGGCGGTGAGGGCGGTGACCTTGATGTTCTTACGCACGAAGAGTGCCTTTCATTGCGGTGCAAGTGCGCAGGTCGTGCGCGGTTCTTGCGGGTGGTGGCGGCCCGAGCACGACAAGTGCGGGCTTTCTGGGGTGGAGAAATCCGGGGAGCGGTCCGGTGGTGCGGTCCGCGCCGTTCAGGCTGTCCGGCCGCGGCGGGCGAGGAGTCGGACCACTCCGTCGCCGATCAGCTGGATGACCGTGACGATGGCGACCAGGACCACGACGGTGGCGAGCATGAAGCCGGTCTCGAAGCGCTGGAAGCCGTAGGTGATGGCCTTGGAGCCGAGTCCTTCGCCGCCGACCGCGCCGGCCATGGCGGAGTAGCCGATCAGGGTGATCAGCGTGGTGGTCACGGCGGCGACCAGCGAGGGCAGGGCCTGCGGGAGGAGCACCTTGCCGACGAGGGTGGGGACCCCGCCGCCCATGGACTCGACGGCCTCGATCAGGCCGTGGTCCACCTCGCGGACGGCCGTCTCGACGAGGCGGGCGAAGAAGGGGATGGCGCCGATGGCGAGCGGGACGATCATGGCGGTGGGGCCGATGAAGGTGCCGACGACGGCGGTGGTGACCGGGATCAGGGCGATCAGCAGGATGATGAACGGCAGCGAGCGGCCCAGGTTCACTATCACGCCGAGGACCTTGTTGAGCGGCCGGTTCTGCAGGAGGCCGCCCTTGTCGGTGAGGACGAGCAGGATGCCGACGGGCAGTCCACCGAGGACGGTCACCAGGGTGGACCAGAGCACCATGTAGAGGGTGTCGTACGTGCCCTGGGTGAGCAGGGGCTGCATCTCGGACCAGGTCACTGGGCACCATCCTTGACGAGCTGGGCGAGCTCGGCGTCGGCATCTTCTGTGTTCTCGACGTCGTCGGTGACCACGTCGACCTGCAGGCCCTGCTCGCGCAGGAAGCCGACGGGCACGACGTTGTCCTCGTAGCGGCCGGGCAGCTCGATGCGCATGCGGCCGATCTGGCGGCCCGCGACGGTGTCCATCGCGGCGCCGAGGATCGAGATGTCGATGTTGTACGTCCGCGACAGCTGGGAGATGACCGGCTGGGTGGCGGCGTCGCCGTGGAAGGTGACGTCGACGACCGTGCGGTCGGGGCCGGTGGCGGCTCCGCTGACGGGGAAGAGCTCGCCGGCGAGCTCGGAGCCGGGGGTGGCGAGCAGTTCGGCGACGGTGCCGGACTCGATGATCCGGCCCCGCTTCATCAGGGCGGCCGAGTCGCAGACGCTCTTGACGACGTCCATCTCGTGGGTGATGAGCAGGACGGTCAGGCCGAGCTGCTGGTTGAGGTCGCGCAGCAGCTGGAGGATCGAGCGGGTGGTCTCGGGGTCCAGCGCGCTGGTGGCCTCGTCGGAGAGCAGCACCTTGGGGTCGCCGGCCAGGGCGCGGGCGATGCCGACGCGCTGCTTCTGGCCGCCGGAGAGCTGGGCGGGGTAGGCCTTGGCCTTGTCGGCGAGGCCGACGAGGTCGAGGAGTTCGAGGGCCTTGCGGGAACGCTCGCGGCCGGGGACGCCGAGGATCTCCAGGGGCAGTTCGATGTTGCCCTGCACGGTGCGCGAGGACAGCAGGTTGAAGTGCTGGAAGACCATGCCGATACGGCTGCGGGCCTCGCGGAGCTCCTTGCCGGCCCGGCGGCCGCGGCCGGCCAGGGCCGTGAGGTCGACGCCGTCGACGGTCACGGTTCCGGTGGTGGGGCGCTCGAGCAGGTTCACGCAGCGGATCAGGGAGGACTTGCCGGCGCCGCTCTGGCCGATGACTCCGTAGACCTCGCCCTCGCGGACGTGCAGATCGACGCCGTCCAGGGCGGTGACCTCGCGGCCACGGGACTGGTAGACCTTCGTGAGGCCCGATGTGGTGATCACAGGAATTCCGTCGCTGTCGAGTGCACGGCGCAAGCGGGTGCCGGGCACGGGGCAAACATCTGGGGACGCGATACGGGTCAGATCATCAGAAAACGACGCTGACGACGCGTGCGCGGGGCAGGAGCGGTCCGGTGCTGCTTCGGGGCGGCGGTCCGGACGGGCTCGGCCGGTCTCGCTTCGGGGCGCGAGACTGCAAGGAGAGGGGCCCTCAGAAGGCGCACATTCGACACATACAACGAGCACCGGGCGTCATCGTCGCCTCGGTCGCAAGGGTGCGGCTGCTCGTCGTGGTCATGGGCCCCAGTAAAGCAGACCTCCCCCTTCACCGATCACTGATGTCCGCATAGCGGACGGAATCCGGCCGCATTCCGGACAGCACCGGTCAGGGCCGGTCATCCGAGACGAAGGCCCTACCGCTGGGCTGACCTGCACGGACACGGCCCGGGAAGCCGCTGCGCGGCGACACCTGCAGGGCCGGGCGGGGGCCCGCGCTGTGGCCAAGGCCACGACCCACGGCTGCCGCGGGCCGGCTGCCCGCAGGGGTGCGCGCGGCCGGGCCGGCGGCCCGTAATACCCTCGCTGCATGCTCGACGCCCTGACCGTCGCCCTCGGCGCGGCCGCACTCGCCCTCGCCGCCTGGTGCGGATACGCCGCCCTGCGGGACCAGCCGACCAAGGACTGGCACTTCATCGGCATGGGCGTGGTGACCCTGCTGGCCCTGGCGCAGCTGGTGGTCGGCGTGGTGAAGCTGGTGCAGGGCGGCGAGCCCGACGAGGGCACGGTGATCTTCGTGGCCTACCTGGTGGGCGCCTTCGCGGCGGTCCCGGCCGCCGGGCTGCTCTCGCTGAGCGAGCGGACCAAGTGGGGTTCGGTGACGGTGGCCGCGGGCGCACTCGTCCTCGCCGTGCTCGAAGTACGCCTCTACGACATTTGGGGAACCCCCGGTGCCTGACACGCAGATGGACGACACGGCCGCCGCCCCCGCCGAACGGGGGCGGCTGGTCTCCGGGCCCGGGCTGCTGCTGGTCTGGCTGTACGGGGTGATCACGGTCGGCGCGGTCTCGCGCTCGGTCTACCAGATCTCCACCGAGTTCGACCGGGCCCCGCTGCCCTACACGCTGACCGGCCTGGCCGCACTCGTCTACTGCTTCATCACGTACTCGCTGGTGCGCGGCGGGGAGACGGCCCGCAGGGCGGCGCGCGCATGCTGCGCCGCCGAGCTGGCCGGGGTGCTCGTCGTGGGCACCTGGACCCTGGTGCGGCCCGAGTCCTTCCCCGACTCGACGGTGTGGTCGCAGTTCGGGATGGGCTACCTGTTCATCCCGGTGATCCTGCCGGTCACCGGGATGCTCTGGCTGCGCGCCAAGCGCTGAGCTCCGGAGGCGGGCGTCAGGCGCTGACCGCGAAGTCGGCCGCGTCGGTGGCCTCCTTCTCCAGGATCACCAGGCGCACGCCATCGGAAGCCGTACGGCCGCCGACCTGTACGTAGCCGGCCTTGCGGTAGAGGCGCAGGTTGGACTCGCTCTTGTGGCCGGTGTGCAGGCGGAAGCGGGTGGTGTCGCCGTGGCCCGCGAGGGCCTCCTCGACGGCGCGCAGCAGCCGGGCACCGAGTCCGTGGCCCTGCAGGCGCGGGTGGACGCAGAGCTTGGCGATCTTGCCGGTGCCGTCCTCGTCGACCTTGCCGCGCACGGTGCCGACCACTTCGTCGCCGAGCCGGGCCACCAGTACGGTGTCCGACTCCAGCTCCGCCTTGAGGGAGTCCAGGGTCTGGGTGAGCGGCTGGATGCGGTAGTTGCCGTACAGCTCGGCCTCGCGCTGGAACGCCAGGTACTGCAGTTTGAGGATCTGCTCAGTGTCCTCGGCAGCTGCCGCCGAAATGGTCACGCTCATGCCCATGTGCGCATGCCTCCCGCTCACCTGGTAGCCCATTGGTCTACCGCTCCCTTCCCCGATGGCGAGGAGCCGCAACCTCTGACGCGAGCATTCTGCGCAGACATCCCAGGCATCGGGAACGGACGGGTCCCAAACTTCCTTGTGAGATACCCAACTCTCCTGCGATTTCACGGTAGGTGAGGTCTCTGGGCGAAAGAAGTGCCCTCATGAGCTCCGGACACCGTCCGGGCAATCGGGCGACCGCCGATCGGAGGGCGCGGTTCTCCTCCCCGTGCAGCAGGGCGTCTTCGGGTTCGGCGCCCGCGCTCCCCGGCCGGCAGCCGTACGGGATCTCGCGGCGTGCGCGGCGCCGGGCGAGCCGCGCTTCGGCGCGCACCGCCCGGCGCAGCCAGCGGGCCGGCTCGGCGGGGGCGGGGTCGTGTTCCAGCAGCCTGACCCAGACGGCTTGTTCCAGGTCGGCCGCCTCCACGCCGGCGCCCGGGGCTTCCGCCGCCGCCTCGGCGGAGAGCAGCGGGCCCAGTTCGTTCAGCAGGTCGGAGTCCTTCAACAGGTCCATGCCGGGCGGGACGCGCGGGACGCACCCCGCGGTTTCCCCGCCCGGCACAGCCCACCCGTACGTGATGTTCCGCTTGTCTGTTGACGAGACTCCCTAGCGTCCGCGGCCCGGGCGGAAGGCCTCCGCCGCGAGCAGTCCGGTGTCCGCGTTGTCCGTGAAGATGCCGTCGATGCCCTGCTCGAAGTACGTCTTGAAGGCGCCGAAGGCGTCCCCGTAGGCGGCCGGGTCGGTGCCCCTGCGGTACTCGGCCGGCAGGAAGCTGTTCTCGTTGCGCGCGGTATAGGGGTGCAGCACCAGCCCGCGGGCGTGGGCGTCCTTGACCAGCGTGGTCGGGGTGCCCAGCTTCCCGGCGGCGTCGCGCGGGATGATCAGGTCCATCGTGGGGCCGATGCCCTGGGCGAATCCGGCGATCCACTTCAGGCCCTCGGGCTTGACCAGGTCCGCCACCGTCCGCGGGTCCTTGGCCTGCTCGAAGTCCCAGGGCCGGGTGCCCGCCGCCGACAGCAGGACCACGCGGGGCGCGGAGACCAGCTTGGAGAGCCGCTGGATGCTGGAGGGCTCGAAGGACTGGAGGAAGAGGGGAGCGTTCCGGCCGTCGCGGCCGTAGCGGCGCAGCAGTTTGGCGAGCGGTTCCTCGAGGCCCAGGCCCAGGGACCGGAAGTACGTGGGGTGCTTGGTCTCGACGTGCAGCCAGACGCGCTTGCCGCGCCTCTTGCCCTCGCGGTCGGCCCAGCGCAGCACCTCTTCGAAGGTGGGCACGTCCCACCGGCCGTCGTAGAGCGTGTTGCGCTGGCGGACGGCGGGGATACGTTCCTTCGCCCGCAGGGTCTTCAGCTCGGCGAGGGTGAAGTCCTCGGTGAACCAGCCCGTGACCGCGACCCCGTCGATCGACTTGGTCGTACGGCGGGACGCGAACTCGGCGTGATCGGCGACATCGGTGGTGCCGCCGATCTCGTTCTCGTGGCGGCACACCAGGTGGCCGTCCTTGGTGGGCACCAGGTCCTGCTCGACGACGTCCGCGCCCAGGTCGAGGGCGAGCTGGTACGACCCGAGGGTGTGCTCGGGCCGGTAACCGCAGGCGCCGCGGTGGCCGATGACCAGCGGGACGGGGAGGTCCCGGTAGCCGCCGCCGTGGCGCGCATCGGCCGCGAAGGCCGCCTCCGCCGTGTCCGTGGCCCGAGCCGTCTGCGCCGCCGAGGCGGATCCCGCCGAAATTCCGGCCATCCCGCCGCCCGCCGCCAGGACGGCCGCTCCCAGGACCGTGCGCCGTGCTGCCCCACCCTGTGTCATGAGTGCCACTCCTGTCGTATGGAAGGGCCGGCGGCACCCGGGGTCGGCGGGTTCCTGCGGCCCGATTCGGCGTGGCGATCGTAGGCAGCAGCCGGTGGCGCAGGGGTGGGCCCGCGGGGAACATGGCGGAAACGTGCGTCAACACTGCGTATCCACCTCGTGAACCCGATGTGCACTCGGAGCTGACCCACGAGTATCGTCCTCACCTGCACTACCGCCGTGTGGTGCGAAACCGCTTTTCGATGCCGGAGGGCTCACGTTGTTCCGTACATCGCTCATCAAAGCCACTGTCGGACCGGTCATGCGCATGATGTTCCGCACCCGTGTGGAGGGCATCGAGAACATTCCGGGCACCGGGCCGGTGATCCTGGCGGGCAACCACCTCACCTTCATCGACTCGATGATCCTTCCGCTGGTGTGCGACCGCACGGTCCACTTCATCGGCAAGGACGAGTACGTGACGGGCAAGGGCATCAAGGGCCGCGCCATGGCCTGGTTCTTCACCGGGGCCGGCATGATCCCGGTCGACCGTGACGGTGCGAACGGCGGCGTCGCCGCCCTGATGACCGGCCGCCGGATCCTCGAGGAGGGCAAGATCTTCGGGATCTACCCCGAGGGCACCCGCTCCCCCGACGGCCGCCTCTACCGCGGCCGCACCGGCATCGCGCGCCTGACCCTGATGACCGGCGCCCCCGTGATCCCCTTCGCGGTGATCGGCACCGACAAGCTCCAGCCGGGCGGCGCGGGCATGCCGCGCCCGGGCCGGGTCACCATCCGCTTCGGCGAGCCGATGGAGTTCTCCCGCTACGAGGGCATGGACCGCGACCGCTACGTGCTGCGCGCCGTCACCGACTCGGTGATGGCGGAGGTCATGCGGCTCTCGGGCCAGGAGTACGTGGACATGTACGCCACCAAGGCCAAGGCGGCGTAGCGCCTACTGCCGCTGCAGTGACCGGCTGACACCCGCCGCGGTCGTCGTGGCGAGGATCCAGCCGGTCACGATCAGCACGTACGAGAGCCACTGGTACCAGCCGCTCGGCGCGTAGGCGGATTCCTGCCCGAAGCTGATGATCGGCACGAGCAGGTCGATCGTGTAGAACACGGCATTGAAGTCGGGCGCCTCCCCCGCCTTCAGCGGCCGGGGCGCGTGCAGGCTGTATGCGATCGAGCCCACGAGCAGCAGCGCCAGCAGCCAGCCCGCCGCGCGCAGCGGCCGGAAGCCGTAGCCGACGGTGGCGTCCTGGAGCAGCCCCCAGACCCTGGCGTGCCGGGGCAGGGTGCGCCGGTGGCGTCGCAGCTTGGCGAGCTGCACGGTCCTGGCGGCGGCCTCGTCGCCCGCCGTACGGTAGGCGGCGGCGAGCTGCTCGTACGCGTACGGGAGGTACCCGGACTCCTCGCGCTCCAGGGCGGGCAGCCGCTGCTCTGGCGGCAGGTGCGGGCCGAGGGTGCGGTAGGTCAGGCCGTCGACGGCGATCCGCTCGGGCCAGGCGTCCGGATCGATGTGGAACAGGTCGAAGGTGGAACGCCGCAGGTTGACCTCGCCCTGGATCGGGGGGCACCGGCGCAGCCACATCTCGCCGACGGCGCAGCTGGAGGCGCGAAGGGCGGTCCCGCCGGGGTTTCCGAGGTCGGCACGGCTGAGGTAGGCCTGGCCGGGTATGCGGGAGCCGGTGAGGTTGACCATGCCCCGGGCGTGCAGCCGGTTCGCGCGCAGGTCGGTGCCCACCGTCAGCGTCTCGGCGTGCAGGGCTGTCCCCCCTGGGGTCAGCAGGCGGGCCCGGTCGAGCTGGACCTGTCCGCCCACGGTGGCACCGTTGAGCCGCAGTTGGCCGTGCACCGTCAGGTCGTTGGCGATGATGTCGGTGCCGATCTCGGCGTGGTTGAGCTGGAGCGCGGCCTCGCCCGCCTCTTCCTCGGGGACCGGGCCGACCACGGCTCCCTGGAGGAAGAGCCCCCCGGAGATCCTGGCGCCCTGGAGGCGTACGGGCCCGGTGATCCGACAGCAGGAGAGCCGCAGGACCAGGTCCACGCGCAGGGTGGCGGCGGTCAGGCCGGGCAGCGTCGAGTAGCCGAGGACGAGCGCCTTCAGCTGGGCCCCGTACAAGAGGGGTTTGCGCTCGAACCAGCAGTCCCGCAGCCGGATGGCGTGGTCGACGACGGAGTACCTGAGGTCGAGTTTGCCTACGATCCTGGCCCCTTTGAGCTTGATCCCGGCGACCTGTCCCTCCTCCGCGGGGCCGGCGCCGAGCAGGAGAGCGCGGAGGACCTCGGCGCGGATGGTGCGCTCCGGTCCCCAGCCGGCCCCGTCGACGGAGCTGTCGCCCGGCTCTTCCCGGAAATCGACGCCTTCACCGCGCGGGAAGGCGTCCCATACGCGGCGTTCCGCCGGGGTCAGCTCGTTGATCTCCATCGCGGGGATGGTGTCCTGTGCGTCAACGGACTGTCAACTCTGTGCAGGACACCACCGATTGGGCACGGCGCTCGGCATCGTCAGTGCACCACGCCGTCCTGGAGCCGCTGGCCCTTCAGCAGGAACCACGCCGCCACCGCGGTGGCCAGCAGCACGGCCGCGCCCACGCCGGAGGCGTACCGCAGGCCGTCCACGAAGGCCTCCTGGGCGGCGCCCACCATCTGCGTGGCGGTGGCCGGGTCCACGGCCTTGGCGGCCTCGACCGCGCCGCCCAGCGATTCGTGCGCGGCGTCGGCGACCGGTCCGGAGACCGAGGCCGGGGCGGTGAAGCCCTGGTAGACGCCCGTGACGATGGAACCGAGCAGGGCGATGCCGAGGGCCGCGCCGAGTTCGTACGCGGTCTCGGAGACGGCCGAGGCCGAACCGGCCTGCTCCTTGGGGACGCTGGAGAGGATCACGTCGGCGGTGACGGTGAAGGAGAAGCCGGCGCCGAGGCCGACGACCAGCAGGGCCGCGCCGAGCAGCGGGTAGCCGCTCTCCTTGTGGACCAGCGTCAGCGCGCCGAGCGCGAGCCCGATGGCCGCGAGGCCGCCGGTCACGATCGACCGTACCGAGTACCGGCGGGCGTACCGGCCGGCGACCAGGCCGGTGGCCACCGCGCCGATGGCGGCGGGCAGTTCGGCCAGGCCCGCCTCCAGGGGGTCGCGGCCCTGGACGAGCTGGAGGAACTGGGAGAGGAAGAAGACGAGGCCGGAGAGGCCGAAGACGGTCAGCAGGTCGGCCAGGACCGCGCCGGAGAAGCCGCGGTGCCTGAAGAGCCGCATGTCGAGGAGCGGCGACGGCAGGCTGAACTGGCGGCGGACGAAGGCGCACAGGCATGCGGCGCCGATGACGGCGGCGGCCCCGACGGCCCAGGTGACACCGTGGGTGGCGACTTCCTTGACGGCGTAGACGACACCGATGACGCCGACGAGCGAGAGGGCGACGCTGATCAGGTCCCAGGGGCCGGCCACCGGGTTCTTGGACTCGGGCAGCAGCTTGATGCCGACGAGGACCAGGGCGATCATCACGGGCAGGTTGATGAGGAAGACGGAGCCCCACCAGAAGTGCTGGAGCAGGGCTCCGCCGGCGACGGGCCCGATGGCCGCGCCGGCCGAGGCGGTGGCGCCCCAGATTCCGATGGCGAGGCTGCGTTCCTTGGGGTCGTGGAAGATGTTCCGGATCAGCGCGAGGGTGGACGGCATCAGGGTGGCACCGGCCACGCCGAGCAGGGCCCGGGCCACGATCATCATCTCGGGGCTGGTGGCGTAGGCGTTGAGGACGGAGACGGCGCCGAAGGCGGTCGCACCGACCAGGAGCAGCTTCTTGCGGCCTATGCGGTCGCCGAGGGAGCCCATGGAGACGAGCAGTCCGGCGATGACGAACGAGTAGATGTCGCCGATCCAGAGCAGTTGGGTGCCGGACGGCTTGAGGTCCTCGCTGAGCGAGGGCGTGGCGAGACCGAGTACGGTGGCGTCCACCGCGACCAGCAGAACGGCCAGGACGAGCACGGAGAGCGCCAGCCAGCGCCCCCTGCTCCCCCGGCCCTTGATCGCCTCCGTCCCCTTCTCCCGGGTCAGCTGTTCGATGCGGCTCATTTCTCCACACTCCGTCGTGCGCCACCGAGCAGCAGCTCGATGATCATGTACTGGAAGTCCTTCGCGGCGACCCGGCCGTCCATGACGGCCCAGGCGCAGGTGCCGATGAGGCCGTAGAGCGCCTCGGTGAGCCAGGCGGGGCTCAGGTCGATCCGGATGTCGCCCTCCTCCTGGCCGCGCCGGAAGAGCGCGCTGACGCGGGCGTCGAGCCGGGCCCATCCCTCGTTGACCTGGTCGCCCTCGAAGAGCTGGTTCTCGGTGACGAGGAAGGCCAGCAGCTGGGCGTCGCGCTCGGCCTCGGCGACCAGCCGGCGCAGCGCCTCGACGGCCGTGCCCTCGTCCAGGCGGGCGTTGTCGAAGGCCGTCTCGAACTGGCGGATGCCGAGTTCCTCGAGGGCCCGTACGAGGGCGTCGCGCCCGGCGAAGTGCCGGTGCAGGGTCGCGCGCCCGATGCCTGCGGCGCGGGCGACCTCGTCCATCGTGGCGGTCGATTTGCGGGAGAGCAGGGCTGCGGCGTCGCGGAGCACCTGGTCACGGTCCATGGCCATGAGACAAGCATACCTCGAATGAGACGTTCATGTCTCACCCAATAAATGGGGTGCCCCCGGCACCCGGAACGGAAGGCTGCCGAGATGACACCGAAGCCCTTGCTGCTGATCGACGTGGACGGCCCCCTGAACCCCTACGCGGCCCAGCCCCAGCGCCGCCCCGAGGGGTACTCCACCCACCGGATGCGTCCGGCCGGCTGGACCGAGGCGGAGAGCCGGCGCCCCCTGCGGGTCTGGCTCAACCACGCCCACGGCGCAGAGCTGCTCGCGCTGGCGCGCAAGTACGAGCTGGTCTGGGCCACCACCTGGAAGGACGAGGCGAACGACTGGATAGGCCCGCATCTGGGCCTGCCGCGGCTCCCGTACATCGACTGGCCGCAGATGCACGGGCGGACTCCGCGCGGCACCTTCTGGAAGACGCAGTACGTCCTGGAGTACGCGGGCGAGCGGGAGTTCGCGTGGATCGACGACGACATCACAGCGATGGACCGGGAGTTCGTGGACCAGCGCCACCCGGCGCGGGCGCTGCTGATGCGGATCGACGAGCGGATCGGGCTGGTCCGGGGGGACTTCGAGCGGCTCGCCGGCTGGGCGGCGTGAGGGACGGCGCCCGACCGGGCCCAGACACCGAGGCCGCCGGTCCGGGGTTTTGATCATGCCCACCGGGCCCATCTAGCATGCCCATGCCACTCCCCGCGATCTTGCCGTCCGACGAAAGCGACCCATGCGCATCAAGCGGATCCTCGCCACGACCGCCGCCCTCACCTGCCTCGCCGCCCTCCCCGCCTGCAAGGGGGACGGCCAGGCCGCCCCACCCGGCGCGCCCGCCTCCTCCGCGGCCCCCGCCGGCGCCGCCGCCGAGGGCGCGCTCGCCGAGGCGCAGCGGTACATGCGCCAGTTCACCGGGTGCGAGGACCTGGGCACGAAGCCCGACGACCCGAGGATGCCGAGGGGCGACTTCCCCAAGATCGGGCAGTGGTCGGTCACCGAGGTCGGCGTCTGCCGCGACGGGGGCGGGCAGGGCGACATCGCCATCGCCGTCCCCAAGGACATGAAGGCCTTCCAGGCGGGCTACAAGCAGTACGTCATGGACAGGATCTCCGGGGGTGACGGGGCCTACGGGCTCTTCAGCAACGTCCTGGTCGGCAAGGGCTTCGTCGCCTTCCCCACCAGCTCGAAGACCGCCATGGCCCTGCTCCGGTCGGACATGCGCGTCCTGGTCTGCAACCCCGGCGGCCGAGTGCCCGAGGGGTACAAGCGGGAGAAGCCCCTGGTGGAGGGCTGCGGCCTCACCGACTTCTTCGCCGCCGAAGACGGCTCGGGCAGCCCGAACTTCGAGACCCCGCAGGACCCGGCGGGCGGCGGCGAGAAGCTCGGCCAGCCGAAGACCGGCAGCCTCGGGCTCGCCCGCGCCGGCAGCATCGCCGAACTGCGCAAGCTCGTCGGCAACAGCCTGGACTGCGAGAAGCACTTCTCCACGGACCCCGAAGCGGTGGCCATCGAGTCCATCGACTACCAGCCCGCGGTGAAGGGCAACGCGCTGGACTGGGGGATCACGGACCGCGCGCTGTGCGGTCAGCCCGCGGGGGCGCAGCGCGCCGTCAACCTGAGCTGGCTCGACACCGTCGGGGACATGAAGAAGCTCCAGACCAGGGCGAAGGCCGCCCAGCAGGCCGACCTGAAGGACGACGGCAAGCTGAAGGCGACCGTGAGCATGCTGCTCGTCGGGGAGAACATCGCGGTCGAGACCAACAGCCCGTCGGCCCGGTTCGGCCTGTACCAGCTGCAGTTCCTGTACCTGAACTGCGTGCCCGGCTTCTCCGCCCCTTCCGGGTACCGGCTGGAGAAGGCCCAGGTCGAGGGCTGCGTCCTGACCAACTACGAGCCGGAGCACCCGGTGCGCTGAACGGGCGGGCGCGCGGCGGCGGACATGAGGGAGGGGCGGTCGGGGCACGGGGCTCCGACCGCCCCTCCCGGCGTCCCGCGGCGTGCGGACGTACAGGCCTTCGGGCCGGGGGCCTTCGGGCGTGCGGGCCGCATGGCCGCGGGGGCAAGGGGGCAGTGCCGTTCGGCTACTGCTTGTGGGTCGCCCAGGCGTGCTGGATGACCAGGTCGGCCTTCAGCTCCGCGAGCTGCTTGGCGACCGCCGAGGGGGCGGTGCCGCCGCGACCGTTGCGCGAGGCGAGGGCGCCGGGCACGTTGAGGACCGTACGGACCTCCGGGGTCAGGTGCTCCGAGATCTTCGCGAACTGCTCGTCGGTGAGCTCGTCCAGCTCGATCCCGAGCGCCTCGCACTCCTTCACGCACTCGCCGGCCACCTCGTGCGCCACGCGGAACGGCACGCCCTGCTTGACCAGCCACTCCGCGATGTCCGTGGCGAGCGAGAAGCCGGCCGGAGCGAGCTCCTCCATCCGCTCCCGGTTGACCGTGAGGGTGGCCATCATCCCGGTGAAGGCCGGGAGCAGGACCTCGAGGGTGTCGCAGGAGTCGAAGACCGGCTCCTTGTCCTCCTGGAGGTCCCGGTTGTACGCCAGCGGCAGCGCCTTGAGCGTGGCCAGCAGGCCCGTCAGGTTGCCGATGAGCCGGCCCGACTTGCCGCGCGCCAGCTCCGCGATGTCGGGGTTCTTCTTCTGCGGCATGATCGACGACCCGGTCGAGAAGGCGTCGTGCAGGGTCACGAAGGAGAACTCCTTCGTGTTCCAGATGATGATCTCCTCCGCGATCCGGGACAGGTTGATCCCGATCATCGCGGTGATGAAGGCGAATTCGGCGACGAAGTCGCGGGAGGCCGTGCCGTCGATCGAGTTGCCGACCGAGCCGCGCTCGAAGCCCAGGTCGGCGGCGACCGCCTCCGGGTCCAGCCCCAGCGAGGAGCCGGCCAGCGCGCCCGAGCCGTACGGGGAGACCGCGGTCCGGGTGTCCCACTGCCGCAGCCGCTCCGCATCCCGGGACAGGGACTGCACGTGGGCCAGTACGTGGTGCGCGAAGAGCACCGGCTGCGCGTGCTGCAGGTGGGTCCGGCCGGGCATGGCCACGTCGTGGTGGGTCTCGGCGAGGCCGACCAGCGCGTCCTGGAGGTCCGCGATCAGGCCGCCGACGATGCGGGCGTGGTCGCGCAGGTACATCCGGAAGAGGGTGGCCACCTGGTCGTTGCGGGACCGGCCGGCGCGCAGCTTGCCGCCGAGGTCGGCGCCGAGCCGCTCCAGCAGGCCCCGCTCCAGGGCGGTGTGCACGTCCTCGTCGGCGATGGTGCCGGTGAACGAGCCGTCGGCGACGTCGGCTTCGAGCCGGTCGAGGCCCGCGATCATGCGGTCGAGCTCATCCGCCGTGAGCAGGCCCGCCTTGGCGAGGACCCGGGCGTGGGCGCGGGATCCGGCGATGTCGTACGGCGCGAGGCGCCAGTCGAAGTGGACCGACGCGGACAGCTTGGCGAGGGCCTCGGCCGGGCCGTCGGCGAACCGGCCGCCCCAGAGCCGGACGTCACCACCGTTGTTGCTGCTCACAGCTACTGCTCCTCAAGACTGCATCTGCATGGCTTTGGATGCGCACATGGCGTCGGATGTGAAACTGCCTCCCCGCCGCGGAGGATGCGGGGAGGCAGTCGGGTACTGCTGGGCCGTCAGGCGAGGTCGCAGCGCGCCGCGATGTGGGCATAACTATGCAGTACTCCGTATGTTTCGTCAATCGAGCCCGCCGTCGTGCCGCTGACCAGCCCGTATATCAGGGGCGGAGCCCACGGGCGGCCGCCTACGATCGGCCGGGAAGCTGTTCCGGGGGAGGGCACATGCGGCTCATACGGCAGGACATCGCGCAGGGGCACGACGCGGCGCTGGCGCTGATGCGGCACGCGGACACCGGGGTCTCCGACGTGACACGGGCGGTGCTGCTTCGGCCGGACACCGAAGTGTTCACCGGCAGGCTCCTCTGGCACCGGCCGGAATCCTGGATCGCCTTCGACGAGGAGGTGCGGCGCCTGGCCTCCCGCTCGTACGAGCCCCTGCACAGCGACCGGATCGAAGCCCGGCTGTGCCACCCCGACGGGCGGGTGCGCGCCGCCGCCCTCGCTTTGTGGCGGAACCCGCCGGTCCTGCTCGTCCTGATCCGGTGCGCCGACTGGGTCCCGGCGGTGCGGCACCGCGCCCGGCGGGTGCTCGGCAGGATCGTGGCCAAGGACCCCGAGCCCATGCTGGCCGCCCTCGTCCCGCTCGCCCTGCGACTGGGCCGGCGCGAGCACGGCGCCTGGGCGGTGGAGCAGCTGGAGGCCTCCCTGAGCGGCCGGTACTCCCTCCTCGCCGCATGGTGGCGCCCCGGGCGGCCCTCGACGACGTGGAGCTGGAGCTCCCTGACCGCGGAGCAGCGCGCCCGCATCCTGGACCACCTCGGCAGGGCGGCGGACCTGCCGACGCGGCGGTTCGCCGCCCGCCTCACCCTCGCCGCCGGCCGGCTCGGCGTACGGGAGCTCGCCCGGCGGGCCGCCGCGGAGCACGACCCGGCGACGGGCCGGCTGTGGACCGACGCCGCCCTCGCGGCGATGGCCGCCGGCGGGCCGGACGACGAGGCGGTCGACACCCTGCTCGGCAGCCGCGTCCCGATGGTCCGGGCCGCCGGGGTCACCGCCCTGCGCCGGGCCGGCCGCGCGGCGGAGGCCTCCCGGCACCTCGTCGACCGGTCCGCTGTCGTACGGGCCTGCGCGCGCTGGCTGCTGCGCCAGGACGGCGGCGACCCGTACGCCCACCACCGCGGGCTCCTCGCGGACCCGGAGCAGGTGAGCCGGTATGCGGTCACCGGCTTCTGCGAGTTCGCCCCGCGCGCCGACGCGCCGCTGCTGAGCGCGCTGCTGCGGCATCCCGTCGGCGCGGTACAGGCCGCCGCCCTGGCCGGGCTGCGCCGGATGGACGCCACCCCCGACGACGCGGTGCTGCTCCCACTGCTGGACGACGGTTCGGCGTCGGTGGCCCGCGAGGCCGCGCTCTGCCTGCGTCCCGTGGCCCGGCGGCTGGACACCGAAGGGCTGGCCGCCCGTACCGCCCCCGGCCGGCGTCTGCACAACCGCCGCGCCGCGTTCCGCCTGCTGCAGGCCCAGGGCGGAATCGCCGCGCTGCGTGCCGCGGTGGCCCTGTCGGCGGACCCCGACCCGGGCCTGCGCCGGGTCGCGGCGGACACGGTGCAAGGCTGGGACTGGCTCCACGCCCTGCAGGAGGGACAGGCGGAGCGCGCGGAGCTCGGCGCGCTGCTGGCGGCGTCGGCGCACGTGCTCCCCACTCACCGGCTGCGGTGGTGGCGCACCCGCCTGGGTCTGCAGGAGAACGACTGCGCAGAACTGGACGCACTGCTCACCCGGACGCCGCACGACGAGGACCGGCGGCTGTGGCGCGCCCGCCGCGAGCTGTGGGACTGAAATCCCCAGGCCCGAACCGGCCGTTCTGACCGATAATCGGATCATGGGAAAGCTCTACGAACGTATCGACGGCCGGCTGCGCAAGTTCATCGAGGAGCAGCCGGTCTTCTTCACCGCGACCGCACCGCTGGCCGGTGACGGCCACGTCAACCTGTCCCCCAAGGGCCGCGCGGGAACGCTCGTCGTCATCGACGAGCAGACCCTCGCCTACCTCGACTTCGGCGGCAGCGGCGCCGAGACCATCGCCCACGTCCGCGAGAACGGCCGGATCACGTTGATGTGGTGCGCGTTCAGCGGCCCGCCCAACATCGTGCGCATCCACGGTGAGGGCGAGGCCGTCTTCCGCGACGACCCCCGCTGGGGCGAGCTGATCGGCCTGTTCGGGGAGGCCGACGGGCCCTCCGCACGGGCGGTCATCGTCGTGCACGCCCGCCGGATCGCCGACGTGTGCGGGTACGCCGTCCCCTTCATGGAGTACCAGGGCGAGCGCACCCTCCACGCGGAGTACTTCGGCCGCAAGACGGACGAGGAGTTCGGCGAGTACTGCGAGAAGAAGGTCGAGTTCAGTCTCGACGGCCTGCCTGCACTGCCCCTGCCCCTTCCGCCCCGTACCGTCTGACATGTGCTGCGTACCGCTCTCGTCACCGGCTCACTGATCGTCACCAGCCTGCTCGCACAGGGCCCGTACGGGCCTGCGCCGCTGCCGGCCCGTCTCACCGACACGGGCGGCGGCAGCCAGCTGATCACCGCCGTCGCGCCCGCGCCCGGATCCACCACGGGGCGGCTGACCTGGTGGGACCGCCGGGCGGGGCGCTGGTACGAGGCCGGCAGCGCGGACGCGCGCTTCGGCGCGAACGGCCTGACGGAGGGTGAGACCCGCACCCAGGGCACGAACACCACGCCGACGGGCCTGTACGAGCTGCCGTACGCGTTCGGGATCCGGCACGCGCCCGCCGGGACGGAGTTCCGCTACCGGAGGGTGACCCCTGATTCCTGGTGGTGCCAGGACAATGCGTCCGTCGCATACAACCGGTGGACCGAGCCGCTGCCCGCGGACTGCGCGCCGGGCGAGGCGGAGCACCTGGTCACGTACGAGAAGCAGTACGCGCACGCGCTCGTCATCGCCTTCAACTACGACCGGCCGGTGCACGGCCGGGGCGCGGGCATCTTCCTGCACGTCAACGGCAAGGGGGCGACGGCCGGTTGCGTGTCCGTGCCGGAGCGGGCGATGCGCGCGATCCTGCGCTGGGCCGATCCCCGCCGACGCCCGCACATCGCGATCGGCACGCAGGAGGGGCCGCTGGCCGTCACCC
The DNA here is from genome assembly GCF_041200175.1 of Streptomyces sp. R33. Classification (NCBI taxonomy): domain Bacteria; kingdom Bacillati; phylum Actinomycetota; class Actinomycetes; order Kitasatosporales; family Streptomycetaceae; genus Streptomyces; species Streptomyces sp. R33. Next base: position 6,751,920 of record NZ_CP165727.1, on the reverse strand, counting down.
GCTACTAGGCGGTGCGGCATCGCCTTCGGGCCCGGCCTCGTCCTCGTCGGCGGCCCGGTACTCGTAGGCGTCCTCCCACCAGACCTTGTCGTCCAGCCACTCGTCGTCGTCCTCGTCGTCGCCCTCGCCGTCGTCCTCGGCCTCGTGGACGACCGCGTCGGCGCCGCGCCACCTGTAGTGGTCACCGATGCTCCGCAGGACGTGGCAGCGCTGCTGTTCGTCCAGCGCCGCGAAGGCCGGATGCGGCTCGGCGCGGACCAGGTCCCCCAGCGGGTCGCCGCACTCCGTGCGGGCCCGGACCTCCCGGCCGGCTCTTTCGGCGAGCGCCAGCGCCACCAGGCCGAGCCCGGCCACCACGGCGCAGGCCCATTCCCGTGCCCCGTGCGGGCGCTCGGTCAGCAGCAGCACTCCCACCATGCTCCAGGACATCATCACGAAGACGACGCCCAGGCAGGCGCAGCAGGCCAGCAGCTGGTTCCCCTCGCCGTCCGGCATCCGCGGCAGTTCGGGCAGCAGGGCGTCCCGTCCGCTGCGGTACGCGCCGCGCCGCAGCCGGTACTCCTCGTCGGACCAGTCGATCCAGCCGATCGACACGGGCTCGGGATCGTGCCGGCGTACGGCCTCCAGCAGGGCGGCGGGCAGCGGGTGGGCCGGAGTCCGGGCGGGGTCGCGGCCCTCCTCGGTCAGGAACGCCGCCCCGTCCCCGTCGATCCGGAGGTACCCGTCGAGGACGAGTTCGGCGGCGGCCGCCACGGTCGCCTCGTCCCGCAGCAGGGCGGCGTGGTACGGCTCCAGGTCGAGGGCGGCGACGAGCCGGTGGATCTCGCGGCGGATCAGGGTCCGGCGCCGCCACCGCAGGGCTATGGGCCCGTACACGGCGACGGTCATCACGGACGCCCATAGGGCGAGGACGAGTCGAAGCACGCCCCGAGGCTATGTCGGCGAACGCCGGTCCGGCACCGGGATTTCCGGCGCCCCGGACTCCCGCGTTCCCCCGCTCAGCCCTCCTTCTGCGCCAGCCGCAGGAGGTGGTCGGCGAGGGCCTGACCGCCCGCCGGGTCCCGGCTGATCAGCATCAGGGTGTCGTCGCCGGCGATCGTGCCGAGGATCTCGCGGAGTTCGGCCTGGTCGATCGCCGAGGCGAGGAACTGGGCCGCACCCGGCGGGGTGCGCAGGACCACGAGGTTCGCGGAGGCCTCCGCCGAGATCAGCAGTTCACCGGAGAGGCGCCGCATGCGCTCCTCCTTAGCCGACTCGCCGAGCGGGGCCTGCGGGGTGCGGAAACCGCCCTCGCTGGGTACCGCGTAGATCAGCTCGCCGCCGGTGTTGCGGATCTTCACCGCGCCCAGCTCGTCGAGGTCGCGGGAGAGCGTCGCCTGGGTGACGCTCAGCCCGTCGTCGGCGAGCAGCTTCGCCAGCTGGCTCTGGGAGCGGACCGGCTGCCGGTTGAGGATGTCCACGATCCGGCGGTGGCGGGCGGTGCGGGTCTGCGGGACGGACGGGCCGTTCTGCTCGTGTTCCTGCGCATGACTCATCGTCGTCTCATTCCCCGGTGTGTCCGTCCCCGTTGGCTGCGTCGAGGATGCCGGGCAGGGCCCGGACGAACGCGTCCGCCTCTGCCTCGGAGAGTACGTACGGCGGCATGAGCCGTACGACGTCGGGGGCGGGCGCGTTGACCAGGAAGCCGGCATCCTGGGCCGCCTGCTGCACCTGCGGTGCGAGCGGCCCGGTCAGCACGATACCCAGGAGAAGGCCCTCACCACGGACATGGGAGACCAACGGGTGCCCGGCAGCCTCGATTCCGGAGCGCAGCCGCTCCCCGCGCGCCTTGACCCGGTCGAGCAGGCCGTCGGCGGCGATGGTGTCGATGACGGCGAGGCCGGCGGCGCAGGCGACGGGGTTCCCGCCGAAGGTGGTGCCGTGCTGGCCGGGCTGGAGCAGGTCCGCGACGGGCCCGAAGGCGGCGACGGCGCCGATCGGAAGACCGCCGCCGAGCCCCTTCGCGAGCGTGACGAGATCGGGCTCGACGCCCTCGTGGGCCTGGTGCTCGAACCAGTGGCCGCAGCGCCCGATGCCGGTCTGCACCTCGTCGAGGACGAGCAGGGTGCCGGTGGCCCGGGTGATCTCCCGGGCGGCCGTCAGGTAGCCGGCCGGGGGCACGACGACGCCGTTCTCGCCCTGGATCGGCTCGATGACGACCAGCGCCGTCTCCTCGGTGACGGCGGCCCGCAGGGCCTCGACGTCGCCGTACGGGACGTGCGTGACATCGCCGGGCAGAGGCCGGAACGGGTCCTGCTTCTTGGGCTGGCCGGTGAGCGCGAGGGCGCCCATGGTCCGGCCGTGGAAGCCGCCGTCGGTGGCGACCATGTGGGTCCGCCCGGTCAGCCGGCCGATCTTGAACGCGGCCTCGACGGCCTCGGCTCCGGAGTTGCAGAAGAAGATCCGGCCGGGGCGCCCGAACAGCTGGAGCAGCCGCTCGCCGAGCGCGAGGACCGGCTCGGAGGCGTAGAGGTTGGAGACGTGGCCGAGGGTGGAGATCTGCCGGGTCACGGCTTCGACGATCGCCGGGTGGGCGTGACCGAGTGCGTTGACCGCGATTCCGCCGACGAAGTCGGTGTACTGCCGGCCGTCCGCGTCCCAGACCTGGGCCCCTTCGCCGCGTACGAGGGCCAGCGCGGGGGTGCCGTAGTTGTTGGTCAGCGTGTCCTGCCAGCGGGCGCCGTAGCGCTGATTGCCGGTGCCCTGCCGGCCGGTCTCCTGGCCGCCCGTCTCCTGATGGCCCGTCATGTGCGCACCCCTCCCTGTGCGTCGGGCACGACCATCGTGCCGATTCCCTCGTCGGTGAAGATCTCCAGCAGGATCGAGTGCGGGACCCGCCCGTCGATCACACGGGCCGTGCTCACACCGCCGCGGACGGCGTGCAGGCAGCCCTCCATCTTGGGCACCATGCCGCTGGACAGCTCGGGCAGCAGCTTCTCCAGCTCGCTGACCGTGAGCCGGCTGATGACCTCGTCGCTGTTGGGCCAGTCCGCGTAGAGGCCCTCGACGTCGGTGAGCACCATCAGCGTCTCCGCGCCCAGCGCGGCGGCGAGCGCCGCGGCCGCCGTGTCGGCGTTCACGTTGTACACGTGGTGGTCGTCGGCGCTGCGCGCGATGGAGGAGATGACCGGGATCCGGCCGTCCGCCAGCAGCGCCTCGATCGCGCCCGTGTCGATGGCGGCGATCTCGCCGACCCGGCCGATGTCGACGAGCTCACCGTCGATCTCGGGGGTGTGCCGGGTCGCGGTGATGGTGTGGGCGTCCTCGCCGGTCATGCCGACGGCGAGCGGCCCGTGCTCGTTGAGCAGCCCGACCAGCTCGCGCTGGACCTGCCCCGCCAGGACCATCCGTACGACGTCCATGGCCTCGGGGGTCGTCACGCGCAGGCCGGCCTTGAACTCGCTGACCAGGCCCTGCTTGTCGAGCTGGGCGTTGATCTGGGGGCCGCCGCCGTGCACCACGACCGGCTTGAGGCCGGCCTGGCGCAGGAAGACCACGTCCTGGGCGAATGCGGCCTTGAGGTCCTCGTCGATCATGGCGTTGCCGCCGAACTTGATGACGACGACCTTGCCGTTGTGGCGGGTGAGCCAGGGCAGGGCCTCGATGAGGATCTGCGCCTTGGGCAGCGCGGTGTGCTTGCGTGCGGTTCCGGCGCCAGGCTGGCCGGCCTTCTCGTTCTTCGTCGGGTCGCTCATGAGCTGTACGCGCTGTTCTCGTGGACGTACTCGGCGGTCAGGTCGTTGGCCCAGATCACGGCGGACTCGGAGCCGGTGGCCAGGTCGGCGGTGATGCGGACCTCGCGGTCCTTCATGGAGACCAGGTCGCGGTCCTCGCCGACCGAGCCGTTCTTGCAGACCCAGACGCCGTTGATGGCCACGTTCAGCCGGTCCGGGTCGAAGGCGGCCCGGGTGGTGCCGATGGCGGAGAGCACCCGGCCCCAGTTGGGGTCCTCGCCGTGGATGGCGCACTTGAGCAGGTTGTTGCGGGCGATGGACCGGCCGACCTCGACCGCGTCGCCCTCGGTGAGGGCGCCGATGACCTCGATGCGGATGTCCTTGCTGGCGCCCTCGGCGTCGCCGATCAGCTGGCGGGCGAGGTCGTCGCAGACGGTCCGTACGGCCTCCGCGAAGGCCTCGTACGCCGGCACCTGGCCGGAGGCACCGGAGGCGAGCAGCAGCACCGTGTCGTTGGTGGACATGCAGCCGTCGGAGTCGACCCGGTCGAAGGTGGTGCGGGTGGCGGAGCGCAGCGCCTTGTCGAGGGTGGCGCTGTCCAGGTCGGCGTCGGTGGTGAGGACGACGAGCATGGTGGCCAGGCCCGGGGCGAGCATCCCCGCGCCCTTGGCCATGCCGCCGACCGTCCAGCCGTCCTGCGTGACCGCGGCCGTCTTGTGCACGGTGTCGGTGGTCTTGATGGCGATGGCGGCGGCCTCGCCGCCGTCCTCGGAGAGTGCCGCGACGGCGGTTTCGATGCCGGGGAGCAGCTTGTCCATGGGGAGGAGGACGCCGATCAGGCCGGTGGACGCGACGGCGACCTCGCCGGCGTTGTGCTCGCCGCCCAGCGCCTCGGCCACCTTCTCGGCGGTCGCGTGGGTGTCCTGGAAGCCCTTGGGGCCGGTACAGGCGTTGGCGCCGCCGGAGTTGAGGACGACCGCGCTGACGGTGGCACCGCGCATGACCTGCTCGGACCAGAGCACGGGCGCGGCCTTGACGCGGTTGGAGGTGAACACGCCCGCTGCGGCCAGCCGCGGCCCGTGGTTGACCACGAGGGCCAGGTCCGGGTTGCCGTTCGCCTTGATCCCGGCCGCGACGCCCGCGGCCGTGAACCCCTGTGCTGCCGTAACGGTCACGGCGCGACTCCGATCGTGGAAAGCCCGAGCCCTTCGGGGAGCCCGAGGGCGATGTTCATGCTCTGCACCGCGCCGCCGGCGGTGCCCTTGGTGAGGTTGTCGATGGCGCTGATCGCGATGATCCGCTGTGCGGCCTCGTCGTACGCGACCTGGATCTGAACGGCGTTGGAACCGTAAACGGACGAGGTCGCCGGCCACTGCCCCGTGGGCAGCAGGTGGACGAAGGGCTCGTCGGCGTACGCCTTCTCGTACGCGGCGCGCACCGCGTCGGCGGTGGTGCCGGGCAGGGCCTTGGCGGAGCAGGTGGCCAGGATGCCGCGCGGCATGGGCACGAGGGTCGGCGTGAAGGAGACGGAGACCTTCTGCCCGGCGATCGGGCTGAGGTTCTGCACCATCTCGGGGGTGTGCCGGTGCCCGCCGCCCACCCCGTACGGGCTCACGGAGCCCATGACCTCGGAGCCGAGCAGGTGCGGCTTGAGCGCCTTGCCGGCGCCCGAGGTGCCGGTGGCGGCGACGATCACGGCCTCGGGCTCGGCCAGCTGCGCGGCGTAGGCCGGGAACAGGGCGAGGGAGACGGCGGTCGGGAAGCACCCGGGAACCGCGATGCGCTTGGACCCCTCCAGCGCGGCGCGGCCACCGGGCAGCTCGGGGAGCCCGTAGGGCCAGGTGCCGGCGTGGGGGGCGCCGTAGAACGCGTCCCAGTCGGCGGAGTCCTTGAGCCGGTGGTCGGCGCCCATGTCGACGACGAGGACGTCCTCGCCGAGCTGGGCGGCGACGGCGGCGGACTGCCCGTGGGGCAGGGCCAGGAAGACGACATCGTGGCCGGCGAGGACCTCGGGCGTGGTCGCCTCCAGCGTCCGGCCCGCGAGCGGCACGAGGTGCGGCTGGAGGGTGCCGAAGAGCTGTCCGGCGTTGGAGTTGCCGGTCAGCGCGCCGATCTCCACCTCGGGGTGGGAGAGCAGCAGGCGCAGGACCTCTCCGCCCGCGTACCCGCTCGCTCCCGCCACCGCTACACGTACCACCATCGGACCCTCCTCTTCGATGGCATGACTATACGTACCGCCGCACGTTTATGCAAAGCGCTGGAATCCGCCGGGCGCCCCGGGGAGACTGAGCGCTTCACTTGGCGAGTGAGCCGTTGACTCGGCGGGGCTGTGCGCTTGAGTTGGCAGGCAGGGTAGCGGCCGGGCTTCTTACCTGCGGGGTCTTCCCGGAAAGCAGTACGGGGGGGGCCGGTGCCGCGGGCTGTGCTGGGGACATGGAGGTATCGGTTCCTATACCTGAGGCCGGGTCCCGGCCGGTGTGGTCGCACAGCTGCACTTTGGACGATCTCGTCGCGCCGTACACCATCGCCCCGGGGGCTTCGGGCGGCTGGAGACGGGGCCGGGGTGGGCCCGGCGGTAGACGGCGGCGTGGAAGACATCCGGGGCGGGGGTCATCTGTTCGGTCCAGGACCTGGCCGACTTTCCGGCGCTCGCCTCGATGCCGACACACGGGTTACCTGGCGGGCACGGCAGCGGCACCGCCCCGGGCTGCAGTACATGGTGGCCACGGGTCGGACGCACGGCTTCGAGAGTCTGGCCGAGCGTCGTCTGCTGCTGGCCTTGGACTTCCTGGGCGGAGTCGAGGAGGTGCTGTCCCAGCCGTTCAAGCTCAGGTTCACTACCGGAGACGGAGTGAGAATCACACGCCGGACTACCTGGTGCTGCTGCGGGGGACTGCGGTGCTGGTCGACGTCCGGCCCGGCCACCTGATCAATGCGTGCATGTCTACCGAAGTCAGCGGGATGATCGAGTGCCAGCCAGGTGCCCGCCTCTGGGGCCCCGACGACGAGGACTCCGTGTGGCACGCCGCCATCGACCTCTTCCTACTCAACAACGGCAACGCCTACGACGCCCTCGCCTGCCTCTTCGGCATCCGGAACCACTTCGGCTTCCGCCCTCTGGCCGAAAGCCGCGGCTTTCCGAGCGACGCGTCCGAGGGGCTCCAGACCGAGTACGCCGCGTACGGCGGATCTCCTGACACCCACGGCACGACATGGATCACGTGGGCCGAGCTCGCCTCGACCGACTGGCAGGAAACAGACAGCTCCGGCACGCGAAGCCGAGAATCGGTCGCCGGAAACGAAACCCACTGGGGGCCGGTCTGGAGCGTGATGCGGACACTCAGCGAACTCCATGGAGCAGAGCATGTGCGACTCGTTACCTGGTTCCACTGACCTCGACTCCGCGGCGAAGCGCCGCTTGCCCGATGGGAGACCGGCGTGACCGAACGCGACGTCATACTCAACGAGCTTGCCCAGGGGCTCCGCCCGATGTCACAGGGCATCGCATGGTTCGACGCACTCGCCCCAGAGGAGCAGTCCGAGGCCCTGCTGTTTCTGCGCCACCACTGTGTCCAGGCACGTGCCGTCGCCGAGGACGGACCGGAGGGCATCCACCGTGCCGGTCTGCGCCCGACGCACACGCCGGCGGTGCTGATCACGCGTGGTCGGATAGACGATCAACTGGGGAAGATCGCCTCTCTGACTCCCCGCGACGAACGCCGGAAGGCCTTCCGGCTGCTGGTCGCGGTGCTCGCAATCGCCGACGGACGACGCCGCGAGCGCTACTGCTCAAACGGTTGCAGTCACTGGTGGCACAGGCTGTCCGCCGCTGACTGATCCCTCCGTCGGCATCAGCGCCCAGCTGGGCTCCCGTATTAGGCGCGTACGTAGCCCAACGGACCGGCAGCAGCGTTGAAGTCACTACCGCGGCAGCTCGGCCAGTTCACGTGAGGGTCACGTGCACCCCGCCCTCGGTCAGAACTTCGATCACCAGGGCGACTAGGTCGTATTGCTCACCCTCTGGCGCCAGGACGCGGGACAGGTGCTCGCGAGCAGTCGCAGCGTCCCGCCAGACCAAGGTCGCGGGAGCGGTATAGCCGAAGTTGCCGCGCAGACAGTCCACGAGGGCGTCCAAGCAGCCACCGAAGTAGCCGCCCGGCCCGTTGACGGCCTCGCCGAGTGCTAGGTAGAGGCCCGGTTCGTCCGTGATGTGCCGGCCATCCAGCTCGTACGCGTGTCCGGCCCGGTCCTGGTGCTTGAGCCGACAGCCCCGCTCCCGGACGAGATCGAGCCAGGCCCCACGCTGGCGGGTCTCGAGCCCGGCCCAAGCACCAGGGGCGTCCGGCGGGCCGGCAAGCCAGCGCTCCCATACTGGCCGGGCGTATCCCGGTACGGGTGCGAGGTATCCGTCGAGTTCCAGATCAATCAGCTCCGTCCCGCGGGAGGACGGCTGCCACGTACGGACTTTGGGTCGCAGCAGCCGATCGGTGAGCGGTTCGCCCCGGTCGCCCCGTATCTCAAGCCAGACCTCCTCCAGGTCCAGCGTGTGCCTGGTGCCCGTAGCCAGTGCCCGCCGTAGCCGATCACTCGGGGCAAGCCCCCGCAGGGCGAGAGGAGCTTCCACTTGCTCGGGCGGCAGGACGCGGGCGAACTCCCGGCAGGAACCCAGCCACCGGTACCCGTCGTGCAGCCGGACAGGCCCCCGGTGCCCCTCGGGCGGGCCCACGTAGTCGTCCAGACCGGTGAGCACAAGACCGTCCGTCCCCAGGTACTGCCCGAGACTCTCCGCGTCCTCCAGCAGCCAGGCATCGAGCGTCCTGTCCTCGGGCACCAGCCACACCCTGCTACCGACCCAGCCGCGCGGGACCTCAGCTCCATCCGGAACCCAGCCGAACAGCTCGTACGTCCCGCGCAGAGGTTCCCGGAACAATCCCTCCACCTCGGCGCAGACGCCCCAGACGTGGCCGCTTCCTGTGTCCGTCAGCGCGTACCGTCCCTGCCCGCGATGGCCCCTGTCCACATGCACGGTGGGAATCATGCCCAGACCAGGGGTAGTCCGTGAAGCTCTTTTCGAGGTCGGTCACGGTGGACGGTTCCGGGCCGGATGGAGGCTGGGCGCTCGATCTGGCGGATGGCGCCATCTGAAGCGCTCAGTCACAAGGGTGTGACGGGGCCCTTCGGCCGGCCTCTGAGCGCTTGAGTCAGCCTGTCCGAGCGACGGGCGTGGCCCGACGCCTCGTGCACCCGACTTGATCGGGCACAAGATGTCGGGTCCGGCATGGCGGGCGCTGCCTAGCGTGGTGGTCGTCAAGAGGAAGGAGACCGGGCGTGCTGGAGCGGCTGAACCAGGCCATGGAGCACATCGAGCGCCATCTCGACCAGGACATCGAGGTGGAAGAGCCGGCACGCATCGCGGCCACGTCGGAGTACCACCTGCGCCGGATGTTCTCCGCGCTCGCGGGCATCCCCGAGTGGTTCCCGTCGAACCCGTACCGCGGCCGCAGCGGTCCTGAGATCCTGCGCACCCGCCTGTCGCCGGACAAGACCGAGGCCGACGCCGAACTGTGGCTCCCGGTGGAACCCGAGCACGGCTGAACGAAGCAGCAAGCCCCCCGGGGCAGGCGTGCGCAAGTGCTTCGGCCGGCGTTCCGGGCCGGCCGGAGCACTCGGTCACACCCGGGTCGTGCGGACCGGGTGTGGGCGGGACGCAGCCGCCTACGCCGGGCGGTGGTCCAGCGCGTGGCGGACCCAGACGTTCGGCTCCACGTACACCGCGTAGCCCTGTTCGAGCTCGCAGCGGACCGGGGCCAGGGCTCCCGGCACCAGGACCGGGCCCGTCGCATCGAAGGGCAGCCCGGTCCACTCCCGCCACTGCGCGAGCGAGCCGGTGATCGTCATCGACAGCGGGGCCACCGAGTCGATCACCGCACCCGCGCGCACATGGACCCGCAGCCACGGGTCGTACGGCAGACCGTCCTCGCGCGTGCGGTACGCGTACTCCTCGATCGCGGTGTCCGGCTCGGCCGGCTTGCCGCTGGGCCGGACCGGGGCCACCACCTCGGCGAACCCGCGGGCGCGGGCGTTGTCCCGCATCGCGGCCAGCATCCGCCCGGACAGGCCCTCGCCGAGCCGGTCGGTGGCGACGGTGATCTCGATGGCGCTCACCGTGTCGGGGGCGATCCCGCGCCGCAGGTCGGAGAAGGCCCACATGAGGACCCGGTCCCAGCCCTGCGCGGGCAGCGCCCCGTCCCGGCCCGGCGCATGCTGCGCGAAGGGCACGCTGAACCCGCGGGCGATCACCGCATCCCCGTCGGTGGCCACCAGGACGTAGTCGGCCAGCTCCTTGACCATCCGCGGGTAGAGGAGCCAGGCGACCGAGTCGTGCTGGGCGAACTCCGGCCAGGTGTCCTTCATGTCCCAGAGCCGTTCGGCCAGTTCGGGTCGCTGCGCGAGAGTGGTGATCTGTATTGCGGTCATGGCCGCAGGTTAGGGCGGTGGACGGATGCGGTTCCACCGTTTTGAGGTGTCGCGCGGAGCCCCCTAGGCAGGCGCCTGGAGGGAGAGGTGCCAGTGGCCCGAGCGGCCCGTCAGGGTGATCGTGGAGAGCGGGCGGACGTCCACGTTCCAGTAGGTCAGCGGGGCGGCCTTCAGCGCGTACACCAGCGCCGCGCGGACCACCGAGGGCTCCGCCACCGCCACGATCGCGCCCCCGTCGTCGGCGGGCCGGGTGTCCAGCCAGCCGCCGATGCGGGAGATGAACGCGAGCAGGCATTCGCCGCCGTGCGGGGCGGCCAGGGGGTCGGTGAGCCAGAGGTCCACCGCTCCGGGCTCGCGCTCCGCCACCTCGGCCAGGGTCAGCCCCCGCCATCGGCCCATGTCGCAGTCGCGCAGCGCCGGCTGCGCGAGCGGGGCGTACCCGAGGGCCTGCCCGGTGGCCCGGCTGCGCGGGCTGGGCGAGCAGTAGCGGAGATCGGCGGCGCCCAGGGGCACGAGCCCGCGCGCCGCGGATTCGACCGCGCGCCAGCCCGCCCCGTCCAGCGGACGGTCGTCGTCGAAGCGCTCGGCGAGCAGCGAGGAACCACGGGCTGCGGCAACGAGCGAAACCCGAACACTCATGCGGCGATGGTGTGCCGCATGCCGCACGGGGTCAAGCGCCTGGACCGGCGGCGTCGCCGGCCCCGCTGCGCAGCCGCCGTACGGCCTCGTTCAGCTCCCCCGCGCCGGACACCCCGGCGAAGCTGAGCCGTACGTACGGTCCGGGCGGCTCGGCACAGAAGTACGGGCGGCCCGCGGCGACCGCGACCCCGGCGCGCAGGGCCGCCGTCGCGAAGGCCGTGTCGTCACCGCCCTCGGCCATCCTCGCCCACAACTGGTAGCCGCCCGAGGGCAGATGGGGCAGGGTGAGCCCCGGCAGCTCCCGGCGCAGCGCGCCCGCGAGCACGTCCCGCCGGTGGCGCAGCTCGGCGGCGACGGCCCGCAGGTGGCGGGGCCAGGCGGGCGCGCCGACCAGCTCCAGGGCGGCCTCCTGCAGCGGCCGGGGCACGAAGAAGCTGTCCACGATCTGGATGGCCCGCAGCCGGTCCAGCACGGGGCCGCGGGCAGCGAGCGCGCCCACCCGCAGGCTGGGCGAGGTGGCCTTGGTCAGGGACCGGACGTGCACGACGACCCCGTCGTGGTCCTCGGCGGCCAGCGTCGGGGGCAGCGGAGCGGCGTCGTCGTGGCCGAGGGCCCGGGCGTAGTCGTCCTCCACGACGAAGGCCCCGGCAGCCCGCGCGATCCGCAGCACCTCGGCCCGCCGCGCGGGAGCCAGCACCGCGCCGGTCGGGTTCTGGAACAGCGGCTGGCATACGAACACCCGCGCCCCGGTCGCTTCGAAGGCGGCGGCCAGCAGCTCCGGCCGGACCCCCTCGGCATCCACCGGGACGGGCACCGGCCGGCATCCGGAGGCGCGGGCGATGGCCAGCAGCCCGGGGTAGGTCGGGGACTCCACCAGAACGGGCGCCCCGGGCGGGGCCAGCGCCCGCAGGGCGGTGGTCAGCGCGCTCTGCCCGGCTGCGGTGACCAGTACGTCGGCGGCCGCGACGGCTCCGCCGATCTCCCGGGCGAACCAGTCGCGCAGCTCGGGCAGCCCCTCCATGGGCGGCCGTTCCCAGGCCCCGGGGCGGCGCCCGGCCCGGGCGAGCGCGGCGGCCATGGCCCGCTCGGGCTGGATGGAGGGGTGCAGGTAGCCGCTGTTGAGCCCGATCACCCCGGACGGCGGTGCGGCCAGACAGGCCAGCACCCCGGAGGCGTCCACCGAGCGGGGCACGATCTCGCCGTCGCCCTCCGCGCTGAGGGCGACCTCCTGCCACGAGGTGTCCCCGGGCGCGGGTTCCGCCGTCCTGGGCCGGGCCCGGAACACCCCGGCGCCGGGCCGGGTGACGACCAGCCCCTCGGCGGCCAGCTGCGCGAGGGCGCGGGAGACGGTGACGGGGCTGACCCTGAAGCGCTCCACGAGGGCGCGGCTCGAGGGGAGCTTTCCACCCACTGAGTAGCGGTTGAGTTCCGATCGCAGGGATTCTGCCAGTTCGGCCACGCTGCTACGCTCGTACATGACAGCCAAGAATAGCGCTACTCTCCCGACCTCGATAGCGGTTGACCGCCCGGGCCGCCCTGCCCGCCCCGCCCGCCCGGCCCGCCGGGCCCGCCGGGCAACCGGAGGCACCGCGCTCGCCGCGCTCGGCGTCGTCGCCTTCTCGCTGACCTTCCCCGCCACCGCCTGGGGCCTGGAGAGCTTCGGCCCCTGGTCCTTCGTCGCCGTGCGCAGCGTGCTCGCGGCCGTGATCGCGGGCGGCTTCCTGCTGGCCGGCCGCGTACCGCTGCCCGCCCGCGAGCACTGGGCGGGCCTCGCCGTCGTCGCCGCCGGGGTCGTCATCGGCTTCCCGCTGCTCACCACCCTGGCGCTGACCACGTCAACCACCTCGCACGCCGCCGTCGTGGTCGGCCTTCTCCCCCTCACCACGGCCGCCCTGTCCGCGCTGCGCACCGGGGCCCGCCCCTCGCGCCGGTTCTGGGCGGCGGCCGTCGCCGGAGCCGCCGTCGTGCTCGGCTTCACCCTGGCCCAGAGCGGCGGCGCCGTCTCGGCCGGCGACGGCTACCTCTTCGGGGCCCTGCTGGTCTGCGCGGCCGGGTACACCGAGGGCGGGCGCCTCGCCCGCGTCCTGCCCGGCTGGCAGGTCATCGGCTGGGCGCTGGTGGCGTGCCTGCCGCTGGGCCTGGCCGGTTCGGCGCTGGGGCTCGCGTACGAGCCCGTGCACGTGACCGGCCACGGCCTGGCCGGTCTGGTGTGGGCGGCCGCCGGCTCCACCTTCCTCGGCCTGTACGTCTGGTACCGCGGCATCGCCGAGATCGGCGCCCCGCGGGCCAGCCAGCTCCAGCTCGCCCAGCCGCTGCTGACCCTCGTCTGGTCGGTGGCGCTGCTGGGCGAGCACCTCTCCCCCGCCGCGCCGGCCGCCGCCTGCGCGGCCCTGGTCTGCATCGCCGTGACCCAACGGGCTTAAACCGCACAATCCGCCGTAAACTGCTGTCACCGGATCCAGACCGCCTCCGAGGAGGTCAGTATGCGCGCGACCGAGGGCGACCAGCTGGTGCAGCACGGCAGGATCGTGGGGCAGCACGACAAGGTCGGTGAAATCACTCAGGTACTCGGCGAGAACGGCACCCCGCCCTACCGGGTCCGTTTCTCGGACGGTCACGAGGCAGTCATGTCCCCGGGCCCGGACTGCGTCGTCAAGCACCCGACGGAGCCCACGCACTGATGCGACACGGCCCACGCGGCCGACGCGGCTGACACGGCCGACGCGGCCTCAGCGCGGCGGCACCGCCGTCGGGTAATGGTCGGCAACGACCCTGGCCATCGCTCCATTGGGGTCCGCGACCACCTGCTTCGCCGAGAAGTAGACGTGGCCGCGGACCTCGGGGTATCGGCGGGCGAACGTCAGGTGCTTCGACAGCTCCGCCGGATCGCGCCACTCGGGGGTGGAGCTGTTGCGGTCGCAGCGGTACAGCGCCTCGCCCACGTACAGCGCCACGCCGGTGCCGGCGACGGTGTCCGCCCACCAGGGCACGATCTTCGCGTAGTCGGCGGCCGGGTGGCCGATCTGCCAGTACGCCTGCGGCACGATGTAGTCGATCCAGCCCTCCCGGACCCACTTGCGGGTGTCGGCGTACAGGTCGTCGTACGTTTCGACGCCCGCCTGCGTGGGCGAACCCAGCGGGTCCCGGTCGCTGTTGCGCCAGACCGCGAAGGGACTGACGCCGAAGCGCGCCTCCGGGCGGATCGACCGCAGCCGCTGGGACATCTCGCGGACCAGCGTGTCGGTGTTGTCGCGGCGCCAGTCCGCGCGGGAGGCGAAGGCGCCGCCGTGGCGGGCGTACGCGTCGTCGTCGTCGAAGTACTGCCCCTCGGCGGGGTACGGGTAGAAGTAGTCGTCCCAGTGCACCCCGTCCACCTCGTAGCGCGAGACGGCGTCGAGCATGGCCTCCTGCACGAAGGCGCGCACCTCGGGCAGACCGGGGTTGTAGTACAGCTTCCCGTTGTACGGGACCGTCCAGCCGGGGTTGCGCCGGGCCGGGTGGTCCTCGGCCAGGCGCTCGGGGTGGGTGTGGTTGGCCACCCGGTACGGGTTGAACCAGGCGTGCAGTTCCAGCCCACGGGCGTGGGCTTCGGCGACCGCCGTACCGAGCGGGTCCCAGCCGGGGTCCTCGCCCTGCTCCCCGGTCAGCCACTGCGACCAGGGCTCCCGGGCAGCGGGCCACATGGCGTCGGCGGTCGGCCGGACCTGGAGGATCACCGCGTTCAGGCGGCGGGCGACGGCGGTGTCGAGGAGACCGGTCAGCTCGGACCGCTGGCCCTCGGCGTCCAGCCCGCTCTCGGAGGGCCAGTCGACGTTCTCCACAGAGGCGATCCACATCGCGCGGAACTCGGCGGTCTCCTCCCTCCGCCGGCCGCGCCCCCGCACCGCCTCGGCCGCACGCGGCGGGCCCGTCGTCCCCGCCGCCCGCGCCGGGCCCGCCCCGCCCGTCGCGCCCGCCGCGGCCAGCAGCCCGGCAGCCCCCGCCAGCAGCCCCCGCCGTCCGATGTACGTCATGTGACGACTCCGTTCCGTTCCGTGACATTGCCCTGCGTGTGACAGCATGCCCGCCCCGGCCCCCCGGCATGGTCAAGGTCGGGGGTAACGTCGTGGGGCGTGGCGGGCGCCGGAAAGCAGTTACCACTGCGACGAACGGGGGACCCGCCGACGGATGAGCAGCGAAAGGCACGAAGTGACTGACCTCCCTTCCGACATCACTCGAGTCGGCGTAGTGGGCTGTGGCCAGATGGGCGCGGGCATCGCCGAGGTGTGCGCGCGCAGCGGCCTCGAGGTGAAGGTCGCCGAGACCACCGGCGAGGCCCTGGAGATCGGGCGCACCCGGCTGCACAACTCCCTGACGAAGGCCGCCGAACGCGGCAAGATCAGCGAGGAGGAGCGGGACGCCACCCTGGCCCGCCTCACCTTCACCACCGATCTCGGCGAGTTCGCAGACCGGGACCTCGTCATCGAGGCCGTCGTCGAGAACGAGCAGGTGAAGACCGAGATCTTCCAGGTCCTCGACCAGGTGATCACCCGCCCGGACGCGATCCTCGCCTCCAACACCTCCTCGATCCCGCTGGTCAAGCTGGCCGTCACGACCTCGCGGCCCGACCAGGTCATCGGCATCCACTTCTTCAACCCGGCCCCGGTGCAGCAGCTCGTCGAGCTGATCCCGGCGCTGACCACGAGCGACGAGACCATCAAGCGGGCCGAGGCCCTGGTGGGGAAGGTCCTGGGCAAGCACGCGATCCGCGCCCAGGACCGGTCCGGCTTCGTCGTCAACGCGCTCCTGGTCCCGTACCTGCTGTCGGCCATCCGGATGTTCGAGTCCGGCATCGCCAGCCGCGAGGACATCGACAACGGCATGGAGCTGGGCTGCGCCCACCCGATGGGTCCGCTCAAGCTCTCCGACCTGATCGGCCTGGACACGATCGCCTCGATCGCCGACTCGATGTACGCCGAGTACAAGGAGCCGCTGTACGCCGCTCCCCCGCTGCTCCAGCGGATGGTCGACGCCGGCCGCCTCGGCCGCAAGACCGGCTCGGGCTTCTACCCGTACGGCTGACCCCGCGCCCCGCGGCCCGCGCTAGCCGAGCCGCAGATGGTGCAGGAGCAGCAGCCCGGCCGCCATGTTGGCGGCCGGGACCTCGCCGCGCGCGATCATGTCCGGCACCAGTTTGAGCGGCACCCACTCGCGGCGCGAGGACTCGAAATCGTCCTCGGGGTGCCCGATGTACGTCGCGCCGTCCGCCCAGTAGAGGTGGTGGCGGGCGTCGGTCAGCCCGTTGGCCGGCTCGACGGTCATCAGGTGGTGGAGGGGCCCCGGCCGCCAGCCCGATTCCTCCTCCATCTCCCGGGCCGCCGCGTCCGCGATGTCCTCGCCGTCCTCGACCACGCCCGCGGGCAGCTCCCAGCCCCAGCTGTCGGTGATGAACCGGTGCCGCCACAGCAGCAGCACCTCGTTGGCCTCGTTGACGGCCGTGGCGACGGCGACCGGCCGCAGCCGGATCACGAAGTGGTCCAGGTGCCGGCCGTCGGGAAGTTCCACATCGGCGAGGTTCACGTCGAACCAGCGGTTCTTGTACACGGTCTGCTCACTCAGATTCGTCCACTGCACGGTTGTGCCACCTTCCGTTCGAGTAGGTGGCAACATGGCAGCAGTTCACGCCGTCACAGGGGAACGCGCAGCGCCCCGTCGATCAGCTGCGCCGTCTCCTCCGCGCCGGAACATCCGCTGGTCAGCAGTTGTTCGCGGACCGCCCGCAGCCGGTCCCGCAGCCGCAGCGACTCCATCCCCTTGGCCCGCTCGGCCATCTCCGCGGCGGCCGCCACCGCCCGGTCCGCCTCGCCCTGGCGCAGCTGGATCTCGCACAGCATCGCCAGCCGGTGGACCCGCCCCCGGTCGTGCGCGGGCGTCCCGACGGCCGCGGTCGCCTGCTCGTGGGCCGCGTCGAGGTCGCCGAGGCTGAGCAGCGCCTCGGCCACCTGTACGTTGACCAGCCCGGGCTGGACGTACCCCGTCTCGTCCGGCTCCGTGCCGGGCCGGATCCGCTCGGCGGCCGCCTCGGCGTGCCGGATGCAGCCCAATGCGGCGGCGGTGTCGCCGAGTTGGGCGTACGCCTTGGCCTGCATGGCGTACAGGTCGGCGGTCAGGGCCGCAGTGGTGTGCAGGCCGGCGGCGCGCAGCGCTGCCTCGGCGAAGGCGACGGCCTGGCGGTACTCCCGCAGGTGCAGCGACTGGTTGACAATCAGCGCGATGACGTAGGCGCCCAGCCCCCGGTCCCCGCTCGCCTTCGCGAGCCGCAGCGCCTGGTGGAAGTACCGCTGGGCGAGTCCGTGGGCGTCCGAGTCGTACGCGCAGATCCCGGCCACCGCCACGAGGGACCCGGTGGCCCGGTGCAGCTGGCGGCCGAGCCCGTCGGGGTAGCTCCCGCGCAGCATGGGCGCGGTCTCGCTGCCGAGGAAGCGGACGATCCGGGCCCGGGTGGCCACGCCGCCGGCCCGGCGGTACATCAGCTCGTAGTGCGCACGGGCGGCCCGCAGGATCTCGATGTGCTCCGGCCCGATCCGGTTCGGCCCGTCGCGGGAGACGTCCGCGTCCTCGGGCGGGTTCTCCCACTCCCAGACCGGGATCACGGCGGGCGTCCCGGTGACGGCCTCGGCGGTGAGCAGCTGGAACCGGCCCTGCTCGTCGGAACGCCACAGGGCGGCGGCCCGGTCGACGAAGCCGCTGAGCGGGGAGCCGTGCGCGGACACGGGCTGGCCGGGCACGCCGAACCCGACGTCGTCCAGCGACACCGGGCGCCGGAGCCGGCCTCCGAGCACCTCGCAGATCAGGTCGGGCACCTGGCCGCGCGGCCGCTGCCCCTTCAACCACCGGGTGACGGCGGTGTGTTCGTAGCGCAGGGCCAGTCCGCGGGACCGGCCTGCCTGGTTGACGTGCGCCGCGAGTCCGGCGTGGGACATGCCCGCCTCGGCGAGGAGGGCGTCGAGCAGGGCATTGGGCTGCATGGGCCCCTCCAAGGGCTCTTCGGTCTCAGGCTAGTGGGTGCGCGGTTCACACGGGGTGTGAACCTAGTACGCGCATAAATGCGATACGCACCCTGCCGCAACGAGCCCTGGGAGCGGTTCACTTAAGAGCCTCGCCAAAGAGGCAGCTCGGGTCGTCGGCTCCCCCTCGTACAGTGCGACGACCCGCACCGCGCCGCCCGCTCTGCTGTCTGCCCGACACTCCATGGCAGGCGGGCGGCGCGCTCCGGCTCCGCCGGCGCCCGGTTGGTCGCCGGGCCCCGGCAGGGGGCCGCGGAACGCGCGCCGGGCCCTCCCACCGGGCCCGGTGTGCGGTTCCTTCCGGCTCAGCGGCTGCGGTCGCTACGGTCGCTGCGCAGCACCAGCAGGGCGACGTCGTCGGTGAGTTGCCCGCGGGTGTGGTGCAGCAGTGCGGCGTGCACGCCCGCGACCAGCCGCGCGGGCGTGTCCGCGGGTCGCTCCGCGAGCACGCTGCGCAGGGGGAAGAAGCGCCCTGCGGGGTCCCGTGCGTCCTCGGCGCCGTCGGTGTGCAGGAACAGCACGTCGCCGGGCCACAGGTGCCCGCAGTCGGCTCCGGCCAGCCCGTCGGGCACGGGCACCACCCCGAGCGGCGGCAACGTCTCACCCCCGTCGAAGGTCCGGACGTCCGTGACCCGCCGAGCGGAGCCTTTCCCCACCCCGCCCCTGCCGGACCTGGGGCTCCGCCCCGGACCCCGCGCCTCGAACGCCTGCGGGGCCGACCGACGGGCCCCGCAGGGTTCGAGCGGCTGCGGCTCGCGGAGGAGGTACGGCCACGGGTGGCCGCAGTTCAGGGCCGTCACGGAGCCGTCCTCCACGATCTGGAGCAGCAGCACCGTCACGAACTCCTCCGACGGCCCCCCGGGATCCCGGACGTGCCGGGCCAGGGCCCGTTCCATCCGGACGAGGACGCCGCCCAGCGCGGGCTCGTCGTACGCCGCTTCGCGGAACGCCCCGAGCACCGCCGCCGCCGCGCCCAGGGCCGGCAGCCCGTGCCCCCGTACGTCCCCGATCACCACCCGCACCCCGTACGCCGTCGGCACGGCCTCGTACAGGTCGCCGCCCACCGCCGCGCCCCGGCTCGCCGACAGCTGCGCCGCCGCCAGCGTCAGGCCGCCGATCCGCCCCGGCAGCGGCCGCAGCAGTACCCGCTGCGCCGCGTCCGCGATCTCCTGCGAGCGCCGCAGCTCCGCCATCAGCCCCCGCCGGATGTGCAGTGCACACCCGGCGGCCAGTAACAGGAACGCCGCGCAGCTGGCCAGGCTGGTGCCCAGCCGCCCGGGGGTGGACAGCTCCCAGGACACCGCGGCGCCGCCCCATGCGAGGACGCACACCCGACGCACCCGGGGCATCTCCGCGCACGTGATCATCGTTCCGGCCTCCCCTCGGCCGCAACGATTCTGTCGACCGCCCGCACCCGTGGACACGGGCCACCGGCGTTCTCACCCGAATGAGTGAGGGGCGCATCCGGACCACCGGATACGCCCCTCAGGCATCGAGCCGGGCAGCGGTTACGCGCCGCGCAGCACCGCGCCCGTGCGCTCGGAGGCCAGCGCCACCGCCGCGTCGCGGGCGGCCGTGGACTCCTCGGCCGTCAGCGTGCGGTCGGCCGCGCGGAAGCGCAGCGCGTACGCCAGCGACTTCTTGCCCTCGCCGACCTGCTCACCGGTGAACACGTCGAACAGCCGCAGGGACTCCAGCAGTTCGCCGGCGCCCTTGCGCAGCGCGGCCTCGACCGAGGCGGCCGGGACCGACGCGTCCACGATCAGCGCGACGTCCTGGGTCGCCACCGGGAAGGTGGAGATCCGGGGCGCCTGCACGGCGCCGCCCCCGGCCGCCGCGAGGCGGTCCAGGTCGAGCTCCATGGCGCTGGTGCGGGCCGGCAGGCCCATGGCCTTGACGACGCGCGGGTGCAGCTCGCCGGCGTGGCCGATGACCGTCTCCACCCCGTCCAGGGTGACGAGCAGCTCGGCGCAGCGGCCCGGGTGCCACGGCCCGTACTGGCCCTGGCGCACGACGAGCTCGGCCCCGGCCTCGACGGCCAGCGAGCGCGCGGCCTGGACCGCGTCCGCCCAGTCGGCCGGGCGGCCCTTGCCCCACCAGCCGGCCTGCTCGCGCGCACCGGCCAGCACGACCGCGGCGTACCGCGGCTGGGCCGGCAGGGCGGCGTTCAGCGTGGCGATCTCCTCGGCCGTGGGACGCCGGTCGACGGGCAGCCGTACGGCGACACCGGGCCGCGGACCGGCCCGGAAGACCGAGCCCGTCTCGAAGAGGGCGAGGTCGTGGCTGCCCCGGCTGTCGTTGCGGCGCAGTGCGCCCAGCAGGCCCGGCAGCAGCGTGGTGCGCAGCGCCGGCTCCTCGTCGGAGATCGGGTTGACCAGCTTGACGACCTGGCGGGCGGCGTCGTGCGCGGGCAGCTGGAGCTGGTCGAAGACGCCCTCGCCCACGAACGGGTAGCTGAGCGCCTCGACGTAGCCCGCACCGGCCAGCGCGCGGCCGACCCGGCGGTGCAGCTGCTGCCGGGCGGTCAGACCGCGGCCGGAGGGCAGCTGCGGCAGGGTCGACGGGAGGTTCCCGTAGCCCTCGAGCCGGATGACCTCTTCGGCGAGGTCGTTGGGCTCGGCGAGGTCGGGGCGCCACGACGGGACGGTCACCACGAGCTCGTCCTGGCCGTAGACGTCGCAGCCGACCTCCTGGAGGCGGCGCACGACGGTCTCGCGGCCGTAGTCCATGCCCGCGACCCGGTCCGGGTGGTCCGCGCGCATCGCGATGGTGCGCGGGGCGCCCGGGGCGGTGAGCTCGGTGACGCCGGCCTCGGCGGTGCCGCCCGCGAGCAGCACCAGCAGGTCGACGGTCCGCTGCGCGGCCGCGGAGGCCGCCTGCGGGTCGACGCCGCGCTCGAAGCGCTTGGAGGCCTCGGAGGCGAGCTTGTGGCGGCGGGCGCTGCGGGAGATCGTCAGGGCGTCGAAGTGCGCCGCCTCGATGACGACGTCCGTGGTGCCGGTGACGGCACCGGTCTCGGGGTCGGTCACGGAGTCGGCGATCTCGGTGTTGGCACCGCCCATGACGCCGGCGAGGCCGATGGGCCCGCTGTTGTCGGTGATCACCAGGTCCTCGGAGTCGAGCGTGCGCTTGACCCCGTCGAGGGTGGTGAACTTCTCGCCCTGCTCGGCCCGGCGGACGCCGATGGCGCCGTCCAGGCGGGAGCGGTCGTAGGCGTGCAGCGGCTGGCCGAGTTCGAGCATCACGTAGTTGGTGACGTCGACGGCGAGCGAGATCGGGCGCATGCCGGCCTTCTGCAGGCGCCGCGTGAGCCAGATCGGGGACTTCGCCTCGGGGTCGAGGCCGGTCACCGTACGGGCGGTGAAGCGGTCGCAGCCGGCCGGGTCGTCGATCTTGACCAGGTAGCCGTACGAGTTCGGCGCGGGCACGTCGAGCAGCGCCGGGTCGCGCAGCGGCAGGCCGTACGCGGTGGCCGTCTCGCGGGCCACGCCGCGCATCGACAGGCAGTAGCCGCGGTCCGGGGTGACGGCGATGTCGAGGACCTCGTCGACGAGCTGCAGGAGCTCGATCGCGTCGGTGCCGACCTCGTGCTCCGGGGGGAGCACGATGATGCCGTGGGTGCCGTCGTCGCCCATGCCCAGCTCGTCGCCGGAGCAGATCATGCCGTGCGAGGTCCGGCCGTACGTCTTGCGCGAGGCGATCGCGAAGTCGCCGGGCAGGACGGCGCCGGGCAGGACCACGACGACCTTGTCGCCGACGGAGAAGTTCCGGGCGCCGCAGACGATCTCCTGCGGCTCGCCGGTGCCGTTGGCCTGGCCGACGTCGACCGTGCAGAAACGGATCGGCTTGCGGAAGCCCTCGAGCTCCTCGATGGTCAGCACCTGGCCGACGACGAGGGGGCCCTTGAGGCCGGCGCCGAGCTGCTCGACCCTCTCGACCTCGAGGCCTGCGTCTACGAGCTTGGCCTGTACGTCACGACCGGTCG
Organism: Streptomyces sp. R33; assembly: GCF_041200175.1. Taxonomy (NCBI): domain Bacteria; kingdom Bacillati; phylum Actinomycetota; class Actinomycetes; order Kitasatosporales; family Streptomycetaceae; genus Streptomyces; species Streptomyces sp. R33. The sequence goes on along the minus strand of NZ_CP165727.1, from coordinate 6,730,060 downwards.
TGCCCGCAGGCAGGTCGACGTATTCCCGCAGCCAAGAAAGCGGGACCCGCATCAGATCTCCATCCCGAACGGCCGGGTGAACCGGACGTCACCCTCGACCATGTCTCGCATGTCTTCGACGTTGTGGCGGAACATCAGCATCCGCTCGATGCCGAACCCGAAGGCGAACCCGCTGTACTTCTCGGGGTCCACACCGCAGGCGATGAGCACCTTGGGGTTGACCATTCCGCAGCCGCCGAGCTCGATCCAGCCCTCGCTGGAGCAGGTGCGGCACGGGCGGTCGGGGTTGCCCACCGACTCGCCGCGGCACACGTAGCACTGCATGTCCATCTCGGCGGACGGCTCGGTGAACGGGAAGAAGTTCGGGCGCAGCCGGGTGGTCATGTCCTTGCCGAAGAGCGCCTGGACCATGTGGTCGAGGGTGCCCTTGAGGTCGGCCATGGTCAGGCCCTCGTCGACGGCGAGCAGCTCGACCTGGTGGAAGACCGGGGTGTGCGTCGCGTCGAGCTCGTCGGTGCGGAACACCCGGCCCGGGCACACCACGTACACGGGCGGTTCCCGGTCGAGCAGCGAGCGCGCCTGCACCGGGGAGGTGTGGGTGCGCAGCACGACACCGGACTCGTCGCCCTCGGTGCCCTCGGGCCCCTGGACGAAGAAGGTGTCCTGCATCTGGCGCGCCGGGTGGTCGGGCGTGAAGTTGAGGGCGTCGAAGTTGAACCACTCCGCCTCGACCTCGGGGCCCTCGGCCACCTCGTAGCCCATGGCCGTGAAGATGTCCGCGATGCGGTCCATCAGCGTGGTCAGGGGGTGCCGGGCGCCGGACGGGACGCGGTCGTACGGCAGCGTGACGTCCACGGCCTCCTCGACCAGCACCCGCTCGTCGCGCTCCGCTTCGAGCTCGACCGTGCGGGCCCCGAAGGCCTTGTTCACGGCGCCGCGGGCCTGGCCCACGCGCTTGCCCGCCTCGGCCTTGGCCTGCGGCGGCAGGGCGCCGATCTCGCGGTTGGCGAGCGCCAGGGGCGAGCGGTCGCCCATGTGCGCGGTCTTCGCCTCACGCAGCGCGTCGAGGTCGCCGGCGGACGCGAAGGCGGCGAGCGCCTCGTCCCGCATGCGCTCGATCTCTTCCGGTTTCAGTGCCTCGACCTCGACAGGGTCGTACGACTTGTTCGGTGCCGACATCTCTTCCCGTACTTCCGATGGCTGGCTGGTGGAGCCCCGCGCGATCTGCTCGACAGTTCGATCGACCGATTCGGACATGGGCCCAAAGGTGCCAAAGGACGAGTCTAAAGGTCGCTGGGGGTGAAGGAGCCCGTGGGCCGCCTGGCGAGACGCTCCGCAGGGTCACTGCGTGAGGTAGGCCGGCGCCCCCACGGGCAGGATAAATCGGAACTCGGCGCCGCCGCCGGGGCCGCGGCCGACCGTGATGGTGCCGCCGTGCGCCTCCACGATGCCCTTGACGATGTACAGGCCCAGGCCGGTGCCGCCGCGCTTGCTCCCCCGCCAGAAGCGGGTGAAGACGCGGCCCATCGACTCCTCGGGGATCCCGGGGCCCTCGTCGGTCACGGTGACGGCGGTTCCCTTCTCGGTCTTGCCCGCAGCGTTCGTCATGCTGGTCGGCGATACGTCGATGGTGACCGTTCCCTCGCCGTGCCGCACCGCATTTTCGAGGAGGTTGCCGAGGATCTGGTCGATCTTGTCCGGATCGGCCCACAGATCGGGGAGCGAGCAGCTGACCCGTACGAGGAACCGGTCGGGTGCCTGGCCGTTCGCGGTGAGCGCCTGGACGTGGCGGCCCACGGCGGTGGCGATGTCCACCGGCTGGCGGCGCACCTCCAGGCGGCCCGAGTCGATGCGGGAGATGTCGAGGAGCTCGGCGATCAGCCGGGTGACGCGGTTGGCGTCGGCGTCGACGGTCTCCAGCATCAGGCGCTTCTGGTCGTCGGTGAACCGCTCCCACTTGGCGAGCAGGGTCGCGGTGAACCCCTTGACCGAGGTCAGCGGCGAGCGCAGCTCGTGCGCGACGGTGGCGATCAGCTCGGCGTGGCTGCGTTCGGTGCGGCGGCGGGCCTCGGTGCCGCGCAGGGTGACGACGAGGCGGCACACGGGCCCGGTGGGGTGGGTGCGCACGTACCGGGCGGAGACGAGCACCTCGCGGCCGCCGGGGAGCAGGAGGTTGCGCTCGGGCTGGCCGCGCCGGGTGGCGAGGCCCCCGTACGGGTCGGTCAGTGTCCACCAGCGGCGGCCGTCGAGGTCCTCCAGCGGCAGCGCCCGGTCGATGCGTGCGCCGAGCGCCGCGTCGGGGGCCAGCGCGGTGATCCGGGCGGCGGCGGAGTTGAAGCAGATCACCCGGCCGGTGTCGTCGGCGACGACGAGCCCGTCGGGCAGGTCGTCGGGCTCGACGCCGATCCCGGCGAACTCGCAGGGGTCGCCGGGTTCGGCTGCGGCCGGTCCTGCGCGGCCCGTGGCCTGCGGGGGCACGGCCGCCAGGGACGGCGTCCCGGACGCCTTGACGGCCCCGGGCGAGCTGTTCGTACCGACGGTCATGTCCCCGTACCCCACATCTCCGAGTAGCGCAGTGGGCCCCCGGGCCGCCACATTACTAGCTGGGGGTCACGGAGCGGCACCCTCCGGGAGCCCGCTGTGCACGCGCGGACGCGTAGAGGCACACCGCGGCGGCCGTGGCGAGGTTCAGGCTCTCGGCCTTGCCGTGGATCGGGACGCGTACGACGGCGTCCGCCAGCGCCCGGGTCTCCTCCGGCAGACCCCACGCCTCGTTGCCGAAGACCCAGGCCGAGGGGCCGCCCATGGTGCCCGCGTCGAGCTCGGCGTCCAGGTCGTCCTCGCCGGCCCCGTCGGCGGCGAGGATCCGCACGCCGGCCGCCCGGAGCCCCTCGACGGCCTGCTCCACGGGGACGCCGACCGCCACCGGCAGGTGGAACAGGGAGCCCACGGAGGCCCGTACGGACTTCGGGTTGTACAGGTCCACGGAGGCGTCGGTCAGCACGACCGCGTCCGCTCCGGCGGCGTCCGCGCAGCGCAGCACCGTGCCGGCGTTCCCGGGGTCGCGGACGTGGGCGAGGACGGCGACGAGCTTCGGCCCGGCCTCGAGGATGTCCTCGAACGGCGAGTCGAGGAAGTGGCAGACGCCGACGAGCCCCTGCGGGGTGACGGTCTGCGAGACCTCGGCGAGCACCTCGTCGGAGGCGTAGTGGACGCGCGCGCCTGCGGCCAGCGCGGCGTCGATGATCCCGGCGTAGCGCTCGGCGGCCTCGACGGTCGCGAACAGCTCGATCAGGGTCGATGCGCCGCCCGCGCCCCGGTGCTCGACGGCCTCGCGGACGGCCTGCGGGCCCTCGGCGATGAACCGGCGCTCCTTGGTGCGGAAGTTGCGGCGCGCCAGTCGCCTGGCGGCGGCCACCCGCGGGGACCGGGGGGAGATCAGCTCGGCGGGGGCGGGGGTACCCATGGCGGTCGGCTCGCTTCCGTGCGTACTGCGGGTCGAAACAGGTGGATCGGCTACAACGCACCGGACCCGCAGGCACGGGGCCTGCGGGTCCGGGCTGAAGCCTGTGAAGGGCTCGCTGCGCGCGTGGTGCTTAGGCGGCGGCGGGGGCCTTCGGGGCGTTCACGTCGGCCGGAAGCGCCTTCTGCGCAACCTCGACGAGCGCGGCGAAAGCGTTGGCGTCGTTGACGGCCAGCTCCGCGAGGATCTTGCGGTCCACCTCGATGTTGGCGGCCTTCAGACCCTGGATGAGGCGGTTGTACGTCATGCCGTTCTGGCGGGCAGCGGCGTTGATGCGCTGGATCCACAGCTGACGGAAGTCGCCCTTGCGCTTCTTGCGGTCGTTGAAGTTGTAGACCAGCGAGTGGGTGACCTGCTCCTTGGCCTTGCGGTACAGGCGCGAACGCTGACCGCGGTAGCCGGAGGCCGCCTCGAGGATCGCCCGGCGCTTCTTGTGGGCGTTTACTGCCCGCTTGACGCGTGCCACTTTTTAACTCCTTGTAGCGGGGCCGTGGGTGTCTTCACACGGCCCGAATTCGATGGGGTCCCGGTCTTGACGCCGTCCGCTCCCGGCAGGGGGAGCGGCGAACGTCACTTGCCGAGAAGCTTCTTGATCTTCGCGGCGTCGCCGGGGGCCATCTCCGCGGTGCCGGTGAGGCGGCGGGTCAGACGGGACGACTTGTGCTCGAGCAGGTGGCGCTTACCGGCGCGCTCACGAAGCACCTTGCCGGAGCCGGTGATCTTGAAGCGCTTCTTGGTACCGCTGTGCGTCTTGTTCTTCGGCATAGCGCCGTTATCTCCTCGTCGGTGGCGCCCCCGCCGGTCCTATGGGGGACCGGCGCCCGGGAGCGTCATGTTGTGTCGGTGATCCGAGGCAGGCTGCCCCGGAATCAGGCCTCGGCCGGTGCCTCGGGAGAGGCATCCTCGGTGACCTCGGCAGAGGCGACCTCGGTGCCTTCCTCGACGGGGGCTTCCTGGGAAGGAGCCTCGTCGGCGGCGACACCCTGGCGCTCGGCCTTACGGGCGGCCTGCGCCTCGCGGGCTTCGGCCATCGCCTCGGTCTTCTTCTTGTGCGGACCGAGGACCATGATCATGTTGCGGCCGTCCTGCTTCGGGTTCGACTCGATGAACCCGAGGTCCTCGACGTCCGAAGCGAGACGCTGCAGCAGTCGGTAGCCGAGTTCCGGCCGGGACTGCTCGCGACCACGGAACATGATCGTGATCTTGACCTTGTCGCCCTGCTTGAGGAACCGAACGACGTGACCCTTCTTGGTGTCATAGTCGTGCGGGTCGATCTTCGGCCGGAGCTTCATTTCCTTGATGACCGTGTGCGCCTGGTTCTTGCGCGCCTCACGGGCCTTCATGGCCGACTCGTACTTGAACTTGCCGTAGTCCATGAGCTTGCAGACCGGCGGGCGTGCAGACGCCGCGACCTCGACCAGGTCCAGGTCGTACTCCTGCGCGAGCTCAAGCGCCTTCGCAAGCGGGACGATGCCCACCTGTTCGCCGCTGGGACCGACGAGTCGCACCTCAGGGACACGAATCCGATCGTTGATGCGGGGCTCGGTGCTGATGGATCCTCCTCGGTAGCACCACACGGCTGCCTGGCAGACAGCCGCTGACGTCTAATGTCGTCAGACCAACCGCGGCGGAGAACGAAAAATGCCCCGCCGGGCACAGGCAGGGGCTCCAAAACAACCGGAGCACCGCCGCGTGCGATCGCGGGGCGCAGACTCGGGCAGCTTTCCATCGTCCGTACGGAACGATGGATGCCACCTGACCGGTGACCCGCCGCCCCGGAGGGTGGTCGGGTGGGAGAGCGGAGCCTCCACTTGTGGGCCGGGGACATAAGTCTCCGGCCGGTCGTCAGCTCAATATAGCATTCCGCGCCGGGTCCGCTCACCCGGAGGCCGCCCGTCCGGTGTCCCCCGGCTGTCCCCCCGGTGTCCGCCCGGGGCCCGGTCGGCGGGCCGCGCGTCCCGGCTTATCGTGTGAGGCATGACTGACGCGACCCCCGCCCCCGCCACCGAGGCCGGCAACACGCCGGACGCTCCCGACTACGACGCCATGACCCGCGACATCGCGGACGTGCCCGCGGTCGAGGTGATCACCACGGTGGCCGTGCACCTGCTGAGCGCCGCGGCGGTCAACCTGGGCCTGGACAAGCCGGACTCCGAGCACAAGGACCTCGACGAGGCCCGCAAGCTGATCACGGCCCTGGCCGGCCTGGTCACGGCGAGCGCCACCGAGATCAGCTCCTTCCACGCGGCTCCGCTGCGCGACGGCCTGAAGTCGCTGCAGCTCGCCTTCCGCGAGGCCTCGATCGTGCCGGACGAGCCGGGCCAGGGGCCGGGCGAGAAGTTCACGGGCCCGGTCTTCGGCTGAGCCGCCCGGACGTACGGGGAAGGGCCGGGGCGATGCCCCGGCCCTTCTCGTGTTCCGTGTCCTGTATTGCGTTGCTCAGCGGGCGAAGAGCGGCTCGCCGGCCGGGGCCGGGGCCTCCTGCGGGAGCAGGGCCAGGTCCAGCCCGCGCACCAGGCGGGCCCGCAGGGTCTCGTCGGCGGCCAGGGCCTCGGCGACCCGGCGGGCCGCGGCGTGGGCCTGCGCACCGGGTGCCAGGACGATCGCCAGGGTCCCGTCTGCGTCCGCCCCGCCCGGGCCCAGGTGGGCGCGGAGTACCGCCTGCTCGGCGGCGACGGCGGCCCGTACGGCCTCCCGCACCGCGGGGTCGGCCAGCGGGCCGGCGTCGGTGCGGCCCTCGGCCAGCGCGAGCAGCGCGGAACCAGTGAGCTGGTAGGTGACGGGGCCGGCCAGGTCCAGGACCACGGTGTCGGCCTTCTCGTGCGCGGCGGCCGCCAGCGCCTGGTGCAGCGGGACGGCCACCGGCCGGGCCGCCGGGTCCCAGAGCGCCAGCGAGGCGGTCGAGGTGAACGCGGGCAGCGCCCGCCGGTCCCCCGCCCGCAGGGTCGGGACGGCCATGTCGCTGGTCTTCTCGCGCTTGAGCCCGGTCTCCGGGTCGGTCTCCACCTCGCCGAGCACGGCGACGACCGGGACCAGCAGACGGGCCCCCTTGAGGGCCGCCAGCACCTCCGGCTCCTTCGCCCGGTCCGCGGACCAGGCGGCCAGGGCCGCGCTCAGCCGGGGGTCGGCGGAACCGTCGTCGTCGGAGAAGCCGGGGTCGGGAATGTTTTTGTTCGCCACAGTTACCCGACCCTATCCCGATCCCGCCGTGCGCCCCGCGGGCGCCGGGCCAGTACGGCGGCCAGGACGAGCAGCGCCAGCCCGGCGGCCGCAGCGGCCCGGGCACCGACGCGGGCACCGCGCTCGGCCGCGCGGGTCGGCTCGGGGCCGGGGCCGAAGTACGGCTGCCCGGCCGCGACGGGCGCGGGGACCGGCGGCTCGCCGCGCACCGTGTCGGCGAGCTGGAGGGCTGCGACGGGGTCGGCCAGCCCGTGGCCGCGGGAGTCGTCCCGGCCGCCGGGCGGGGCGTCGGAGGCGGTGTCCTCGAGGAGCTTCTTGATCTGTGCTGGGGACAGGTCCGGGTGCGCGGCCTTGACGAGGGCCACGACGCCGGAGACGAAGGCAGCGGCGGCGCTGGTGCCCCAGCCCTCGTAATAGGAGCGGTCGGGGTCGGCGATGACGACGTCGACGCCGGGCGCGCTGACGGTGGCGTACCAGTTGCGGGTGGAGAAGGCGGCCTTCTTCCCGCCGCGGTCGACGGCGGTGACGGCGATGACCCCGGGGTACGCGGCCGGGTAGGAGGCGTGGTCGCCCTGGCGGCCGCCGTTGCCCGCCGAGGCGACGACGACCACGCCCTTGGCGAGGGCGTACTGGACGGCCTCGTCCTCGGCGGCCTCGTGGTGGGCGGAGTCGCTGTCGTCGCCGAGGGAGAGGTTGATCACGTGCGCGCCGTGGTCGGCGGCCCAGCGGATGCCCTCGGCGAGGGCGCCGCCCTTGTTCTCGCGGGCCTTGGCCCGGCCGGGGTCGCCCTCTTCGAGGATCACGCGGATCGGGAGGATCTTCGCCTGCGGGGCGATGCCGAGGACGCCCTGGCGGCGGTTGGCGCCGTGGCCGTGCCCGGCGATGATGCCGGCCATGGCGGTGCCGTGCCGGGCCCATGCGCGGTCGCCGCGCCCGGCGCCCATGCCGATCAGGTCGGCGCCGTCGAGGACCTGGCCGGCCAGGTCGGGATGGGTGGCGTCGACCCCGGTGTCGAGGACGGCGACGGTGACCCCGTTGCCCCGGGTGGTGCCCCAGGCCTCCTCGGCGCGCAGGGCCGTGAGGCCCCACTGGCGGTCGCGGATGGCGTCGGCGGCCGCCGGGGGCGCGGTGGCGCCGACGAGGAGGGCGCCGAGTACCAGGGCGGCCGTGGCGCCCGGCCGGCTCATCGGCCGGTCCCGGGCGGGGCGGGCGGCGCGGCGAGGGTGCGTACGGCCCGCTCCATCCGGTCGGCGACGGCCTTGGCCTCGTGGCCGAGGCCGGCCTGGGCGACGGCTCCGGTGGCGTCCTTGCGCATCACGTCCTCGGCGGGGCGGGGGGCGTCCAGCGTACGGCCGTCGGTGAACGCGGAGACGGTGTAGACGACGACGGGCGCCTCTGACGGCACGGACGCGGTCCACGCGGCGCGCTGGCTGTCGGCGAAGCCGTAGCCGGGCGGGGCGGGAAGGCGTCCCCGCAGGGCCGCCATGGCCGGGGCGTCGGCGGGGGTGAAGACCATGCCGACGGTGACGAGGGAGCTGCGGGTGGCGTCGGTGTAGGTGGCGCGCAGGACCCGGGTGCAGCCGGTGGCGGCGAGGGCCGCCTGCCAGTCGGGGGCGAGCGCGGGCCCGCAGTCGGCGTCGGGTGCGAGCGCGACCCGGGTCCACGTGCGGTCGGCTCCGCCGGGGCCGCTCTCCGCTCCGTCGAGGACGGGCGGGAACAGGGTGTCCACGGGGGTTGCGCGCCAGAGCGAGGCGGCGTTGCGGTAGGCGGCGCCGGCGGCCAAGGGCCGGTGGGCGGCGCGCTGTTCGACCCAGCCGCTGATGCCGGCCCCGCCGACCAGCCCCATTCCCACCAGGGCGCACACCACGGCGGCGACGCCCCGCGCGGACCCGCGGCGGCCCGGCCCGGATGCGGCCGCGGGTTCGGACAGGACCGCGGTCTGCGGTGTGGACGCACTCATCCGACGGCTCCGCCCCCCGTTCCGTACGGCTGCCTCCCCGTACTCTACGCGGCCCCGAACCCCCGCCCCGGGTCCCGGTCCCGGGGGCGCCCCGCCCCAACCCCGGGCCCGGACCGCGGGAGCCCGGGAGAGCGCGCGCCGCGGGAGCCGGGCCCCGGACCCCGCGCCTCGAACGCCGGCGGGGGCCGGACCTGGCCGAAGGGGCCGGAGTGGGGTGGACGGAGTCAGGCAGGGACCGCCGGAGCGAGGGCGGCGGCTTCGATCAGGGCGGACATCACGCGGGTGTCCTTGTCGCGTTCCGGGTGCCACTGGACGCCGAGGACCCAGTGCGCGGGGTCGGGGAGTTCGATGGCCTCCACCGTGCCGTCGAGCGCATGCGCCGAGGCGATCAGGCCGCGGCCCAGGCGGTCGACGCATTGGTGGTGGTAGGTCGGGACCTCCGCCTCCTCCGGGACCAGCGCCGCGTACCGCGTGTCCGGGACCGGGCGGACCGGGTGCCAGGACATGACACCCGGAGCCTGCGCATGGCCGTCGATGTGCTGGACCAGCGTGCCGCCCAGGGCCACGTTCAGCGCCTGCATGCCCCGGCAGATGCCCAGCACCGGCAGGCCCGCCGCCAAGGCCGCCTCGATCAGGGCGAGTTCCCACTCGTCCCGCTGCGTCGCGGGCGCCCCCGTACGCGGGTGGCGTTCGGCCCCGTAGCGGACCGGGTCCACGTCGGGGCCGCCCGCGACGACCAGGCCGTCCAGCCGGCTCAGCACCTCCGCCGCCGATCCGGGCTCGTCCGGCGGGAGCAGCACGGCCGCGCCGCCCGCCGCCTGGACGAGTTCGTAGTACCCGGTGGGTACGAGGGACGTCGCGACGTCCCACACCCCGTAGCGGGTGGATTCCTCCACGTAGGTCGTGATGCCGATGAGCGGCCTGGGCACTGTTGCTCCCTCCAAGGAACGGTGAACGAAGGTCAGTCTCGGGTGAGTTCGGCCTCGGCCTCCGCCAGCGCAGCGAACTCCTCCTCCGGCGCGGAGGCCACCAGGTGGTGCCGACTGTAGAGGGCGAAGTAGGCGAGGGCGACGGCGTACACACCCAGTGCGATGAACGCCGCGTCCTTGTCCACCAGGAAGGTGGCGACGAGCGCCGAGAGGGCGAGGACGAAGGCCACCGAGGAGGTGGCGATGCCGCCCGGCGTGCGGTAGGGGCGCTCCAGGCCCGGCTCCCGCTTGCGGAGCACGATGTGGGAGAGGGCCATCAGCGCGTACGAGATGGTCGCGCCGAACACCGCGATGTTGAGCATGCGCGGGCCGTTCCCGGTGGCCGCGGCGAGCGCGAAGCCGATCGCGCCGGGGATGAGCAGGCCCAGGTACGGGGCCTTGCGCTTCGAGGTGAGGGACAGGAAGCGCGGCAGGTAGCCGGCGCGGGAAAGGGCGAACAGCTGGCGCGAGCCGGCGTAGATGAGGGAGAAGAACGAGGCGACGAGCCCGGCCAGGCCCGCGTAGTTGACGAAGGTCTTCAGCCAGGACAGGCCCGGGTCGCCTTCGAGGGCGACGACCAGGGGGTTCCCGGCGTCCTTGATGGCGTCGGCGCCGCGCGCTCCGGTCGAGGCGAGGAAGGTGACCAGCGCGAGCAGGACGAGGATGCCCATGGAGATCGACAGGGCCCGCGGCATGGAGCGGACCGGGTCCTTGGCCTCCTCGGCGGCCAGCGGTACGCCCTCGACGCCGAGGAAGAACCACATGCCGAAGGGGAACGCGGCCCAGATGCCGAGGACGCCCAGCGGCAGCCACGAGCTGGAGCCGGCGGCGGTGGTGTCCACGGCGATGTCGTCGAGGTTCGAGGGGTCGAACTCGGTGAAGGCGCCCAGCGCGAAGACGATCAGGGCGAGCACGGCGATCGCGGTGACGACGAGGGAGAAGCGCAGCGCCTCGCCGACGCCCCACAGGTGGATGCCGATGAAGATCGCGAAGCAGGCGAGGTAGACCGGCCAGCCCGAGGTGAGGCCGAAGAGGTTGAGGGATTCGACGTAGTCGCCGATGAAGATCGCGATGGCGGCCGGGGCCAGGATGTACTCGATGAGGATCGCGGTGCCGGTGAGGAAGCCGCCCCAGGTGCCGAGCGCCCGGCGGGCGAAGCCGTAGCCGCCGCCGGCCGTCGGCAGGATCGCGGACAGTTCCGCGAGGGAGAAGACGAGGCAGGCGTACATCGCGCCCATCAGGGCGGTGGCGATGGCGAGCCCGCCGAAGCCGCCCTGGGCGAGGCCGACGTTCCAGCCGGAGAAGTCGCCGGAGACGACGTACGCGACGCCGAGGCCGGTCAGCAGCAGCCAGCCGGCACTGCCGCGGCGGAGCGTACGGCGTTCCAGGTAACCGTCGCCGCCCTCGGGGGACGTGGTGGGTTCGGGTACGGCTGCGAGCCGTGCCTCGGTGTCGTCGGCCATGTGCGCTCCTGCCTAGGGCAATGGTTGTGGGGCGTACCTTTGCCGTAGCGGAGTGGAGAGCGCAAGACCCCTGCGTTAAACAAGGGTTACGAAAGCCTCACGAGCCACGCCCGCACCCGACTTCGACGACACCCTCTAGGCCAGAAACCCCCGCAGCAGCGCGGCCGTTCCGCAGCAGTGCTCGCGCATCACCTCGCGCGCCGCGTCCGCGTTCCGCTCCAGCACCGCCTCCACGAGCGCGGAGTGCTGCTGCTGCGAGTGCTCCAGGTTGCGCACCAGCAGCGGGATGCAGTCCAGCAGGTCGTTCACGGTGGCCCGGACGGCGGCGTACTGGGCCGTGAGGGTGGCGGATCCGGCGAGCTCGCACAGGGTGAGGTGGAAGAGGGTGTCCTGGCGGCGGTAGTCGGGCAGCGGTGCGTCATGGGTGGCGGTCAGCGCGCCGAGCAGGCGCTCGGCGCCCTCCTCGGTCAGCCCCTGGGAGGCGCACAGCCCGGCCGCACCCACCTCCAGGACCTCGCGGAACCGCAGGACGTCCTCGATGTCCACGCCCACCACGCGCCGGCGCAGCTCGTCCTCGGTGCCGCCGACGGGGGTGTCGGGGCGCGGGAGCACAAACGTTCCGCCGTACCGCCCGCGCCGGGCCTCCACCAGGCCCTGGTCCTGGAGCACCTTCAGCACCTCGCGCAGGGTGACCCGGCTGATCCCCATCCGCTCCGCCAGCTCCCGCTCGGGCGGAAGCCGCTCCCCGCCCGGCACCAGCCCCAGCCGGACCACCTGGAGGATCTGCTCCAGCGCCTCCTCGAAACCGTTGCCCGCCCGCACCTGCCGCAGCACCGGATTCAGCCGCGCGATCGCGCCGCCTTCGCTCGCCGTGTCGGTCATCTCGGCTCCTCCCCTTCCCAAGCAATGGTTCTATTCAATACCTTAGGCCTCCTCGGCTCACCGAAGGAGAGATTCCAGTGGTAGACCGCAAGCCGCCGCTCGCGCCCGAGGAGCTCCGCGCTCTCGTGGCGAGCGGCGAGATCGACACCGTGGTCCTGGCCTTCCCCGACATGCAGGGGCGGCTCCAGGGCAAGCGGTTCGCCGCACAGTTCTTCCTCGACGAGGTCCTCGCGCACGGCACCGAGGGGTGCAACTACCTCCTCGCCGTCGACACGGACATGAACACCGTCGACGGATACGAGATGTCCTCCTGGGACCGGGGCTACGGCGACTTCGCCATGCACCCCGACCTCGCGACCCTGCGCCGGATCCCGTGGAACCCGGGCAGTGCCTTCCTCCTCGCCGACCTCGCCTGGAACGACGGCTCGCCCGTGGTCGCCGCGCCCCGGCAGATCCTGCGCCGCCAGCTCGAGCGCCTCGCCGGGCACGGGTACACGGCCATGGTCGGCACCGAGCTGGAGTTCATGGTCTTCCAGGACACCTACGAGCAGGCCTGGAACGCCAATTACCGCGGCCTGACCCCCGCCAACCAGTACAACATCGACTACTCCGTCCTCGGGACCGGCCGCATCGAGCCCCTGCTGCGCCGCATCCGCAACGAGATGCAGGCCGCGGGCCTGACCGTCGAGTCCGCGAAGGGCGAGTGCAACCTCGGCCAGCACGAGATCGCCTTCCGCTACGACGAGGCGCTGACCACCTGCGACCAGCACGCCGTCTACAAGACCGGGGCGAAGGAGATCGCCTCCCAGGAGGGTGTCTCGCTCACCTTCATGGCCAAGTTCGACGAGCGCGAGGGCAACTCCTGCCATATCCACCTCTCGCTGGGCGATGCCGACGGGCACAACGCGATGGCCGGTGACGGCCCGGGCGGGATGTCACCGGTGATGCGGCACTTCCTGGCCGGACAGCTGGCCGCGCTGCGCGACTTCTCCCTTCTCTACGCCCCGAACATCAATTCCTACAAGCGTTTCCGGCCGGGATCCTTCGCGCCGACCGCCGTCGCCTGGGGCGTGGACAACCGGACCTGCGCGCTCCGGGTCGTCGGCCACGGCCGCTCCATGCGCTTCGAGAACCGCCTCCCGGGCGGGGACGTCAACCCGTACCTCGCCGTCGCCGGCCTGGTCGCGGCCGGGCTCTACGGCGTCGAGAACCGCCTCGAGCTGCCGGAGGCCTGCGCGGGCAACGCGTACACCGCCGACTTCGCGCACGTTCCCACCACCCTGCGCGAGGCCGCGGAGCTCTGGGAGAACAGCGAGATCGCCAAGGCCGCCTTCGGCCCCGAGGTGGTCGCCCACTACCGCAACATGGCGCGCGTCGAACTGGACGCGTACGACTCCGCGGTCACCGACTGGGAGCTGCGCCGCTCCTTCGAGCGCCTGTAGCCACCGCGCGGCGCACGCCACGGCGCGCCACGCACGCCACCGAACCGAGAATCTGTGAGGCACCACGTGTCCGATGTGCTGGCCCCCGACAGTCTGACAGTGTTGAATCCGGCCACCGAGGAAATCGTCGCCATCGTCCCGGCCGCCACACGGGACGATGTCGACACCGCCGTCGCGCGGGCCGCCGCGGCCCAGCGCGGCTGGGCGGCGGCCGCCCCCGCCGACCGGGCCAGGCTGCTGCGCCGCTTCGCCGCGGTCGTCGACGGGCACATCGAGGAACTGGCCCAGCTGGAGGTCCGCGAGGCCGGGCACACCGTCGGCAACGCCCGCTGGGAAGCCGGCAACGTCCGTGACCTGCTCGAATTCGCCGCCGGCGGAGTGGAACGGCTCTCCGGCCGGCAGATCCCCGTCGTCGGCGGCATCGACGTCACCTTCCTCGAGCCCCTCGGCGTCATCGGCGTGATCGCCCCGTGGAACTTCCCCATGCCGATCGCCGCCTGGGGCCTGGCCCCGGCCCTGGCCGCGGGCAACGCCGTCCTCCTCAAGCCCGCCGAGACCACCCCGCTCACCGCGCTGCGCCTCGCCGAACTCGCCCTCGAAGCCGGGATCCCCGAACACCTCTTCCAGGTGCTCCCCGGCCGCGGGACGGTCACCGGAGACGCGCTCGTCGAGCACCCGGGCGTCGCGAAGATCGTCTTCACGGGGTCCACCCCGGTCGGCAAGCAGATCATGGCCAAGTGCGCCGACCGCGTGAAGCGGGTCACCCTCGAACTCGGCGGCAAGAGCCCGAACATCGTCTTCGCCGACGCGGACCTGGAGGCCGCTGCTGCCGCGGCTCCCATGTCCTTCCTCGACAACACCGGCCAGGACTGCTGCGCCCGCACCCGGATCCTGGTCCAGCGCTCCGCCTACGACCGGTTCCTGGAGCTGCTCGCCCCCGGGATCGAGGGCGTCCGCGTCGGTGACCCCGCCGACGAGAAGACCCAGATGGGGCCGCTGATCTCCCGCGTGCAGCTGGACCGCGTACGGTCGTACGTCACCGACGACCTCACCGCGATCCGCGGCACCGCCCCCGAGGGCCCCGGCTTCTGGTACCCGCCGACCCTCGTCACGGACGTCGCCCCCACCGCGCCCGTGGCGGCCGAGGAGGTCTTCGGCCCGGTCGCCGTCGTCCTCCCCTTCGAGGACGAGGAGGACGCCGTACGGCTGGCCAACGCGACCGAGTACGGGCTCTCCGGCTCCCTCTGGACCCGCGACGTCGGCCGCGCGCTGCGCGTCTCGCGCGCCGTCTCCGCGGGCAACCTGTCCGTCAACTCCCACAGCAGTGTCCGCTACTGGACCCCCTTCGGCGGCTACAAGCAGTCCGGACTCGGCCGCGAGCTCGGACCCGACGCCCTCACCGCATTCACCGAGACCAAGAACGTCTTCATCAGCACGGAGGCCTGAGCACACCATGACCACTTCTGACACCGAGATCGTCTGCCGCCGCCTGGTCGGCCGTACCGCCGTCATCACCGGAGCCGGCAGCGGCATCGGCCTGGCCACCGCCCGCCGTCTGGCCTCCGAGGGCGCCAACGTGGTCTGCGCCGACATCGACGAGACGGCCGGCAAGGCCGCCGCCGAAGAGGTGAACGGCCTGTTCGTGAAGGTCGACGTCACCAGCCCGGAGGAGGTCGAGGCCCTCTTCAAGACCGCCTTCGACACCTACGGCTCCGTCGACATCGCCTTCAACAACGCGGGCATCTCGCCCCCGGACGACGACTCGATCCTCACCACCGGTCTCGAGGCCTGGAAGCGGGTCCAGGACGTCAACCTCACCTCCGTGTACCTGTGCTGCAAGGCCGCCCTGCCCTACATGCAGCGCCAGGGCCGCGGCTCGATCATCAACACGGCGTCCTTCGTGGCCATCATGGGCGCCGCGACCTCGCAGATCTCCTACACCGCCTCCAAGGGCGGCGTGCTCGCCATGTCCCGCGAGCTCGGCGTGCAGTTCGCCCGCGAGGGCATCCGCGTCAACGCCCTGTGCCCGGGGCCGGTCAACACCCCGCTGCTGCAGGAGCTGTTCGCCAAGGACCCGGAGCGGGCGGCCCGCCGTCTCGTGCACATCCCGCTGGGCCGGTTCGCCGAGCCCACCGAGATCGCCGCCGCCGTCGCGTTCCTCGCGAGCGACGACTCCTCGTTCATCAACGCCACCGACTTCCTGGTCGACGGCGGCATCTCGGGCGCGTACGTCACGCCGCTGTAGCCGGCCCGAGCCGCATCCCCCGACAGCCGGGCGTCGCACGACGCCCGGCTGTTCCACGATCCGACGACCTCCGTACGCCCGCGAGAAAGAGGGAGTGTTCACCTCAGTGACCCCACGTAGCACCGCACGACGGCTCCAGGCCGTCGGCGCCGCCGCCGCGATCGCCGCCGGCACCCTCGTCGCCACCGCCCCCGCCGCCCAGGCGGCCCGCTGCACCACCCCGCAGCTCGCCGCCGGCTGGTACGGGGACAACCAGGCCAGGCTCCAGCAGCTGATCGACGAGTACGGGAAGTGCAACCCGTACCGGCCGAACCGCAACAAGCCCGTCGCCGTCTTCGACTGGGACAACACCGTCGTCAAGAACGACGTCGGCGACGCCACCATGTACTGGCTGCTGCGGAACGGCAAGATCCGGCTGCCGGCCGCCGGGGACTGGACCGCCACCAGCCGCTACCTCACCCCGGCCGCCGCGCGGGCGCTCGCCGACGCGTGCGGCGCCCTCGCCCGCCCCGGCGCCCCGCTGCCCACCGGCACCCCCGAGGGCGCGGGCTGCGCCGACGAACTCGCCGCCGTCTACGGCACCGCCGCGACCCGCTCGGGCGCCGCCGCCTTCGCCGGCTGGGACCACCGCACCATCGAGCCCGCGTACGCCTGGCTGCCGCAGCTGATGCAGGGCTGGACCGCACGCGAGGTCCGCGGCTTCGCGGCCGCCGCGCAGGCCGAGAACCTGGCCGCGCCGGTCGGCGCCAAGCAGCAGGTCGGCACCGGTAGCGCCACCGGCTGGGTCCGCTACTACGACCAGCAGAAGGACCTCATGGCCGGCCTGCAGAAGGCCGGCTTCGACGTCTGGATCAGCTCGGCCTCGCCGCAGCCGGTCGTCGAGGTGTGGGCCAAGGGGGTCGGCGTCGACGCGGGCCACGTCATCGGCATCCGCAACACGACCGCGTCCGGCGGGAAGTTCACCGCGCACCTGCAGGGCTGCGGGTCGGTGGAGGACGGCGCCGACACGATGATCACGTACATCGACGGCAAGCGCTGCTGGATCAACAAGGAGATCTTCGGGGTGCGCGGCGCGGCCGCCGAGAAGGTCCAGCCGGCCGCCCGCCGCCAGGTGTTCGCCGCGGGCGACTCCGACACCGACATCTCGTTCCTGCGGGACGCGACCGCGCTGCGGCTGGTCGTGAACCGGAACAAGAACGAGCTGATGTGCCGTGCGTACGACAACAGCGACGGCAAGTGGATCGTGAACCCGATGTTCATCGAGCCGAAGAAGCAGAAGAGCGCGCCGTACCCGTGCTCCACCGCCGGCTACGTGGACCATGACGGCACGGCGGGCCCCGTCCGCCGGGGCGACACGAGCGTCATCCCGGACCAGACGGACAGCGTGTACCAGGCGTACTAAGCGTGTACCAGGCGTACTAGAGGAAGGTGCGCCCCTCACCCCGGTAGGTCGGGACGGTGGCCGTCACCCGGTCACCCTCGACGAGGTGCAGCGACTCGAACCGTTCGCACAGCTCCCCGGCCTTCGCGTGCCGGAACCAGACCCGGTCGCCGATCAGCAGATCGTCGGCCGGGCTGCCGAGCAGCGGGGTCTGCACCTCGCCGGCCCCCTCCTGGGGGTCGTAGCGCAGGCCCTGCGGCAGGTACGGCTCCGGGAGCCGGTCCGCGCCGGCGGCGCCGGAGGCGGGGTAGCCGCCGCCGAGCACGGTGACCACGCCGACGCCGGGCCTGCGCACCACCGGCTGGGCGAAGAGCGCGGCGGGGCGGCCGCGGAAGGACGTGTAGTTGTCGAACAGCCGCGGTACGTAGAGCCCCGAGCCGGCGGCGATCTCCGTGACGGCGTCCTCGGCGGCGGTCTGCTGGACGCTGCCGGTGCCGCCGCCGTTGACGAACTCCAGGTCCGGGACGACGGCGCGGACGGCCCGTACGGCTTCGGCGCGGCGGGCCGCGAGTTCCTTGCGGGCGGTGGCCTGCATGAGCCGGATGGCGCGGGAGCGGAAGGGGCGACCCGCGAGGGCGTCTCCGACGCCGGCGACGTGGCCCTCGTAGCCCATGATCCCGACGACGCGGAAGCCGGGCCGGGCGCAGACCGTACGGGCGAGGTCCGCGAGCGCGGCGGGGTCGCGGAGCGGTGACCGGCGGGCGCCGACGCGGAACCGGCCGCCGAACAGGTGGAGCGCGGTGTCGAGTTCGAGGCAGACGCGGATCTCGTGCGGGCCGGCGCCGTCCCGGGAGGTGTCGATCAGCTCCAGCTGGGCGGGGTCGTCGACCATGACGGTGACGGCCGCGGCCAGCTTGGGGTCGCCCGCCAGCTCGGCGAATCCGGCGCGGTCGGCGGACGGATAGGCCAGCAGCACGTCCTCGAACCCCGACCGGGCCAGCCAGATCGACTCGGCGAGGGTGTACGACATGATCCCGGCGAACCCGGGCCGGGCGAGGACCCGTTCGAGGAGCGCGCGGCAGCGGACGGACTTGCTGGCGACGCGGATCGGCTTGCCGCCGGCCCGGCGGACGAGATCGTCCGCGTTGGCGTCGAACGCGGCGAGATCGACGATGGCCAGGGGCGCGTCGAGATGCGCGGTGGCCCGGTCGTACCGGGCCCTGTCTCCACCGGCGGGAAGATTCATGGCGGCAGCCTGCCAGATGCTTCTACCGGTGGGTAGGGGTATGCGGCCGAGGCACCTGCGCACTTCCGTACCCCGGCCCCGTCCGGCCCCGCCTGCGTTCGAGGCGCGGGGGTCCGGGGGCAGCGCCCCCGGCGACGGCGGCGCAGGAGCAGTCCCGCTCCGCCGCGCGGGACGTGTCGCCTCAAACGCCGGCGGAGCCGATGGGCACCGGGGTGGCCCGGGTCAGGGACAGGAGGTCGCGGGCCGGACCCGCCGGCCTGGCTCCCACCGGCCAGACCGCCCGCAGCGCCCGTCCCAGCGCCGCCCCCGACACCGGGACCTCGACCAGCCGCCGCGCGGCCAGCTCGTCCCCCAGCGCCAGTTCCGACAGCACGCACGGCCCCGCCCCGCTCACCGCCGCCGCCTTCACCGCCGTCGTCGACGCCAGCTCCAGCAGCGGCTGGGCCAGCCCGCCGCTCCCGGCCAGCGCCGCGTCCAGCACCTGCCGCGTCCCCGACCCCCACTCCCGCAGGATCAGCGGCGTCGCCGCCAGCTCCGCCGCCTCGACCCCCCGCGTCCGCCGCGCCCACGCATGGCCCGGCGCCACCGCCACCACCAGCCGGTCCTGCGCGATCACCGCCGAGTCCAGCCCCTCCGGTACCGACAGCCCCTCCACGAAGCCCAGGTCCGCCTCGTGCGCGAGCACCCGCTCCGCGACCACCGCCGAGTTCCCCGCGTGCAGCGACACCGCGGTCCCCGGCCGCTGCCCCCGCAGCGCGATCAGCCACCCCGGCAGCAGGTACTCCGCGATGGTCATGCTGGCGGCCACCCGCAGCCGCGAGTCGCGCCGCCCGCGCAGCGCCTGCGCGCCGGCGTCGAACGCCTCCGCCGCCTCCACCACCCGCCGCGCCCAGTCCGTGACGAGCGCCCCCTCCGCCGTCAGGGTCGACCCCCGCGGCGAACGGTCCACCAGCGCCACGCCCAGCCGGGTCTCCATCGCCCGGATCCGGCTGCTCGCGGCGGGCTGGGTGATGCCCATGCGCTTGGCCGCGCCGCTCAGGCTGCCGACCCGCGCCACCGCGAGCAGCAGCTCCAGCGCTCCCAGGTCCGGTACCCGGTGTGCCAGCGGAACCCACTCCTCGTTACCCATAAAGTCAGTTTATGACCTTATAGAGAGATGCCCTCTGCCGTACGCCGGGCCCCGCGACGACGCTGGGTCCATGGCCACCACCCTCGTGCGACCCCACGAACACATTTCCCGGACCCCCCAGGCCCACAAGGCCTTCCCGGCGCTCCGTCACCTCGGCCCCAACTGGTACGCGTCCGTCATGGGCACGGCGATCGTCGCCAACGCCGGCGCGACCCTCCCGTACCAGGTGCCCGGTCAGCGCGTGGCCTGCCAGATCGTCTGGGCGCTGTCCGCCGCGGCCCTCGCCCTCGTGCTCACCGCCCGCGCCGGCCACTGGCTCCACCACCGCGACCAGGCCCGCGCCCATCTCCTCGACCCCGCGGTGGCCCCGTTCTACGGATGCCTGGCGATGGCCCTGCTGGCCGTCGGCGGCGGCACCCTGATCGTCGGCAAGGACCTCGTCGGAGAGCCCGCCGCCGTCGCCGCCGACGCGGTCCTGTTCACCGCCGGCACCGCGATCGGCCTGCTCATGGCGGTGGTGGTGCCGTACCTGATGGTGGTCCGCCACAAGGTCGAGGCCGCGCAGGCCACCCCCGTATGGCTGCTGCCCCTGGTCGCCCCGATGGTCTCCGCCGCCCTGGGCCCCCTGCTGATACCCCACCTGCCCGCCGGCCAGCCCCGCGAGGCGCTCCTGCTGGCCTGCTACGCCATGTTCGGCATCAGCCTGCTGGCCACGCTGCTGATGCTGCCCCTGGTGTTCGGCCGGCTGATCACGAGCGGCCCGCTGCCCCTGCTGCTGACCCCCACCCTGTTCCTGGTGCTGGGCCCCCTCGGCCAGTCCACCACCGCGGTCAACCAGCTCGCCGACATGGCCCCCCGGGCGATCGGCGCCCCGTACTCCGGTGCGCTCGGCGCCTTCGCGGTCGTCTACGGCGTGCCCGTGATGGGGTTCGCCCTGCTGTGGCTGGCCCTCGCCGCCGCAATGCTGGTCCGGGCGGCCCGGAACGGCATGGGCTTCGCGATGACCTGGTGGGCGCTGACCTTCCCCGTCGGCACCTGCGTCACCGGCGCCGCCGGCCTGGCCCGCCACACCGGCCTGACCGCCTTCGCCTGGCTCGCCGCGGTCCTGTTCCTGGCCCTGCTGACCGCCTGGCTCCTGGCCGCCGGCCACACCCTCCGCGGCCTGTTCACAGGCACCCTGCTCCCCCGCTGACGCCCCCTGCCCGCCAGGCGGCCCGGAGCTCGTCCATCAGCGCCCCGCACGGGGCCTTCGTACCGGTGAGGGGTACGGCCAGCCCTCAGCGCGCCGCGCGCAGGGCGGCCGTCAGGAGCGCCGGGGCCTCGGTCAGCGAGGGGCCGTACCAGGTGAGGTGGCGGCCGCTGACCAGGGCGCAGGGGTGGTCCGGGAAGGCTTCCGGGCCGTCCTCGCGCGTGAAGCGGTACGGCTCGTCGGGGAGCACCACCAGATCGCAGTCGGCGGCGGCCAGCTCCTCCGCCGGCACCCGGGGATACCGCTCGCCGTGGCCGGCGTAGATGTTGCGCACGCCGAGGCGCGCCAGCACGTCGCCCGCGAAGGTGTCCCGGCCGAGCACCATCCAGGGCCGCCGCCACACCGGTACGAAGGCCCGGAGCGGGCCGGCCGGCTCCACGCGCGCCCATGCGGCCTCGGCCTCGTCCAGCCAGCGCGGCCTCGCCAGCCCCAGCACCCCCACCAGCACCCGGTCCAGCTCGGTCAGCGCCTGCGGCAGGTCCCGTACCTCGGTGACCAGCACCTCCACCCCGGCCGCGCGCAGCGCCGCCACGTCGGGGGCCCGGTTCTCCTCCTCGTTGGCGATCACCAGGTCCGGGCGCAGCGCCGTGATCCGCTCCACGTCGGGGTTCTTCGTCCCCCCGATGCGCACCGCGCCCCGCTCCGCGAGGTCCGCGGGGTGGGTGCACCAGTCGGTCACCCCGACGAGCAACCCGGGCGCGCTCACCGCGACCGCCTCGGTCAGCGAGGGCGCCAGCGAGACGACCCGCATCCGGCTCAGCGCCCGGGCGAGGGCGGCTCGGACGTCGCGTGGATGTGCTCCCCGACCGCCACGACCAGGAGCCGGGTGTCCTCGGAGACGGCCCGCCAGCGGTGCCGTACGCCGCCGGACAGGAACAGCGCGTCCCCGCTCTCCAGCCGGTACGCCCGCCCCTCGGCCTCCACCTGGCAGGCGCCCGAGACGACGTACATCAGCTCGTCGTTGCGGTGCTGGTATTCGCGGCCGGCGTCCTGGTCCCCGGTGAACTCCAGGGCGTGCAGCTGGTGGTGTCCGCGGACGAGGGGGCGCACGCCCGGGACCGGCGTGAGCCCGGATTCGTCGCCGGCCCGTACGAGGTCGACCGTGCGCGCGGTGTCGGACGCGGCCAGCAGCTCGACGGCCGTGGTCTCCAGCGCGTCCGCGACCCGCTCGAGGGACCGCATGCTGGGCCGGGCCCGCTCGTTCTCTATCTGACTCAGGAAGGGCACCGACAGGCCGCTGCGCGCCGATACGGCGGCGAGGGTGAGGTGCAGTGCCCGGCGCCGCTTGCGCACGGCCACTCCCACCCGGAGCGGTTCCTTGGCGTCCTTGTCCCGTTCCTTGTCGTCCGAGCCGTCCCTGTCGTCCATGGCGGGGCTGCCCTCCCCTTGTCTGGTCCGTCGGCGTACATCGGCGTCCATCGCACATCGGTGTGCTGTAAGCACCTTACGCAGCAACCGCCCCCGGTTTCGCGTGCAAGAGCCGACCAGGGTACGCCCCGGGTGAAACTCCCGTGCCATGTCCGATCGCCCTTTCGGCCACTTTCCGTGCCCCCGGCCGTAACCGTCCGCCCCGGGCGCACGTGAGGGTTGCGGCATCATCGTCACCGTGACGACGACTCGACGCCTGATGCTGCTGGACACCGCCTCCCTCTACTTCCGCGCGTACTTCGGCGTGCCGGACTCCGTGAAGGCCCCGGACGGCACCCCGGTCAACGCGGTGCGCGGGCTGCTCGACTTCATCGGGCGCCTGGTCCAGGACCACCGCCCGGACGATCTCGTGGCGTGCATGGACGCCGACTGGCGCCCGCACTGGCGGGTGGAGCTGATCCCCTCCTACAAGGCCCACCGGGTCGCGCAGGAGACCGAGTCCGGACCGGACGCGGAGGAGATCCCCGACACCCTGGCCCCGCAGGTGCCGATCATCGAGGCGGCGCTGGACGCGTTCGGGATCGCCCGGGTGGGCGTCGCCGGATACGAGGCCGACGACGTGATCGGTACGCTCACGGCGCGCGCCACCGGACCGGTGGACATCGTCACCGGCGACCGGGACCTGTACCAGCTGGTGGACGACGCCCGGCAGCGGCGCGTGCTGTACCCGCTCAAGGGCGTCGGCACGCTCCAGGTGACGGACGAGGCGTGGCTGCGCGAGAAGTACGGGGTGGACGGTCCGGGCTACGCGGACCTGGCCCTGCTGCGCGGGGACCCGAGCGACGGCCTGCCGGGGGTTCCGGGGATCGGCGAGAAGACGGCGGCGAAGCTGCTCGACGCCTACGGCACGCTGGCCGGGATCATCGCCGCGATCGACGACCCGAAGTCGAAGCTGACCCCGACCCAGCGCAAGCGGCTGGACGAATCCCGGCCGTATCTGGCGGTCGCTCCGAAGGTGGTCCAGGTGGCCTCGGACGTCCCCCTTCCGGCGTTCGACCCCGCTCTGCCGGCGGTGCCCGCTCAGCCGGAACTCGTCGATGCGCTGGCGCGCCGCTGGGGTCTTGGCGGAGCGGTGTCGCGGCTCAGCAGCGCGCTGCACGCCTGAGGTGCTAACTTAGGTAATCCTAAGTTTCAGGGGAGCAAGGGGAGACGCCGTGGCAGAAGGACGCGCCCGCAAGATCGGCACTGCAGTCGTCGTGCGCACCGAGCGGCTCACGCCGCACATGGTGCGCGTGGTGCTGGGCGGTGCCGGACTGGTCCGGTTCAGTGCGGGTGAGTTCACCGACCATTACATCAAGCTGCTGTTCGCGCCCGAGGGCGTCACCTACCCCTCGCCGTGGGACCTGGACCGGATCCGCGCCGAGTACCCGCGTGAGGCGTGGCCGCGCCAGCGTGCGTACACGGTCCGGTCCTGGGACCCGGCCCACCTGGAGCTGACGCTCGACTTCGTCGTCCACGGCGACGAGGGCCTGGCCGGCCCCTGGGCGGCGCGCGTCCAGCCGGGCGAACTGGTCCGCTTCCTCGGCCCGGGCGGCGCCTACGCCCCCGACCCGGCGGCCGGCTGGCACCTGCTCGTGGGCGACGAGAGCGCGCTGCCGGCGATCGGGGCCGCGATGGAGCGGATGCCGGCCGGCGCGCGGGTGCACGCGTTCGTGGAGGTGGAGGGCCCGCAGGACGAGCAGAAGATCGCCACCCGCGACGGCACCGTCCCGGTCTGGCTCCACCGCGGCACCCGCCCGGTCGGCGAAACCCTGGTCGAGGCGGTCAGGGCCTTCGAGTTCCCCTCCCGCGAAGTCCACGCCTTCGTCCACGGCGAGGCCGGCTTCGTGAAGGAACTGCGCCACCACCTCCGCCTGGAGCGGAGCGTCCCGAAGGAACGCCTGTCGATCTCCGGCTACTGGCGGCTCGGCGAGACGGACGAGGGCTGGCGCGCGATCAAGGGTGACTGGAACGCCCGGGTCCTGGCCGAACAGGAATCCGCGGCGTAACCGCACCGCGGACCCGGCCCGGGCACCGCCCCGTCCCCGGGGCACACCCCGCGGGTACCCGGCCCCGCCGACACGGCCGGGGACCGTCCCCCGCGGTTCCCGACCCGCCGGGCTGCTCTCCCGCCGTTCCGAGCGGCGGGGTCACCCGTTCGGCGTGACAATGTGGGCATGCGTACGCTCCGCATGTTCGGCGCAGCCGGAGCCGCCACCGTCCTCACGGCAACGGCGGTGGCCGGCGCGCACGCCGCGCCCACCCCGCCGCCCGCGCCCAAGCCGCAGATCACCGACGCGGAAGTGGACAAGGCGCTCGCGCGCCTGCCCGGGTTCGTCACCGATGTCATGCACAGCACCGGGGTCCCCGGGGCCGCCGTCGCCGTCGTCCACGACGACAAGGTCGTCTACCTCAAGGGCTTCGGCGTCCGCCGCACCGACGCCCCCGGCGCCATCGGCCCCGACACCGTCTTCCAGGTCGCGTCCGTCTCCAAACCGATTTCCTCCACGGTGGTGGCCGGCGCCCTCAAGGACCCCGCCGACTGGAACGACCGCACCGAACTCCCCGGCTTCGCGCTGAAGGACACCTGGGTCACCGGCCACGTCACCACCGCCGACCTCTTCTCGCACCGCAGCGGCCTCCCCGACCACGCCGGGGACCTCCTCGAAGACCTCGGCTACGACCAGGCGTACATCCTCGACCACCTCCGCCTGGAGGCTCTCACCCCCTTCCGCGCGAGCTACAACTACACCAACTTCGGCCTCACCGCCGCCGCCGAGGCCGTCGCCCGGCAGAAGGGCACGACCTGGGAGAAGCTCAGCCAGGACACCCTGTTCAAGCCCGCCGGGATGACGCACACCAGCACCGAGTTCTCGGCCTTCATCAACGCCCCCGACCACGCGGCCACCCACGTCAAGAACCCGGACGGGACCTGGTCGCCCCGCTTCGTGCGCGACCCCGACGCCCAGGCACCGGCCGGCGGCGTGAGTTCCACCGCCACCGACATGGCCCGCTGGCTGCGCCTCCAGCTCGCCGGCGGCACCCTCGACGGGAAGCGGATCATTCCCGCCGACACCCTGGCGGCCACGCGCCTGCCGCACATCGTGTCGCAGGCGCCGACCCCGCCCCTGGACCACACCGGCTTCTACGGGCTCGGCTGGAACGTCTCGTACGACGATGCGGGCCGGCTGCGCCTGAGCCACTCCGGCGGCTTCGAACTCGGCGCCAACACCAACGTCACGCTGCTCCCGCTGGAGAAGCTCGGCATCGTCGTCCTCACCAACGGCGCCCCGGTCGGCATGGCCGACGCCATCGCGATGGACTTTTTCGACACCGCCGAGCACGGCGCGCCGACCACCGACTGGCTGCCCCTCTTCGCCGAGCTGTACGCCCAGCAACTCGGCCCCGGCCCCTCCGCCACCGACTACGCGCACCCGCCCGCGGGCGCGAAGCCGGCCCGCGCCGACAGCGCGTACACCGGGACCTACGTCAGCCCGTACTACGGGAAGCTGACCGTGACGGCGAACAGCAGCGGCAAGGGCGGACTCACCCTCTCCCTCGGCCCGAAGCCGATGCGCTTCCCGCTCACCCACTACGACGGGGACACGTTCAGCTACGTGACCTCCGGCGAGAACGCGGTCGGCCGCACCGGGGTGTTCTTCAAGGACGGTACGGTCCGCATCGAGTACCTGGACGCCACCCACCTGGGCACCTTCACCAAGCAATAGGCACATAGCCTGGACCCCGATGAGACGCAGAGCCCAGGCACCCCCCTCGCCCCTCCCCCAGGTCGCCGGCATCGACCCGGTCCGGCTGCGGCTGCCCGCCGACCCCGACGGGCGGTGGCCGGACCTCGGCGGCTACCTCGCCGAGCGCTACGCCGGCACCCGCGGCGCCGAGTCCATCGCGCACCTGCTGCGCGCCGGGCGGGTGTTCGGCCCGGGCGGGCGGGTGCTGCGTCCGCAGGACCCGTACGAGCCCGGCGCCTACCTCTGGTTCCACCGGGACATGGAACCGGAGCCGCCCGTCCCGTTCCCGATCCGCGTCGTCCACCGGGACGCGCACCTCCTGGTCGTGGACAAGCCGCACTTCCTGGCGACCACCCCGCGCGGCAGCCACATCACGCAGACCGCCCTGGCCCGGCTCCGCGCGGAGCTCGACCTGCCCGAGCTCAGCCCGGCGCACCGGCTGGACCGGCTGACCGCCGGGCTGGTGATGTTCAGCATCCGCCCCGAGGACCGCGGCGCGTACCAGCTGCTGTTCCAGGAGCGGCAGGTCCGCAAGGAGTACGAGGCGCTCGCCCGCCACGACCCGGCGGTCGTCCTCCCCCGCACGGTCCGCAGCCACATCGAGAAGATCCGCGGGGTCATGGCCGCGGCCGAGGTCCCGGGCGCCGAGCCGAACGCCGAGAGCCTGGTCGAACTCCTCGGCACCCGGGGGGAACTGGGCCGCTACCGGCTGACCCCGCACACCGGCCGCACCCACCAGCTGCGGGTGCACATGAACAGCCTGGGCCTGCCGATCCTGGGCGATCCGGTGTACCCGCAGGTCACCGACCCGGCCCCGGACGACTACCGCAGGCCCCTGCAACTCCTGGCCCGCACCGTGTCGTTCACCGACCCGGTGACGGGCACCCCGCGCCGCTTCGAGAGCGGCCTGTCCCTACGGGCCTGGGACGACCTCGCGGGCTGGGAAACCGGAACCTAGTGCCGCGTACCCCCGGACGGTGAACAGCGCGGCCGCCGCGCACAGGAGTTCCTCGCGCGGCGGCCGGCTGCTGGCCGGCCGCACCCGAAAGGGCACGCGGCCGGCCGACCCGTCTCGGCCTTTCGGCCGTTCCCCCGGTCATGGGCCGATCGTCGCACAGGGCATCCCCGAAGTGATCATGGCAAGAGATGAGATCCGGCCACGACCACCTTCGGAGGAAGCTCCAAAAACGCCTAGCCGACCGAGCTGTACGCCACCACACCCCGAAGCAGTGCGTCCACGGCCTTGCGGGCATTGCGCGCGACCGTGCTCCCGCCCTGCGAGGAGGGCGGAGCGGACGACGCGGGAGCCGCTGCCGCGATCTGCCCCAGCACGTCGATGACCTGCTTGCACCAGCGCACGAAGTCACCGGCCGGCATCTCCGCCTCGCGCAGCACCTCGTCCAGGCTCTTGTCGGAGGCCCACTGGTACGCCGCCCAGGCGAAGCCCAGGTCCGGCTCGCGCTGGCCTACGCCCTCCGCCTGGTTGATGCGGTGCTCCTCCTCCAGCGCGTCGAGCCGGCCCCAGATCCGGACCATCTCGGCGAGCGCCGCCTTCGCCGCGCCGCCCGGCACCTTCGGCGCCACCGCATCGTCGGACTGCCGCGCCTCGAACACCAACGCCGAGACGCAGGCGGCCAGTTCGGCCGGGGTCAGGCCTTCCCAGACCCCGGCGCGCAGGCATTCGGACGCCAGCAGGTCGAGCTCCCCGTACAGCCGGGCGAGCCGCTTGCCGTGCACGGTGACCTCGTCCTCGCGCAGGTAGTCCAGCTCGGTGAGCAGCGCGTGGATCCGGTCGAAGGTGCGGGCGATCGTGTTCGTCCGGCCCTCGATACGGCGCTCCAGCTGCTGGGTGTCCCGCTTGAGCCGGTGGTAGCGCTCCGCCCAGCGGGCGTGGTCCTCGCGCTCGTCGCAGCCGTGGCAGGGGTGCGCCCGCAACTCGGCGCGCAGCCGGGTGATCTCGCGGTCGTCGGCCGCGGCGGCCCGGCCGCGGCCCCGGCGCTCCGGCGTGATGTGCCCGGCCTTGGCCCGCAGTTGGGACGCCAGGTCCCGGCGGGACTGCGGCGAGCGCGCGTTGAACGTCTTCGGGATCCGCATCCGCTCGATCGCCTCGACCGGCACCGGGAAGTCGATCGCGGCGAGCCGCTTGACCTGCCGCTCCGCGGTCAGCACCAGCGGCCGCGGGCCCTCCGCGTACTCGTACCCGCGGTGCCCGTTGACCCGCCCGGCCGGCACGCCCGGGTCCAGGACCAGCGCGAGCCCGGCGAACTTGCCGGTCGGCACGTGGATGATGTCGCCCGGCTTGAGCTTCTCCAGCGAACTCGCCGCCTGCACCCGGCGCTGGGCCGCGCCCTGCTTGGCCAGGTCCGTCTCGCGGTCCTTGAGGTCGCGGCGCAGCTGCGCGTACTCCTCGAAGTTCCCGAGGTGGCAGGTCATGCCCTGCCGGTAGCCGTCCAGGCCTTCCTCGTTGCGCTGCACCTGCCGGGAGATCCCGACGACCGAGCGGTCGGCCTGGAACTGCGCGAAGGAGGTCTCCAGCAGCTCGCGCGAGCGGTGCCGCCCGAACTGGCTGACCAGGTTCACGGCCATGTTGTACGAGGGCTTGAAGCTGGAGCGCAGCGGATACGTACGGGTGCCGGCGAGCCCGGCGAGGCCCGCCGGGTCCATGCCGCGCTGCCACAGGACCACGGCGTGGCCCTCGACGTCGATGCCGCGCCGCCCGGCCCGGCCGGTGAGCTGCGTGTACTCGCCGGGGGTGATGTCGGCGTGCTGCTCGCCGTTCCACTTGACCAGCTTCTCCAGGATCACCGTGCGCGCGGGCATGTTGATGCCCAGCGCCAGGGTCTCGGTGGCGAAGACGGCCTTGACCAGGCCGCGGACGAACAGCTCCTCCACGACCTCCTTGAAGGTGGGCAGCATGCCGGCGTGGTGCGCGGCGATGCCCCGCTCCAGGCCTTCGAGCCACTCGTAGTACCCCAGGACGTGCAGGTCCTCGGCGGGGATGGACGCGGTCCGCTCCTCGACGATCTCGCGCACCTTCAGGCGGGCCGTGTCGTCGTTGAGCCGCAGGCCGGCGAACAGGCACTGCTGGACGGCGGCCTCGCAGCCGGCCCGGCTGAAGATGAAGTTGATGGCGGGCAGCAGCCCGTCGCCGTCGAGGCGGGCGATGACCTCGGGGCGGCTCGGGGTCCAGATCCGGCCGCGGGAGCGCCGCTCGCGCTCGCGGTCGGCCTCGCGGACCATCTTGCCGCGCCGCCGGTCCTTCGGGCTGTACGTGCGGGTGTTCTCCTCGCGCGCCATGCGCAGCAGGTCGGGGTTGACCTCGCGGCGCGCGGAGCCGCGGCCTCCGTGGTCGGACTCCTCCTCGAAGAGGTCGTAGATCCGGCGGCCTGCCATGACGTGCTGCCACAGCGGGACGGGCCGCTCCTCGGAGACGATCACCTCGGTGTCGCCGCGCACGGTGTCGAGCCAGTCGCCGAACTCCTCGGCGTTGGACACGGTGGCCGACAGGGACACCAGCGTCACCGACTCGGGGAGGTGGATGATCACTTCCTCCCAGACGGCTCCGCGGAACCGGTCGGAGAGGTAGTGCACCTCGTCCATCACGACGTACCCGAGGCCGAGCAGCGACTGCGAGCCCGCGTAGAGCATGTTGCGGAGCACCTCGGTGGTCATCACGACCACGGGCGCCTCGGAGTTGACGCTGTTGTCACCGGTCAGCAGGCCCACCTTGGCGGCGCCGTAGCGCTTGACGAGGTCGGCGTACTTCTGGTTCGACAGGGCCTTGATGGGCGTCGTGTAGAAGCACTTGCGGCCCTGCTGCAGGGCCAGGTGTACGGCGAACTCGCCGACGATCGTCTTGCCCGAGCCGGTCGGGGCGGCCACGAGGACGCCCTTGCCGGCCTCCAGTGCCTTGCAGGCGTCGACCTGGTACGGGTCCAGGTCGAATTCGTACATCTCGCGGAAGGGGTGCAGAGCACTGGCCTCTTCGGCGGCGCGGATCCGGGCAGCGGCGTACCGCTCGGCGGGTGAGAGTTCTTCGGTCATCTTGTTCTCGAGCCTACCCGTCGCCCCTGACAACAGTCGCGATCATTTATACGGACCGCACAGCCACCGCCGGGCCGGCGCTAGGCCAGCAGCCGCAGGGCACCCGGGACGCAGTCGGCGCTCACCGGCAGCGGCCCGAGCGGCTCGCCGTCCGCGTACGCGGTGATCCCGGCGGCCTCCAGCGTGATCTTCGCCGCCCGGTGGACGGTCACCTTCGGGTGGCCGAGGTGCGTCCCCTTGTAGACCTGCGGGAACACCTTCAGCAGGGTGGCCCGGCTGCAGTCGCCGACGACCACGACGTCGAAGAGCCCGTCGTCCGGGACGGCGTCGGCGCAGATGCGCATGCCGCCCCCGTACGAGGTCCCGTTGCCGACGGCGACCAGCGTGGCCTCGGTCTCGATCACCGGACCGTCGTCGAGGGTGATCCGGTACGGGAACGGCCGGAACGCGGCCAGCTCCGCGAGGATCGCCAGGTCGTACTTGAACCGGCCCGCCGGGAGCCGCATCCGGTTGCCGCGGTCGTTGACCCGCGAATCGAAGCCGGAGCACAGCACGGTCCCGTACCAGGTCCCGCCGTCGGCCCCGGCGCCCGCCCGGGACACCCGTCCGAGGTCGATCTCGCGGATCCGGCCCTCCTTGAGCGCCTCGGCGGCCAGCCGCCCCGCCTGCGCGGGCTCCCCCACGGGCAGTCCCATGGCCCGCGCGAAGTCGTTCCCGGTGCCCACGGCGACCACCCCGAGCGGCACCAGCGTCCCGGCCAGGGCCTGCAGGGCCAGCGAGACTACGCCGTCGCCGCCGACGGCGATCACCGCCCCGGTGCCCTCGCGCACGGCGGTGCGCAGCCGGGACAGCGCGTCCGCGGCATCGGCGCCGAGGACCGTCCGTACGGAGAATCCGGCGGCCCGGAGCGCGGAAGCGGCCGGCTGCGCGGCGTGCGCGCCCCGGCCGCGGCCCGCGGTGGGATTGACGAGGAGGGTGATCTCAGCGCTCACGCACCGGAATGTACCTGTCAGGTCGCGTCGTCGTAACCGTTGATCTGCCTGCGGCTCCCGTCGGCCTGCTCGGGCAGCGCGGTCGGGGCCTGGACGGCCTCCAGCTCACCGATCGGCGCGGGCGTGAGGTCTAGCTCCGCCGCCTCGTCGTCGTCGAGCAGCGCGTCGGGGTTCCCCCGGCGCCGCCTGCGGTCGTTGACCAGGCAGATCCCGAGGGCGATGAAGTAGAGGGCGATGATCGGCGCGGCCAGCGACAGCATGGTCAGCGGGTCGCCGGTGGGCGTGGCGAACGCGGCGAAGATCGTGATGCCCAGCACCATGGCCCGCCACCAGCTCGCCAGCCGCTTCGCGGTGAGGACCCCGGTGAAGTTCAGCAGGATCAGCAGCAGCGGCAGCTCGAAGGCGAGGCCGAAGACGACGACCATGCGCGTGACCAGGTCGAGGTAGTCGTCGACCGGGAGCAGGTTGCGCGCGTTGTCGGGGGTGAACTCGAGGAGGATCTGCGCGGTCTTCGGCAGCAGCTTGTACGCGAGTACCGCACCGGCGCCGAACAGCGGAGCGCCGACGGCGACGAAGGCCGTCGCGTAGCGCTTCTCGTGCTTGTGCAGGCCGGGGGCGACGAAGGCCCAGAGCTGGTAGAGCCACACCGGCGCCGAGAGCACCACACCGGCGGTGAGCGAGACCTTGAGGGCGATCGAGAACGGGGCGATGAGGCCGTTCACGGTCATGTCGGCGCAGGGCCGGCCGTTGCGCTGCGAGACGACCCCGCCGGTGCAGCCGACGGAGTCCAGCATCGGCTTCAGCATGAAGTCGATGAGGTTCTTGTAGTAGAACGCCGCCACGGCGGTGATCACGAGGATCGCCAGGACCGACTTCAGCAGGCGGTTTCTCAGCTCACGCAGG
Source organism: Streptomyces sp. R33 (assembly GCF_041200175.1). NCBI lineage: Bacteria > Bacillati > Actinomycetota > Actinomycetes > Kitasatosporales > Streptomycetaceae > Streptomyces > Streptomyces sp. R33. Next base: position 6,698,297 of record NZ_CP165727.1, on the reverse strand, counting down.
TGCTCGACAAGAGGCATCCGCCCTTCGGCGTCCTTCTCCTGCTTGCTTTGCTTCTCCTGCTTGCGGGCAGACTTGAGCAACCCACGTCCCTTGTCTCGTTGCAGATGACCGGCGTGATCGCGACCGCGGGCCGGCAGCCCGGCGGCCGGACGGTCAGCCCTGGGTGGTGTGGTTCGGCTCGTTGACGGGACGCGAGCTGGTCACGTCGCCGGGAGCGGCCTTGATGGTGCGCGGGGCGGTCGCCTGCTGCGGGGTCTGGTCGGCGACCGTCGCGGCGGTGCCGACGTCGTCGGCCGCGCCGTCGTTCTTCATGGCCTTGGCCTCGCTCTTGAGGATGCGGGCCGACTTGCCGAGGGAGCGGGCCATCTCGGGGAGCTTCTTCGCACCGAACAGCAGCACGATGACAGCGATGATCAGAAGGATCTCGAGGGGCTTCAGATTGCCGATCATGTGTGTCTTCCTTCTCACCGAAACGGCTGGTTGTGGTGTCGGCGGCCGCGGACCGGGGTCCGTGGCCGCTCAGGAAAGGATCGTAACCCCCTGGGGTTAACGCCCGGCAATCCCCGGGGGTATCCCGCCTTGCGTACGGCTGCGACCGACGGTACGGGTCCCGCGGCGCACTTTCCATACGCGTGCGGGCCGCAGACCTGCGGGTCACGGCCGGGCGGCGCCGCCCGCGCGCGCCAGATCCGTGGCCGCGCGCTCCAGGTCCCCCGAGGCGTCAGCGATCCGCCGGCTGGCCAGCTCGACCTGGCCGGACAGCCGCCGCACCTCGACGAAGACCCGTACCGCGAGGACGGCGAGGACGGCGAGCCCGAGGAAACCCAGGGCGATTGCGAGCATCGGCCACAGCATGGGGTCGAGCCTAGGCCACCGGCCGCCTCAGATGCTGCGCAGGGTGCTCACGCCGCCCCCGGTCAGCAGTTCCACGATGCGCTCGCCGGCCGGTTTTCTCACGGAGGCCCCGCACTCGGGACAGGTGAAGGAGTAGAACGTGGTCCGCCGGCTCCCGCCGATCACCAGCCGCAGGGACCCCGCGTCCAGCTCGAAGCGGGCGCGGCAGTCGGAACAGGCTGCCTTGAAGGAGACCGGCCCGACCGTGGACGGCCACCCCGGCGATCCTGCGGCAGCTTGCACACCCCGTGGCCCAGACATTGGCGACATCGCTCGGCGCTCCCCTCAGACCATTCGTTCCTGACGGCACAGCTTGCAGCGGCACAGCGTGCGGACGTCACGGCTCCCGTACGGCGCGGCCCCGCACCCGCACGGCCCGCCGCTTCCCCTGGCTCAGCCCGGTTCCCCGTACCCGGCGAGGGCCTCCCGGGCCGCCTGCCGCGCGCTGTCCGCCAGCTCCAGGGGCGCCACGATCCGGCCCTCGCGGCCCAGCCGCAGCGCGAGGCGGCGCAGCGAGGCCGGGTCCGGGCTGCGCAGCGTGATCCGCAGACCGCCGTCGGACAGCTCCTCGGCGCTGTCGTGCGGGTAGTACTCGGCGACCCAGCGGCCGCCCGGTCCGACCTCGACCACGACCTCCGGGTCCTCGGCGGCCGGCTGGACGAGCCCCTCGGACAGGTCGCGCGGCTCGATGGCGGGCGGCTCGGCCCGCTCGTCCAGCAGCCGGATCTCGGCGACCCGGTCGAGGCGGAAGGTGCGCCGGGCCTCGGAGAGGTGGCACCAGCCCTCCATGTACGTGTGGCCCACTGCGAAGAGCCGGATCGGGTCGACCTTGCGCTCGGTCAGCTCGTCCCGCGCCGGCGAGTAGTAGCGCAGCCACAGCCGGCGGCGCTCCGCGATGGCCCGGTCGACGTCCGCGAAGACCCCGCCCTCCGCCTCGAAGGTCACCGACAGCCGGGAGCTGGCCCCGGCCGCCTCGCCGGCGGCCGCCTCCAGCTTCGCGGTGGCGCGCAGCAGCGCGTCCCGGTCGCTCTCGCGCAGCCCCGGCAGCGTGGCCACGGCGCGGGCGGCGACCAGCAGCGCGGTCGCCTCGTCGGCGGCGAGGCGCAGCGGCTCGGCGGTGGACTCCCCCGACGCGTCGGGGTTGCGCCACCAGATGCGCTCCCCGTCGGTGTCGATGTCGAGCAGGTCGCCGCCGCGGAAGCTGGTCCCGCACATGGGCAGCACGTCGAGGTCCGAGATCAGCTCGTCCTCGGTGATCCCGAAGGCGCGGGCGACGTCGGCGACGTGCGCCCCGGGGCGCTCGCGCAGGTACGTCACCAGGGACAGCATCCGGCGGGTCTGGTCGATGGCGTTGGCAGCCATGCTGGTACGTCTCCCCCTCAGGGCACGTCTTGCGAACGGTGCGGTGGTGCGGTGATGCGATCTGTGCGGTCCGGGCGTGCCGGGACGGGCTCAGCCCTCGGCCACGGCGCGCAGCCGGTCCACGACGTCCGCCCGCAGGTCGGCGGGGTCCACGACCACCACGTCCGGCCCGAACTCGACCAGCCAGGCGTCCAGCCCGTGCCCGTACGGGATCTCCAGCTCGTCCCAGCCGTCCCCGCGCTCGCGCACGGCGGTGGCCTTGGCCCGCAGCGGGTACCCGGCGCCGGCCCGCAGCCGGATCAGCGCGGAGCGGTCCGCGCTCTCCCCGGCCCAGCTGGCCACGGTCTCCCGTACGGTGACCACGTCCGGGACCTCGGCGGTGTACTTGGCCGCCCGGGACTTGACCTTGCCGGTGATCCGGGAGAGCCGGAACACGCGCTCCGCCCCGCGGTCGCGGTCGTAGCCGGCCAGGTACCAGTGGCCGCGCCAGCACTCCAGCGCCCACGGCTCGACCTGGCGGGTCTCGGGGCGCGCGGCGGTGGACTTGCGGTAGTCGAAGACCACCGGCCGGCGGTCGCGACAGGCCAGCATCAGCGGTTCGAAGGCCGCCTCGTGGACGGGGATGCGCGGCTCGATGGCGCTGTGCTGGCCCTCGTACGGATCCCCGGCCTCCGGCATCCCGCCGGCACGCAGCTTCTGCAGGGCGCCGCTGGCGGCTCCGGCGAGGCGGGCCTGCTGCCAGACCTTGGCCGCGAGCCCGAGGGCGGCGGCCTCCTCGGCGTCCAGCGAGACGGGCGGCAGCCGGTTGCTGTCGCGGCGGGCGAGGTATCCGGTCTCCCCCTCCAGGTTCTCCACCGTCTCGATGACCAGGCCGAGTTCACGCAGATCGTCCTTGTCCCGCTCGAACATGCGGTTGAAGGACTCGTCGTTGCCGGCCTCCATGTACGCCTCGATGGAACCGCGCAGCTCACGCTTGCTCAGCGGCCGACGGGTCCCCAGCAGACACAGCGCCAGATTCATCAGCCGCTCGGCCTTGGCAATCGCCATCGACGCCCTTCCGCCCTTCTCCGCTTACAAGTTGCATTGACCGTTGACCGTACCGCCCCGGCGGTCCCCGGCAAAAGCGAGGGCCCCCGCCTCACGGCGGGGGCCCTTCACCGATCACGGGTTGCCGGGATCAGACACCCATCAGGTCGCAGACGAAGATCAGCGTCTCGCCCGGCTTGATGGCCGGGGTCGGGCTCTGGTCGCCGTACGCGAGGTGGGCGGGGATCGTCAGCTTGCGACGGCCGCCGACCTTCATGCCCTGGACACCCTTGTCCCAGCCGGCGATGACCTGGCCGATGCCCAGGATGAACTGCAGCGGGGCGCCGCGGTTCCAGGACGCGTCGAACTCCTCACCGGTGGAGAAGGCCACGCCCACGTAGTGGACGGAGACCTTGTTGCCGGCCGTGGCCTCGGCGCCGTCGCCCTCCCAGATGTCCTCGATGACGAGGTCGGCCGGGACGGGGCCCTCGGGGAAGTCGATCTCGGGCTTCTCGAGCTGGTTGCTCACGGAACTGCTCCTCAAAAACGAATCAGGTCAACTGGGACAGTCTTACATCACGGCGAGGATGTCGAGGCTGAAGACCAGCGTCGAGTTCGCCGGGATGGTGCCCTGCTCCTTGTCGCCGAACCCCTGGTCCGGCGGGATGACCAGCAGGATGCGGCTGTTGACCTTCTTGCCGAGCAGGCCGTCCTTGAGGCCCTTGACCGACAGCTGGTCCATCGGCCACGTCACCGTCTGGTCGGTGGCGTACGTGCTTTCGAAGGTCTTGTCGTCCTTCCACGTCTTGCCGTTGAACTTGACGATGACGCTGTCGGTGTCCTTGACGGCCGGGCCGTCACCCTCCAGCACGTAGTTCGAGACGAGCTTGGCCGGCGGCGCGGAGTCCTTCGGAACGGTCACGGAGACTTCCTTGCCGTCCGTGTTCGTCCCGATCTTCGGCAGGTCCTTGTTGTCCTGCGCGACCTCCTTGCCCGTGGCCGAGGCCGGGACCGAGGTGCCCTTGACGATGTCCACGACGAAGACCAGCGTGGCGTTCGGCTTGATCTTGTCGCCGGAGCCCTTCTCGCCGTAGCCGAGGTCCGGCGGGATCACCAGCTCGAGGCGGCTGCCGACCTTCTTGCCCTCCAGGCCCTGGTCCCAGCCCTTGATGACCATCCCTGCACCGATGGTCACCTCGAACGGCTTGCCCTTGCCGAAGCTCTGGTCGAACGGCTCCTTGCCGTCCCACACCTGGCCGAGGTAGTTGACCTGGGCGACATCGCCCTTCTTCAGCGCCGGGCCGGTGCCCTGGCTGACGGTCACCACCTTCAGCTCCTTCGGCGGGTCGCCCTTGCCCTTGGACAGGGTCGGGGTCTCACCGAACTTGGCACCCTTGGTGATCGCGGGCGCCCCGTTCTTCATCTCGGCGGAGTCGGAGCCGCTGTCGCCACAGGCTGCTGTCGACAGCAGCAGAAGGGGTACGACAAGCAGGCCGGCAAGTCGGCGCACGGGTTCCTCAGATCTCAGACGGCTGGCGGTCGTCGCCACTCTAAGGCGTGCAGAGGGCCCCGTACGAGATCCGTACGGGGCCCCGGCAAAGATCAGCGCGATGTCACATCCCGGCGATCAGCTTCTCCACCCGGTCGTCCACCGACCGGAACGGGTCCTTGCACAGCACGGTCCGCTGCGCCTGGTCGTTCAGCTTCAGGTGCACCCAGTCCACCGTGAAGTCCCGCCGCTGCTCCTGCGCCCGGCGGATGAAATCGCCGCGCAGCCGCGCCCGCGTGGTCTGCGGGGGCACCGACTTGCCCTCGAAGATCTTCAGGTCGTTGCAGATCCGCGCCGCCTGCCCCTTGCGCTCCAGCAGGTAGTACAGCCCGCGCCGGCGGTGGATGTCGTGGTACGCGAGGTCTATCTGAGCCACCCGCGGATTCGACATGGTCATGCCGTGCTTGGCCCGGTACCGCTCGATCAGCTGGTACTTCATGACCCAGTCGATCTCGGTCCCGATCCGGTCCAGATCCTCCGCCTCGATCGCGTCGAGGGTACGGCCCCACAACTCCAGCACCTGGTCCACCGTGCCGGTACGGATCCCCCGGCGCTCGGCGAAGTCCACGGCCTTGTCGTAGTACTCGCGCTGGATCTCCAGCGCCGAGGCCTCCCGCCCGCTCGCGAGGCGCACCTTGCGCTGGCCCGTGATGTCGTGGCTGACCTCGCGGATCGCCCGGATCGGGTTCTCCAGGGTCAGGTCACGCATCACCGTCCCCGCCTCGATCATGCGCAGCACCAGGTCGGTGGCCCCCACCTTGAGCAGCATGGTCGTCTCGGACATGTTCGAGTCCCCGACGATCACGTGCAGGCGGCGGTACCGCTCCGCATCCGCGTGCGGCTCGTCCCGCGTGTTGATGATCGGCCGGGACCGGGTCGTCGCGGAGCTGACGCCCTCCCAGATGTGCTCGGCCCGCTGGCTCACGCAGTAGACCGCACCCCGCGGGGTCTGCAGCACCTTGCCCGCGCCGCAGATCAGCTGCCGCGTGACGAGGAACGGAATGAGGATGTCCGCCAGGCGGGAGAATTCTCCGTGCCGGGCCACGAGATAGTTCTCGTGACAGCCGTACGAGTTGCCGGCCGAGTCGGTGTTGTTCTTGAAGAGATAGACGTCGCCCGCGATTCCCTCCTCGTGCAGGCGGCGTTCGGCATCGACGAGCAGGCCTTCGAGAATGCGCTCGCCCGCCTTGTCGTGCGTGACCAGTTCGGTCACGTTGTCGCATTCGGGAGTTGCATATTCCGGATGCGAACCCACGTCGAGGTACAGACGGGCGCCGTTCCGCAGGAAGACATTGCTGCTGCGGCCCCATGACACAACACGGCGGAAGAGGTAGCGCGCCACTTCGTCAGGAGACAGTCGGCGCTGTCCCCTGAACGTGCACGTGACGCCGTACTCGTTCTCCAGCCCGAAAATGCGGCGGTCCATGACTGAACATTACGCCTTCTGCACTGTTCTGAAACCGGGTTCGTGAACGCCGTTTCGATCAGTTCCCGACGAGCCGCTCCGCCTGGCCTTCCGCCGGACCGCCCACCCGGCCCTCCACACCGCCCCCGCCGGCACGCTCGCCCGCACCCGCGACCGGCCCCGCATTCGTGTCCGCCGCAGACCCCACCGGCGAGCCCGCCACCGTACGGGTCCGGCCGGGAGCGGCCATGACGCGCTGAGTGAGCGTCAGCACCAGCAGCGCCGCCGCCCCCGCGACACTCGCCACGCCGAACCCGCTCGCCGTCCCGCCCAGTTCCACCGCAGGCCCGGCCACAGCCGTGCCGATCGCCGCACCCACCCCGAAGAACGTCACCAGCCACGAGAAGGCCTCCGTCACCGTCCCCACCGGAGCGTGCCGGTCCACCACGATGAACGCACACGCCAGCGCGGGCGCCAGGAACACACCCGCCAGCGCCGACAGGCCCGTCATCGCCACCGGCCCCGGAACCAGCATCAGCGGCAGGTAGCACACCGCCAGCAGCGCCACGATCAGCCGCAGCCGCCGCTCCGGCGCACCCGCCCACTGCCGCGCCCCGTACAGCACCCCGCCGGCCAGCGCGCCCAGACCCAGCGCCGCCATCAGCCAGCCGTACACCGACTGGCCCCCGTGGCCGTCGGCATACGCCACGCCCGCCACCGTGATCGAACCCAGCGCCATGCCCACGAAGAAGAACGCACCCAGCAGCGCCCGCAGCCCCGGCGAGCGCAGCGCGCCCAGCCAGTGCGCCTCGCGCGGCTCGGAGCGCCACGTCCGCGAGGGTTCGCTGACCACGACGGACAGCGCCCCCAGGACGCCGAGCGCATGGATCACCAGCAGCGCCCCCGCCGGGTCCCACAGCGAAACACACAGCGTCACGAGCAGCGGACCGACCGTGTACATGATCTCCTGGGCCACCGCGTCCATCGCGTACGCGGCGTGCACCTGCTCCTCCTTGCCACCGAGCACGGAGGGCCACAGCGCCCGCAGCCCGCCCTCCAGCGGCGGCGCGAAGAACCCGCCGACGACCACGGCCCCGTACGCGGCCGCCGCCGACCCGGTACCCGCGAACGCGAGCCACGCCATGCCCAGCGCCGAGAGCACCGCGGCAGGCAGCTGCACCCGCGGCTGCCCGAACAGGTCCACGGCACGGCCGAGCAGCGGCTGACCCACTGCATTGGCCACCCCGTACACCGCGGCGAGGGCGCCCGCGAGGCTGTAGCTGCCCCCCTCGGCCCGCGTGAACAGCACGATCGCGATCGCCGCGGTCGCGTTCGGCAGGCGGCCGACGAGCGTGCCCGTCAGCAGCCTCGCGGCGTGCCGGGTCCTGAGCAGCTCCGCGTATCCCGCGGCCATGTCCGCCCCCTTCTGCCCGGAACCCAGCCGGGAGTCATCCAAGTCATCAAGTAATACGTATAACCTTCGACGTCATACGTACCATGGCCCCACCACAGGGGTCCAGCCGGACGACACCCCCACCCCCACCGACCTCGCACTACAGGAGCACCGTGTGACGAGACCCACCAGCCGCGACGTCGCCACCGCCGCCGGGGTCTCCCAGGCCACCGTCTCCCTCGTCCTCGGCGACAAATGGCGCGGCCGCGTCTCCGAACGCACCGCCGCCCACGTCCGCGAAACCGCCACCGAACTCGGCTACCGCCCCAACCTCGCCGCCCGCAACCTCCGCCTCGGCAGCACCCGCACCGCCCTCCTCGTCGTACCCGCCCTCACCAACGAATTCTTCGCCCGCGTCTACACCGGCGCCGCCCGCATCGCCGCACAACACGGCTTCGGCGTCGTCCTCTACCCCTCCCCCGACGGCACCGGCCCCGCCCGCGACCCCTTCGCCTCCGCCCGCGCCGCCCTCGACGGCGTCATCGCCTCCTCCATGGCCGCCCACGCCCTCGACGCCATCGCCGACGCCGCCCTCCCCCTCGTCATGCTCGACAGCGACCCCACCGCCGGCCGCGCCGCCGCCCACGTCAACCTCGCCATGGCCGACGGCATGCGCCAAGTCACCGAACACCTCCTCACCCTCGGCCACCGCCGCTTCCTCCACCTCGCCTCCGCCGTCGACTCCTGGACCTTCGACATCCGCGCCGACGCCCTGGCCACCCTGCTCACACCCCACGCCGAGCTGCGCACCGTACGAGCCCCCCTCACCGTCACCGACGCCCGCACCGCCATGGAAGCCGCCCTGGCCGCCCCCGGGAGCCGGCCCACCGCCGTCGTCTGCGACGACGACATCCTCGCCGCCGGCACCTGCAAAGCCGCCCGCCGCCTCGGCCTGCGCATCCCCGACGACCTCTCCGTCACCGGCATCGACGACCTCGCCCTCGCCACCGCCGTCGAACCCGAACTCACCACCGTCCACCTCCCCGCCGAACGCGTCGGCGAACAGGGCATGGCCGCCCTCCTCGCCGTCCTCGAAGGCACCCCCTGGACCGCCCCCGACATCCCCGTCGACCTCATCGTCCGCGCCTCCACCGGCCCCGCCCCCGCCTGAAAACGCAAAACGGCGCCCCCGGCCGAAAGGGCCGGGGGCGCCGCTCCTTGCACATCTACTCGGAATCGTCCTCGGGAGCCTCGTCGTTCGACACGGCATCCGCCTGCACCGCAGCCGGAACATCAGCCTCCAGCAACCGCGACAGCTGACGACCCCGGATCCGCTTGAACTTCCGCTGCTGAGCCCGCGTCCGGTCCAGCACCGCAACCTCCAGCCGCTCCGCCGGAATCGCCTTGTCCGCACTGTTCGCCTGGCTCGACAGCGCCTGCACCGCCAGCTTCAGCGCCTCGGACAACGTCATCCCGTCCCGGTGACGCTGATCCAGGTACGTGCTGATCTGCTCGGCATTGCCACCGACCGCGACCGAACCGTGCTCGTCCACGATCGAACCGTCGTGCGGCAGCCGGTAGATCTGGTCACCCGCGGCCGTCGCACCGACCTCGGCAACGACCAACTCCACCTCGTACGGCTTCTCCCCGGCACTCGAGAAGATCGTGCCCAGCGTCTGGGCATAGACGTTGGCCAGCCCACGGGCCGTCACATCGTCACGGTCGTACGTGTATCCACGCAGATCCGCGTAACGCACACCGCCGATCCGCAGGTTCTCGTACTCGTTGTACTTGCCGGCGGCCGCGAAGCCGATCCGGTCGTAGATCTCGCTGAACTTGTGCAGCGCGCGGGACGGGTTCTCGCCGACGAACACGATGCCGTCGGCGTACTGCAGCACGACAAGGCTGCGACCGCGGGCGATGCCCTTCCGGGCGTATTCCGCCCGGTCGGCCATGGCCTGCTGGGGTGAGACGTAGAACGGAGTCGACACCGGCTGTCCGTCCCTTTCTTCTGGGTCCTACAGGGCGAGGGATGGTCAGAGCAGAGCGGCACGCGGGCCGTCGGGCTGCTCCAGACGACGGTTGGTGACCGTACGGGCGATCTCCTGCGACTCCTCGTCGCTGAGCCTGCGGAATCCCTCGTCCGTGATGACGGTGACGATCGGGTAGATGTGGCGGTACAGGTCCGGCCCACCGGTCGCCGAGTCGTCGTCGGCCGCGTCGTACAGCGCCTGCACGACGAGGGTGGTGGCCTGCTCCTCCGTCAGGTCGGGGCGGTACAGCTTCTTCATGGAACCGCGCGCGAAGATCGAGCCGGAACCCGTGGCGGCGAAGCCGTGCTCCTCGGAGCGGCCGCCGGTCACGTCGTAGGAGAAGATCCGGCCCTTCTCCTTGCCCTCGTCCCAGCCGGCGAACAGCGGCACGACGGCCAGCCCCTGCATCGCCATGCCCAGATTGCTCCGGATCATGGTGGAGAGCCGGTTCGCCTTGCCCTCGAGGGAGAGGGTCGCCCCCTCCACCTTCTCGAAGTGCTCCAGCTCCAGCTGGAACAGCTTCACCATCTCCACGGCCAGGCCGGCCGTACCGGCGATGCCCACCGCGGAGTACTCGTCGGCCGGGAACACCTTCTCGATGTCCCGCTGCGCGATCATGTTCCCCATGGTCGCCCGCCGGTCACCGGCGAGCACGACCCCGCCGGGGAACGTGGTCGCCACGATGGTCGTCCCGTGCGGCGCCTCGACAACGCCCTCGGGCAGCTTCCGGTTCCCCGGCAGCATCTCGGGCGAGTGCGCGCCCAGGAAGTCCATGAAGGACGACGACCCCGGCGTCAGGAAGGCTGCCGGTAGACGCCCTGTGCCACGATTGTTGGCTTCCACGCGTGTCCCTCCAAGTATGAGACGACCCGACGAGCAGCGTCGGGATCGTCACCCAACTTGCCGATGGCCGTGTTGCAGTTGAAGCACAGTACGCCTCGGACCTTACCCGTCTGGTGGCAATGATCCACATGCACGGCCGGACGCTTCAGACAGATACAACAAAGGCCGCCTTGAGCTGCGACCATCTCGTCGCGCTGCGCCTCAGTCATGCCGTAAGAACGCTTGAGGTGCCCTGCCCGCCCCTCGGCCGCGCGGCACAGCTTGCAACGCGTCGAAAGACCATCCGAAGCTGTTGCATTTCGATGCCACTCCGCATGCGGCTTGACCTCGCCACAACGAAGGCAGAGTTTGTGCCCTTCCGGCACCTCCACCCGAGGCCGCACCTTCTGCCCCAGAGCTATCTGACGGTCGCGGTGGTAGTCAGCCATGCAATCGCGGCATTCACGTTGCAAGCCGTCCATGTTCGACCTCTTGATCGCGAAGGCCGCGCGCGGCTTCTCCTCGCCGCACCGCACGCAACACTTCGCCTCCGACTTTCCGAGCACCCACCCCGCCCTTCGCCTTCAATTCGAAGGCTACTGGCCACCTTTCTGAACGAAACTTCGAACGAAGTCCTCGGCGTTCTCCTCGAGGACATCGTCAATCTCGTCAAGTACCGAGTCGACGTCGTCGGAGAGCTTCTCCTGGCGCTCCTTGAGGTCGGTCGATTCCTCGACCGCCGCCTCCTCGACCTCCTCGGTCGAGCGCGTCGCCTTCTGCTGTCCGCCGCCGGTGTCCTTGGTCGCCATGTCTACCTCACCCCGCTCGGTTCGCACGCTCACGGCGAGGGACCCCGGGAATTCGGGATCCCTCAAGATCAGACCTTACGTCGGACCCTACAAGGAGGGTCCGGCATTCGTCCCCGCACTTTCATAACGTCCGGGTTTTCTCATGATTCCCGGGACGGGGGCCTTTCAGCCCCGTTCACTGCCCCGAAAGCACCCGCACCAGGTCCTCCGCCGTGCGGCAGCGGTCCAGGAGCTCCTTCACGTGCTTGCGGGTACCCCGCAGGGGTTCCAGCGTCGGGACCCGCTGGAGGGAGTCGCGGCCCGGGAGGTCGAAGATCACCGAGTCCCACGAGGCCGCGGCGACGTCGTCCGCGTACTGCTCCAGGCACCGGCCCCGGAAATACGCCCGGGTGTCCTCCGGCGGCTTGCCCTGGGCGCGCTCCACCGCCGGCTCCTCCACCAGCCGCTTCATCTTGCCGCGGGCCACCAGGCGGTTGTACAGGCCCTTCTCGGGCCGTACGTCCGCGTACTGGAGGTCCACCAGGTGGAGCCGCGCGGCGTCCCAGTCGAGCCCGTCACGCCTGCGGTAGCCCTCGAGGATCTCGCGCTTGGCGATCCAGTCGAGCTCTCCCGACAGGCTCATCGGGTCGCTCTCGAGCCGGCCGAGCACGTCCTCCCAGCGGACCAGCACGTCCTTGGTCTGCTCGTCGGCGTCGGAGCCGAAACGCTCGTCCACGTACTTCCTGGCCAGCTCGAAGTACTCCATCTGGAGTTGTACGGCGGTCAGGGTGCGCCCGCTGCGCAGCGTGATCAGGTGTTGCAGGTCGGGGTCGTGGGAGACCTGGTGCAGGGTGCGGACGGGCTGGTCCACGGCCAGGTCGACGTTGATGAAGGAGTCCTCGATCATGGAGAGGACGAGGGCGGTGGTGCCGAGTTTGAGGTACGTCGAGATCTCGGAGAGGTTGGCGTCGCCGATGATCACGTGGAGCCGGCGGTACTTCTCGGCGTCCGAGTGGGGCTCGTCGCGGGTGTTGATGATGGGGCGCTTGAGGGTGGTCTCGAGGCCGACCTCGACTTCGAAGTAGTCCGCGCGCTGGCTGATCTGGAAGCCGTGCTCGCGGCCGTCCTGGCCGATGCCGACGCGTCCTGCGCCGGTGACGACCTGGCGGGAGACGAAGAAGGGGGTGAGGTGGCGCACGATCTCGGAGAAGGGGGTTTCCCGCTTCATCAGGTAGTTCTCGTGCGTGCCGTAGGAGGCGCCCTTGTTGTCGGTGTTGTTCTTGTAGAGGTGGATGGGCTGGGCTCCGGGGAGCTGGGCGGCCCGTACGGCGGCCTCGGCCATGATCCGTTCGCCTGCCTTGTCCCAGAGGACGGCGTCGAGCGGGTTGGTGATCTCCGGGGAGCTGTATTCGGGGTGCGCGTGGTCGACGTAGAGCCGTGCGCCGTTGGTGAGGATGACGTTGGCGAGGCCGATGTCCTCGTCGGTGAGCTGGCTGTTGTCGGCGGCCTCGCGGGCGAGGTCGAAGCCGCGGGCGTCCCGCAGCGGATTCTCCTCCTCGAAGTCCCAGCGGGCGCGTCGCGCCCGGTGCATCGCCGCCGCGTAGGCGTTGACGATCTGGGACGAGGTGAGCATGGCATTGGCGTTCGGGTGGCCCGGGACGGAGATCCCGTACTCCGTCTCGATTCCCATTACTCGCCGTACGGTCATGCGGCCCTCCTTGCCCGGCGGCGCTCCCGTTCGGGAGCGGCGCTCAAGTACCGCTGGTGCTCCGGTGCGTGTGCGGTGCCCGTCCCCGCACTGCGCGACCGGCGGTACGGAAGAGCCTAGAACCACTCCGCGCTGGTGGGGAGATCATTTCAGTCATTGACTTCGCCCCGTCACCGGCTGAAAAGAGCAGTCGGTAAAGCAGTCGGCTGCGGGTGCCCGGTGAGGGCATCCGCAGCCGCCCTGTTCGATCAGAGGTACTGACCGGTGTTTGCCACCGTGTCGATGGAGCGTCCGGTGTCTGCGCCCTGCTTTCCGGTGACGAGCGTGCGGATGAAGACGATCCGCTCGCCCTTCTTTCCGGAGATCCGGGCCCAGTCGTCCGGGTTGGTGGTGTTGGGCAGGTCTTCGTTCTCCTTGAACTCGTCCACGCAGGCCTGGAGGAGGTGGGAGACGCGGAGGCCCTTCTGGTTGTGCTCGAGGAAGGCCTTGATGGCCATCTTCTTGGCCCGGTCCACGATGTTCTGGATCATGGCGCCGGAGTTGAAGTCCTTGAAGTAGAGGACTTCCTTGTCGCCGTTGGCGTATGTGACCTCGAGGAAGCGGTTCTCCTCGGTTTCGGCGTACATCTGCTCGACGACGGTCTGGATCATGCTGTGGACGGCGACCTCGGGCGAGCCGGAGTGCTCGGAGAGGTCGTCGCTGTGGAGCGGCAGCGAGGCCTTGAGGTACTTGGCGAAGATGTCCCGGGCCGCTTCGGCGTCGGGGCGCTCGATCTTGATCTTCACGTCGAGCCGGCCGGGGCGCAGGATGGCCGGGTCGATCATGTCCTCGCGGTTGGAGGCGCCGATGACGATGACGTTCTCCAGGCCTTCCACGCCGTCGATCTCGGCGAGCAGCTGGGGGACGATGGTGTTCTCGACGTCCGAGCTGACTCCGGATCCGCGGGTGCGGAAGAGGGATTCCATCTCGTCGAAGAAGACGATGACGGGGGTGCCCTCGCTGGCCTTCTCGCGGGCACGCTGGAAGACGAGGCGGATGTGCCGCTCGGTCTCGCCGACGTACTTGTTGAGGAGTTCGGGGCCCTTGATGTTCAGGAAGTAGGACTTCCCGGCGGGCTGGCCGGTCACCTCGGCGACCTTCTTGGCAAGGGAGTTGGCCACGGCCTTGGCGATGAGCGTCTTGCCGCAGCCGGGGGGGCCGTAGAGCAGGATGCCCTTGGGGGGCCGCAGTTCGTGCTCTTTGAACAGGTCGGGGTAGAGGTACGGGAGCTCGACCGCGTCGCGGATCAGCTCGATCTGGTCGCCCAGGCCGCCGATCTTGCTGTAGTCGATGTCGGGGACCTCTTCGAGGACGAGTTCTTCGACCTCGCTCTTGGGGACGACCTCGTAGACGTAGCCGGAGCGGGGTTCGAGCAGGAGGGCGTCGCCGGGGCGGATGGTGATGTCCAGGAGCGGCTCGGCGAGCCTCACCACCCTTTCCTCGTCGGTGTGCCCGACCACCAGGGCGCGCTCGCCGTCCTCGAGGATCTCCTTGAGGGTGACGATGTCCCCGGCCCGTTCGAACTCCATGGCCTCGACCACGTTGAGGGCTTCGTTGAGCATGACCTCCTGGCCGCGCCGGAGGTCTTCCGGTTCGACGCTGGGGCTGACGTTCACGCGGAGCTTTCGGCCGCCGGTGAAGATGTCGACGGTGCCGTCTTCGTTCGCCTGAAGGAAGACACCGAAGCCGGCCGGCGGCTGTGCGAGCCGGTCGACTTCTTCCTTGAGTGCGATGATCTGGTCGCGGGCCTCACGGAGCGTATTTGCCAGTCGCTCGTTTTGTGCGGAGACGCCGGCCAGGTTTGTCTGGAGCTCGACGATCCGCTCTTCGAGAATCCTCGTGTGTCGCGGAGAGTCGGCGAGCTTACGTCGCAGGACGGCGATTTCCTGCTCGAGATAGGCAACCTGGCCGGCGGGGTCCTCAGACCCTCGCCCCGGCCGGATGCCGCGGTTGTTGTCGTCGTCGTGGGCTGCCACGGTCCTCACCTCCTCCAAGGGGAGCTGGACGCTTCCTGACCCTACCTGGGCTGGTGGTGATTGAAACCCCTAGATCACAAAGACGGTAGGGGTGTGTCCGATCTTCACCCTTGCGTACTCCCTCACGCCAAGGAAATACCCACCCATCAACATCGGAAAGCGGCCGGTTGTAAGGTCGAACTGTTCAACACCCGTCAGGGCTCGCGCGACTTGCCGCGGGCTCGTGGCGGAAACGGATCACTGAGCGCAGGGAACGGCAGGAGATATGACCGTGCAGCAGGAGGCTTCCGCGGGCGGCGGCGGGCAGGCCGGCGAGCCGCTGGAGGTCTGGATCGACCAGGACCTCTGCACCGGTGACGGGATCTGTGTCCAGTACGCGCCGGAGGTGTTCGAGCTGGACATCGATGGTCTGGCGTACGTGAAGAGCCCGGAGGACGAGCTGCTGGTGGAGGCGGGGGCGACCACTCCGGTTCCCTTGACGCTGCTGCAGGACGTGGTGGACTCGGCGAAGGAGTGCCCGGGTGACTGCATCCATGTGCGGCGAGTTTCGGACAGGGTCGAGGTGTACGGCCCGGACGCGGAGTGACGGTTCAAACACTCCTGGCGTCTGAGTTCGTCAGCTCCTGGCGGAATTTTCCGCCGCTCCAGCGCCACTTGGCGAGCTGTTTCACGTCGGGGCTGTAGCGCGGTACCTCGGGTGAGGAGTAGCCGAGGAGACTGGCGGTGACGGCCCCGTCGCGGATGGTGAGGTCGGTGGCGGTCTGTCGTCTGCCGGCTTCGAGGAGGGTGGCGACGACCCTGGGTGCGGCGCCGGGGGTGTTGTCCTGGGTGAGTACGTAGATCGCGTGGGGCGGGGTGCCGGAGCCGGCGTCGCAGCGGACTGCGGCGACGGTTTCGGGGCGGCCGTCGCCGTCGAGGTCGCCCTGGGCGGTGGCCGTGACGGCCACGGGGAGGCCCTTGCAGTCGAGGGGGTAGCTGACCCGGGCGGGGTCGGGGGCGGCGGCCTGGGAGGCGTGGGGGCCCTTTGCGGGGGCCGTGGAGTGGCCGGTGGCGGCCGCGTCGGGCTGGACGAGTCCGGCGGCGGCTACGACGGCGGCCATGGCGGTGGCCGTGGCGAGCCAGTGGAGGGGCCCGGCGCTGTTGTGCGCGAGGGTTTCCAGTGTCGGCGTCAGCTCGGAGGGGCGGTGCGGCACGCGGGGTGTCTCCTGTGCGAACGGTGACGGGGAGCCAGCATCGTGCCACACCTCACACGGGGGTGGAACGGGCGGGTCCGCGTCGGCTGGGGCCGGTGTGGAGGCAACGAAAAGGCGCTGTGGTGCAGTTCCCGGATCGTGCGGGGAACTGCACCACAGCGCCTTGGTGTTGGCCGGGAGGCCGGGCGGCCCGGTCGCCGGTGTCTAGGCGGAGCGGTCGCTGCCGGGGCCGTCGTAGTCCTCGCCGTACGCGCCCTTGGCGGGGCGGCGGCGGCGCATGGGGGGCTCGACGCCGTCTGCGAGGCGTCGGGCGGTGACGAGGAAGCCGGTGTGTCCGATCATCCGGTGGTCCGGGCGGACGGCGAGGCCTTCGACGTGCCAGTTGCGGATCATCGATTCCCAGGGCTGCGGTTCGGCGAAGCAGCCGATCTCGCGGATGGACTCGACGGTCTTGGACAGCTGGGTGGTGGTGGCCACGTAGCAGCAGAGGATGCCGCCGGGGACGAGGGCCTTCTTGACCGCGTCCAGGCACTCCCAGGGGGCGAGCATGTCGAGGATGACGCGGTCGACGTCGGTCTCGTCCAGGTTGTCCTGGAGGTCGCCCACGGTCAGCTTCCACGCGGGGTGGGGGCCGCCGAAGTAGCGCTCGACGTTGGCGGTGGCGATCTCGGCGAAGTCCGCGCGGCGCTCGTAGCTGTGGAGCATGCCCTGGTCGCCGATGGCGCGCAGCAGGAAGCTGCTCAGGGAGCCGGAGCCGACGCCTGCTTCCACGACGCGGGCGCCGGGGAAGATGTCGGCGAAGGCCAGGATCTGGCCTGCGTCCTTGGGGTAGACCACGGCGGCACCGCGGGGCATGGACAGGACATAGTCGGGGAGCAGGGGGCGCAGCGCGAGGTACGCGACGTTCCCCGTGGTACGGACAACACTGCCCTCGGGAGCACCGATCAGCTCGTCGTGGGGGAAGGAACCCTTGTGGGTGTGGAAATTCTTCCCTGCTTCGAGCGTGAACGTGTAGTGGCGGCCCTTGGGGTCGGTGAGCTGAACCTGGTCCCCGACCTCGAAGGGCCCGCGTCGGCGGGCGGCACCGGTCGGTTCGGACATGTGACCAGTGTATTGGCTTCAGGACTGGGGCCGCGCCATGGCCTTCACGAAGGCCTTCTCGACGTCGAGGGTGGACAGGACGCCGTAGATCTCGCCGCCGGGTTCGAGGACGAGGTATTCGGTGGCGGGGGTGGCGCGGAGGTGGTCGAGGAGTTCTTCGCCGGCGAGGTCCGCTGAAACCTTCATTCCGTCGGTGAGCTCTTGCGCGAGGGTGCTGACGTCTACCCAGGGGCGGCGGTGTTCGGGGACGGAGGCGATGGCGGTTTCGCGGACGATGGAGAGGGGGTTGCCGTGGCCGTCGACGATGACGATGGCGCGGGCGCCGTGGGTGTTGGCGCGGCGCAGCGCTTCGGAGAGGGGGGTGGTGTTCTCGACGGGGACGGCGCGGCGGGTGAGGGTGCGGGCGCGGAGTTCGGGGAGGTGTTCGCGCAGGCGGGCCATGCGCAGGCTGTTTCCGGCGCCGGTCCAGATGATGGCGGCGAGGATCGCGGCGAGCAGGGCGTCCATGACGGTGTTCATGCCGCCGATGTCGTCGGTGCCCGAGCCGAGGATGCCGGTGTGGGTGATCATCGGGAGGCCGAGGAGGACGGCGACGGCGAGGGCGCGGCCGACCCAGGCGGCGGCGACGGTGCCGGTCATGGGTTTGCCGGT